>NZ_CAXTNP010000019.1:0-48371 GCF_964245575.1 uncultured Nostoc sp. | reverse complement strand
ACTCATTAAAGGAGTTCCAATACTCATTAAAGGAGTTCCAATACTCATTAAAGGAGTTCCAATACTCATTAATGAAGCTCAAACACTCATTAAAGGAGTTCCAATACTCATTAAAGGAGTTCCAATACTCATTAAAGGAGTTCCAATACTCATTAATGAAGCTCAAACACTCATTAAAGGAGTTCTGAGCTTCATTAACGAGTATTAAAGACTCCACAATTACGAATTACGAATTAGTCTTAACTCCGTTGCCAAATTTTAATAGTCTTATCCAAACTCCCGCTAACCAACATCTCGCCGGAAGCTGTGAAAGCTAATGCTGTGACTATATGAGTATGACCTGTAAACGTACCCAGCAATTCCCCGGTTTGTAAATGCCACAATTTGATGGTTTTATCAGCACTACCACTGGCGATAATTTGTCCATCGGGACTTAAAGCGATCGCATATACTCTATCTCTATGTCCTTTAAGGGTATGAAGTAATTCCCCAGTCTCCAATTGCCAAACTTTAATCGTTTGATCCCAGCTACCACTCACGAGCATTTTACCATCTGCACTAATTGCTAAGGAACGCACGATATGAGAATGACCCATGAGAGTATGCAGTGGTTGTGCATCCTTTAAACTTTTTACCCCCGTCTGGGGTAAGGTGCGCCAGACTTTAATTTTGCGGTAGCTACCTGTAACTAGAGTTTCTCCATCTCGACTCAAAACCAGAGAATGAGCAGCTGTATCATCTAAAGAAAGTGCGATCGCTACCTGACGTTGCATCAAATCCCAAAACAGAATTTTTCTGTCATCTCCGCCTGTAGCTAACATTCTGCCATCTGGGGTAAATGCAGCACACCGCACTACTCCATTATGTTTGTGCAAAATATCTATCAAGTCTAGTGCCCCTACATGCCAAAGCTTTATTGTGGAGTCTGCACCGCAACTTACTAAAGTCTGTCCATCTGAACTAAAGGCGAGGGAATTCACTTCATCCACCAGCCCAGATATCACCCAAGGATACTCTGACAATGTATCTATTAATTCACCCTTGCTTAAATCCCAGAGTTTCGTCTCACCCCGACTACCACTTGCCAAAATCGGTAAGGCTTTGCCATTCTTACACGCTAAACTGAAAGCTAGGCAATTAATGCCTCTGTTGTGCCCTTGCAAAGTCTGCCAGCATTCCCAGTCACCGATTATACCCTTAAGACAATGCTCTGATGGTAGAGTCTGTATTGTATCTGCGATCGCTTTCTCATTAATTACTGGCGACGCATCTTTTTTGCCAATAAGTGATTCTAAATACCAACTCAACCCCCCCGCATACAACAAGTTACTCGGACTTATGTACAGTTTTGGTTCAGGAAGTTCAATTTGATTTGCAGGTAAAAAGCCTGTAATTATGCTTTGTTTTTCATCTCCTAGCTTACCTGTAGATGGATAAAACAAACACAGAAAAATTAATACTTGGTGATTTTTTAAATCTTCTTGAGTAACCGACCACCTAATTTTGTCTTTCTTAATACCATTAAAACTTTCTCCATCAGCAACATAAACTTGAACACTTAGCTGAGGATTATCTTTGAGTATATAAGAAAATTTGCTTTCGCCACACAAATTTCCCTCATCATCTAAAATCATGTTTTGCAAGGTATCTTGTGATACCTTTTTTACCAATTTCCCCAAGCGTTCAGTTATCACCCCGTCAACAATATGCTCCCGCAAAAGATAATCTTGGGCTTGTTGTTGGAAGTATTTGGGAAAAGGTATCGTCCAGTCGGGAGGTTCAGGATATTCAGGCGGCGTCGGCGGCGGATTTTTGGCAAGAACTTCTGCTTGTTGGCGAGAAAGTTCTTGGAGTCTAGCCAATGGCTCACCCCAAAAAGCCATAATTTCCGTGTGACAACCTTTGACTTGACTTTCCAGCAAAGATAAGTCATAAGTTTTAGGTTTTTTCACACGTTGAAGGAAGTCAGCTTGTTGAGCTTTAAGTAAGCTAATCCAATCCATCTGCATTCCTGCGGCAAACTATTGCATACCTACGGTAAGCTATACCAATGCAATTACTCAAGTTTATAACCTTAATAATTAAAAATTCAGTAATATTAGCAGTCTAAAAAAACACAGCCATTGGCAGATGTTTCCGAGAAAGATAAAGATAGATAGCACTTAGACATTTCATAAACTGATGCAGTTGAAGTATATAGAATTAAATGATGTCAATCAATTCTAACGGATATGAAGAAAGAGATACTGTTTCCTTAGAGACAGTTATAGCCGCAAAGGAAAGTTTAAAGTAACACGCATTTCAAAGGTTGCGGTAACGTTAAGTCAACAAATACCTACACAAAAACAACCTAGTACCGCAAGGCAAAAGTCACGCATTCACCCATAATTGTATTCCGAGCTTCTTGCACCATTTAAAATCAATAAATACCGACTAAATCCTTCAATACTAAAGCCAACAACCCACAAAGGAGTATCATACTGAGTATATAAAGGGTGTTGGTGGTACGTTGAACCATAACCCAGATTTGCTGGTAGGAAAGTTGATGATTCTGGATGAGAAAGAATGCTGGAGGATTAAATATGAAGGGCAGTAACCGACTAAGTAAAAGTCGCAGAAAAAAGTTGACATACCACACCAACCTGCCAAGCGAGTTTTGGTTATACTGCCAGGGATAAGCAGTTTGGGCAAGGTATACCAAAGCTTTTGTATCAGGTAAGCGCAAAGATTCGTATAAAGGCAAAGTACGCGAGAGTTCGTCGTTACTTTGAGAAAGTGCCTCATTCAGAATGTACACATCCTCCAATGCTGAATTCACCCCTTGTCCAATATCTGGAGGAAAGCAGTGAATGGCATCTCCTAAAAGTATAATTCCAGCAGATGAAGACTGGGGTATCTCAAGACATGCTTGTTCCTGGATTAACAACAACTGCAATCCAGAACAGTATTGAGGAATAGGGAAGTAACCGCCTTCACTTTTAACAAATCTCTCAGCTTCTTCAGGTGATACCATTTGACGTATAGGCAATTGTGGGAAGGCTTTTTCAAAAAAATTGTACAGTTCCTCAGAGTTTTTCAATTCCCATATTTGGTGGTCTGGGTATTTAATAATATTTGCAGAACGGGGTTCATCTGGGTTTTTAAGCGGCAATATGCCAAGAGAAACAGAACGCTTGCGACCTCGCAAAGCCCCACGAATTGCGTATGCTATAGTACTCACGGCGTGTTCGTTGCCACTAAGAACCAGAGGAAAATTTGGTGGCAGGGTTAATACTTTATATCTCAGGCACGAACTGGGCGAGGGAAAAAGCTTCATCTCAAATTTGTCTGATGTAGGTTTATCCCACTCTTTTAAGGTGTTGCGGACAATGGAGTAAAGACCATCACAACCAACCAAAAGATAAGGTTCAAATGTGACAACACTGCCGTTTTCTGTATGGACAAAAACTTCTAAATTTTCCTGTTTTGAGTTATTTATACCTTTTTTGTTGATTTGCACACATTTTGTACTAAACAAGACAGTGATGCGGTCTTGCCAATTTTGTTCAATTTCCTGGTATAACAAAAGAACAAATGCTCTGCGTGGCAGCCAATAGGCAGTTTTCCTGTTTGGATTTACAGTAGGTAATTTAGATGTTTTGCTACTGCCGTTTGGTTTAATCTGCGTTAAGTAAAATTCCGTACTTGGAACACTAATTTTTGATAGCTTATCCGTAAGTCCGAGAAAGTCCGTGAATTTTTGACCTCGACCATCAATTTGATAATTGAATGACTTGTCAGGTTCATAGTAATCAGCAGTGGCACGTTGTTCCAAAACTGTAATATTTATCCAACCACGTTTAGCCAGCATTAATGCGGTGGCAAGTCCAGTAGGCCCCCCACCAACAATTAATACATTTTGGCGAAAATTATTACTTTCCTTTTGTGTAAACAATTCTTCAGTCACCATAAGCTACAAAAATGGGGTAGTGTATCTTACTAATAAGCTACTTAAAAACCAGGAAATAGCTTGGGTATGTTCGCCTCCAACCAGAAGCATCTCAGTTGCTTGAGCAATTATTGAATACTGCCAATCCTCTAGTAAAATCTTTTGAGCGTAAGTAGTTAAATTTATGATGACAAGTGCATCTTATATTTTTTTGGCTAGGGCAAGTCGCGGTGTTGGTCGAGAAATTGCTCAATATCTGAAAGGGCAACAGCTAAAGGTAAAAGCCCTCCTGAGAACAACAAATCCCTACAAAAAAATCACCTAGTCCAGCACGGCAAAAGTAAACCACCCATCCTAAATCAATGAAACCCTTGCAGTATAATAATTACGAATTATTTTAACCTTTGCGTTTTGGTTGTCTGGGTGTATTACTGACATCAGAGGAGTCGCCAAAAGTATCCCTTGCCTCAATCTGTTTAATTTTCATTTGCAAATTCAAATCATCACTGCTAACAATTATTTCTAAATTGGCTAATCTTTGCTCTAACAGTTCTATTTGCTGCTGTTGCAAATAGTTAGTTTTTGATTTTTGCTCATCAGAACGCCAAACAGCAACTGTACCAACAGCTGCGCCACCAATTGCAACTAAAGGAAGAATAGCACCGCTTTTAGTAACTGCTGACAGTGGAACGCAAACTCCGAGAATGGCGACTGTAATTAGCCAAATTCGTGTGGTAGCAGATAATCTGACATCCTGGTATTGTTCTAGATTGGGTTGAGATTTTTTAGCCATAAGTAAATCCAAAGAAAAGTTATTTGCTAGATTGGCACAATTGTTTATTAAAATACTTCCTACAATTGGATTAAGTAAATCAAAAGTTAGGGTGTGTTACGGCTTTAGCCTAACGCACCATGTTATATAGGGGTGTGTTAGGCGCTCATGTCATGTTTTTCGTGACAATCCTCTGATAAAATCCTTTGAGCGTAAGTAGTTAAATTTATTATGACAAGTGCATCTTATATTTTTCTGGCTGGGGCAAGTCGCGGTGTTGGTCGAGAAATTGCTCAATATCTCACAGCGCAACAGCTAAAGGTAAAAGCCCTCCTGAGAACAGCAGCAGTTGCTAGTGAACTAGAAAGAATCGGTATTGAGGTAGTTCAAGGAGATGCCTTGAATCTTGGTGATGTAGAACGCGCCATGCTTACAGATGCACCTATTCACACCGTTATCAGTACAATTGGCGGTTTACCATCAGATGTAGAAAAGCCGGATTACCCTGGTAATAGAAATCTGATCGACGCAGCAGTTAAAGCTGGGGTACAAAAGTTTATTCTTGTGTCTTCCATAGGTACTGGCAATAGTGTTGTTGCTGCTTCACCCCAAGTTTTAGCGGTACTGGGAAAAGTTTTAGCTGAGAAAGACAAAGCTGAACAACACTTAATTGCCAGTGGACTCACCTATACAATCATCCGTCCTGGTGGACTAAAGTCAGAACCAGCAACGGGTAATGGCGTTTTGACTGAAGATCCGCACATTATTGGTAGCATCAATCGTGCAGATGTAGCGCAGTTAGTTGGTCGCTGTTTAAATAGCGATCGCGCCAATAATAAAATTTTGTCAGCCGTAGACCGAAACATGCTGTTTGGGCAAAGAGAATTTGCAGAATTTAGTTTGGGTTAGTGCCCCTAGAGCTTCTTTTCAATGCCCAATGCCTTTTAGATCAACTTGTCAGGTGTAATAGGTAAATCACGGATGCGCTTACCTGTGGCATGGTAAACTGCATTGGCGATCGCAGCTGAAACACCTGTGATCCCAATTTCGCCTACACCTCTTACACCTGCTGGGTTGAAGTTGAAATCAGGTTCGCCGACGAAGCTCACCTGAATGCGAGGAATATCTGCATGGGCTGGGAAGTGATAGGTTGCAAGGTCATAAACCACGGGGTAGCCGATGTTTGGATCAACTTGGCACTCCTCCATTAAGGCTTGCCCAATACCCATGATCACGCCACCACGGACTTGACTCGCTACTGTTTTAGAGTTGATGATTCGCCCGATATCCATCACTGACACCCAGCGCGTCACCCGCAAACGCCCGATTTCTTCATCCACGCTGACTTCGCAAAAATGTGCGCCCCAAGACTGGAACGCCCATTCCTTGGTTTCATCGCCAGGAGCAGAGGATGCTGTGGCCTCAATTGCTGCTTGGCCGGACTGACTCAGATTTGCAAACGCGTCCTGTGCGGTCTTAGCATTAGCAGTTTTCAGAACTTGCTCACAAGCTGACATGACCGCCGGGAGGAGAGATGCTGTCATCATGGAACCAGCCGCCATGCCTCCATCTGGTAGTAAGGAGTCGCCCAACTCTACTTGTATCTGTTCGACGGGTAGCCCCAATGCATCTGCTGCTGTGGCCGCAACAACGGTATATGCGCCAGTGCCCATATCATTCCCGGCGGTGAGAACATGGGCAGTACCATCTGGTAGCAGCCGTACCTTGACTGATGCTGCACCTCGCCTGCCAGGGTAGGTTGCTGCCGCCATCCCCCAACCAACGAGTTTACCATCGGATGTCAAAGAACGGGGCTGTTTTGGTCGGTCTTTCCAGCCAAATTGTTCCGCACCCAAGAGCAAACAGTCAGCAAAATGTTTGGCTGAGAATGGCTTACCTTCGCGTTGGTGTTCTTTAGTTTCATTTTTCAGGCGCAGTTCTACCGGGTCAATCTTTAGCATCCAGGCCAGTTCGTCCATCGCTGACTCCATCGCCCACATCCCAGGATTCTCTCCTGGCCCGCGCATGAATGTTGGTGTACCGATGTTCAGCACTCCAAGTTCCTGCTTCAGTTGCAAATTCGGCGCTGTGTACATAACTGGCGTGACCGAGGTACAGGGTTCTGTAAAGACATCCACTGGTGAGGTACAGGATTTAACCTCATGGGCGATCGCAGTTAAACTACCATCAGCAGTTGCTCCCAAGCGCATAGTTTGCTCGGTTTCGGAGCGGTGTCCGGCGTTCGCTGTCATTTGCCGTCGGCTGAGGACGACTCTGAGAGGACGCTGAAGTTCACGGGCAGCCGCAGCACAGAGAATACCGTGGGGCCAGGGAAAGGCTTTAGAGCCGAAAGCTCCACCCAAAAAAGGTGTGACGACATGAACCTGTTCAGTTGGGAGTTCAAAGAGTTGTGCATAGGTGCGCTGAGTTCCCAACACCCACTGAGACGGTTCGTAAACAGTGAGAGAATTTGTATCTTGCCAGTGAGCAATGATCGCATGAGGTTCCATCGCCGCGTGCAGTTCGATGGCTGTTTTGTAAGTGGCTGTAAGTTTCGTTGTTGCACTCGCTACCCCTGCCGCAAAATTCCCCTTTTCAAACTTTAGCTCTTGACCCATCAGCGGTGGTGCCTCCTTGAAGGTGGCTTTTGCAGCTTCCACGACTGGCTTTTGGCTTGTGTATTCCACCTTGACCAAATGCGCTGCATCACGCGCCCGCTCGAAGGTGTCTGCTACTACCAAACCGATAATTTGCCCTGCATAGTGAATTTTGTCATCCGACAACGGCAGACGAGCCTCGTAGATTTTCGAGGTCATAAAGTCGTTGGCTGGCATAAACACTTTAGGCGAGTTTTTATGCGTGAAAACATCTATCACACCTATTGCCTTTTCTGCCACACTGGTGTCGATGCTTTTAATTTGCCCATTGGCAATGCTGGCGGTGACAAGATAACCGTGAACCAGACCTGGAATTTGATGTTCTGCGGCATAGGTTGCCGTGCCCGTAACCTTTGCCCGTCCATCCTTGCGGTTGACGGCAGTCCCAATTACTTTGTTCATACTACGCCTCCTCCTTTAGCTGACACCGTGAGTGCGCGACGAATTGCCCGCTTTGCCAAGTCAACTTTGAAACTGTTATGAGTTAATGGTTTAGCTTCTTGAAGTGCAATTTCTGCCGCCTGTTGAAACGTTGCAGTATTGGCACTCTTGCCGATCAAAAACTTTTCTGCTTCCTTTGAGCGCCAAGGTTTATGGGCTACACCACCCATTGCCAAGCGCACATTCTGAATCTGCTCACCCGCCAAGTCAACCGCAGCTGCCACAGAGACTAACGCAAAGGCATAGGAAGTGCGATCGCGTAACTTTAGGTAAACCCCTGATTTGGCAAACGGCACTGGGGGCAGAACCACAGAGGTAATCAACTCACCTGGCTCTAAGTTTGTATCTCGCTGGGGTGTGTTCCCTGGTAGTCGGTGAAAGTCTGTCAATGATATCTGCCGCTTACCTTTGGGGCCTTCCACAACAACAACAGCATCCAGAGCCGCAAGAGGGACACACATATCTGAGGGTTGAACTGCCACGCATTGGTCACTGGCCCCAAGGATAGCGTGCATCCGGTTGATCCCCGTTGCTGCCGGACAGCCGCTTCCCGGTTGCCGTTTGTTGCAAGGGAAGGCGGTATCGTAGTAGTAAGGACAGCGAGTGCGTTGCAGTAGGTTGCCCCCTACGGTTGCCATATTGCGGATTTGCTGAGACGCACCAGAAAGAATCGCCCGGGACAGTATTGGATAATCGCGGCGAACATCAGGATGGTCTGCCACTGCTGTGTTAGTTACCAGCGCTCCAAGGCTCAGACCACCCTCACTTGTGCGTTCAATGCGCTTCATCTCTAATCGAGAGATATCGATAAGTTGCGATGGCTCATCTAGGAAGACTTTGAGACGGTCAACCAAATTCGTACCGCCTGCAATCAATATCGCATTTTGGTCATTCGTTGCCCGTTCAACCGCATCTTTCACAGAGGTAGCACGGGTGTAAGTGAAGTTGTTCATCTGAGCATCTCCTGGGGTTCATTGACCATCACTGCGGCAGGAGAGGGCGGTTTTTGTCCCGTTACCTGCTGGACTGCTGCCACAATGCCGTTGTAAGCGCTACATCGACAGAGATTACCACTCAGTCGCTCCTGAATTTCAGCTTCAGAGAGTTCAGCCAACTGTGGGGGACGAGTCAAATCTGGTGTGACAACGCTGGCACAGCCGCGTTTGACTTCATCAAGTAAGGCAACAGAAGCACAAATCTGTCCTGGGGTACAATAGCCGCACTGGAAGCCATCGTTATCAATGAATGCTGCTTGCACTGGATGGAGAGTATCGCCCTTGGCCAGCCCTTCAATGGTGACGATCGCCTTGTCTTCCTGCATCACTGCCAGAGTCAGACAGGAATAAACTCGCTCACCATCGATCAAAACAGTACAAGCCCCACACTGTCCGTGATCGCATCCCTTTTTGCTGCCCACTAGCCCCAAGCGATCGCGCAGCGCATCTAAGAGTGTGACACGCGGCTCAACCTCAAGGGTTTGCTGCTCACCGTTAACAGTAAGTTTCACGTTCATCTCACCTGGGTTACTTTGGCTAGCCTCCTTTGCTATAGTTGTCTGATTGAGTAATGAAGGAGCCGCTATAGCTGTTCCGGCAGCAGTTAGTGTCTGTCCCGAAAAACCGGGTTGGGATGTTATTTCTGCCCTTTTTTTGTGTTCCATAATTCGTACTTCTAGATTGAATAATCCGGTAATTCTGAGAACTTAGGGATATGCATAGCTATTTAGTATTGTGTACATAATTAAGGTTGAGTGCAGGTAAGAGTATGGGGAAATAAGGAAAAAATCAGACAAAGTATGCTTTCCCAAATAGCTGGATCATCTTCTCAGCCGTGGATTTAGCATGATATTGCTGTTTGAGGCTAAATTCTCAGTTTTACTTTTTAGACAGATCGCATTAGAACTTCAGTCTAAAAGCTTGATTAAAACAATACCTTTGTTTTTTGCGTCAATCACTTCTGCTGGACTGCCTCTTTAGGAAAAAATATTCCCAATCAATACGCAGTACCCACTAGGGAGCGTCATTCATCAGTATTCTTGACGTGGCAAGAGAAGTAAATCTGGCGTTGCAGAACAGTGGGATGAATTTGGCAAGCAGGAGAGATGAGCCTTAGTTGCTAAATCATCCCGCAAAGGGAGCAACGCTGTAAATCTCAATTTTAAGCACGCCACCGGAGTATTTGACCTTTGACAGGATTGACAAATTCTCGTCCTTCAGCGACAGACCGAGCATACTCTCGCTTTAACTGGTAATACCACTGCGCCTGCATATCTGAGTCTTTAATCAGTCGCAGCACAGGATTATATTTTAGACCAATCTGCTGCTTTTCTACTACCGTTCGGTCTTGACCAATGAAAGTCCGCGCCAGCAGATGTAGCAGTGGCTTGAAAAATCCCACCCAAGGGAGTGTCCAGTAAAGAGCAAAAGTTACCTCAGTTTCTGTATCTGAAATCGGTGTAACTGCCGTTAAATTAACGACTCGATTATTACCAATTGTAGTTTCTTCTATTCTGACTCCAGGCAAACGAAAAGAAATCTCCGTTTCCGGGACACCACCGCCAATCAGCCAGTATAATCGACCCCCATTTGCTGGTAATCGGTGTCGTCGCATCGTAAAGCCGTAGGGCGAAGCATCGAATTGCTTTACTTCCTCATGCAATTGCTCATTTCGCCACCACCAAGCGCGATGAACATAAGGTGAATGAGCAGGATCCATCAGACCTACCACTGCATGATCTATAAAACAAGGGAATTTTACCACCTCTACGAACTGGTGCGAACATTCACCAAATCCTGGAATTACCGGAATTTCCATCTCAGAAGCAGGTTGAGGGTTATCGGGATCAGCAATATATATCCAGATATTTCCTTGTGCTTCCCGGACTGTATATGAATGTACGTCAAAGCGACTCAAATCCATTTGCTGCTCCTCTACAAGAGAAGGTATCGCAGTACAGCGCCCAGCAGAGTTAAAGCGCCAACCGTGATAACAGCATTCAACTTCCTCCCCATTGAATCTCCCACAACTCAAGGGCACACCCCGATGCGGACAAATATCCGTCATCGCAGACACTTTGCCATCCTGGCTACGAACTAATAGCACCGGTTCTCCCAAGAAAATGCGGCTGATCATCATACCTGGCTTAATCTGATTACTAGGCAGAGCATAGTACCAAGTATTACGTAATACAAAGTTATCGTTATTTTTCATCACTAATTGCCTCTGCCTTTGTCACAATGAAAGTTGTGGTTTGTGGAAAGGAAGGTTATGCTTAGAAACATTCTTTCAGGTTTTTAACTGCTTTAGGTAAATTCAACTGATACACTTGTTGGTCGCGTTCGTAATTCTCTCAGATTTAGGTTGCTCTGAGAATATTACAGGTGTGAAGTTGCATTATTCACCAGAAATTTGGAAAAATACCGTTCTTTTGCGCGGCCCATCCAACTCAAAAAACAATAGAGATTGCCAGGTTCCCAGAGCTAATTTACCATCCACAATGGGAATTATCTCACTAGTTGTCAGCATCATTGCCATTAAATGAGAGTGAGCATTAATCGGTTCATCTTCGGGGACATCTCTTAAATGCAAGTCATTATGCAAATAGCTGTCTGATTCAGGTGCTAATTTTTGCAAGAACACTTTTATATCTTCTAATAATCTAACTTCATCTTCGTTGATAGCTAAAGCTGTTGTTGTGTGTTGAGAAAATACTAAAACTTGTCCATTTTTAATTGATGTTGAAGCAAGAAAATCTTTGATTTGTGGCGTTATATTATAAATATTAATTTTTGGTTCAGTTTCAATTTCAATTAACTTATTAATAATTGGCATCTTTTCAATTTTATATTTGGGATTGTAAAGGAGGTACGTCAACACAGTCTAACGCCTTCTTGAAGGAGGCAGAGGGCAGGGGGCAGGGGGCAGGAATTGAATGACTCCTAACTTCTAACTATAGTTTCCAAACCTTGCACTAATCTTTCTATACCTTCTTTTGCTGTCTCTTTTTGCAACGCACCATAGGCAACGCGTAAGTAGCATCCGTCATCCATGCCAAAGGTTGTACCTGGAATGACTGCTACTTTATGTTCCTGTACTAGCCTTTTAACTAACTCAAAAGCATCCATCTGAGTATTAACTTTGAGAAAAAAATAGAAAGCGCCATTAGCAGGTGTAATACTACATAAACCTTGTAGACGGTTAAGGGAGTCGAGTACTAGTTGCCGCACTTGAGCGATGCCGACGGCGGGCTGCGCCAATGCACCTATATTACTCTCCAAATACTCCGCTTTTGCTTGCAATGCCCCTAAAGCTGCATATTGGGAAATTACTGGTGGACAAATCAAAATCGTATCCTGGACTTGTTTGACGGCGACAAATAAGTGTTTGGGAATCACCATGTAGCCAATGCGCCAACTGGCAAAACCGTATGCTTTGGAAAGGCTAAAAAGAGAAATGGTGTACTCGCTACTACTCTCAAATGCACCAGGGGAAACATGTTTTACCCCGTTATAGGTAAAGTATTCATAGGCTTCATCGCTAATATGGTAAATGCCGCGAGTGGCACAAATTTGATTTACTTGCTGCAATGCAGCTTCAGAATAGACAACTCCAGTCGGGTTATTTGGTGAAATTGTAACCACAGCCCGCGTTTTGGGAGTAATTGCTTGAGCGATCGCATCTGGGCGCAGTTGGTAATTTTCATCTGTCGCTACTAACACTGCACGACAACCAGCCATTGCGATCGCCATTTCGTGATTGAAATAGTAGGGCGTATTCAGAATAATTTCATCGCCTGGGTTAGTTATTGCAAGAATGGCATTCATAAATCCCATATTGCTCCCGGCTGTCACGACGATGCAGTTTTCCCCATTGATTTCAATGCCGTTGAAGGTTTGCAATTTTTCTGCAAGTGCTGTCAGCAACGGGGGAATTCCTTCAACTGATTTGTATAAATTATTAGCGGGTTCGGCTAAGAATTTGGGTAAAAGTTCTATCGCTTCCGGTGGTGGATTGTAATAAACAACTCCCTGTCCTAGAGAGATTGTTCCAGGAGAGTTTTTAATAAGTTCCCCAACCATAGGAATAATTGGCGACTGTACCGCCTGCATACGAGAGGTTAGGGATTCCATATTTCCTTGCCTACCTACTTACCTGGCTTTAGTATCCCTTAATAAGGGACAACCGACTAGTACAGCTTGGTGGAAATAAACTTTTCCCACATTGTATGTTTGTAACAATGTGGGAATATGTCAAGTTTAAATTGATGGCTCAACAAGTTCGTAGTCAAGACTTTAGTCCTTACTACAAACTTTTCATTACTAACTTAGACATTGTAGTAAGAGTATGTCAATCAATCGAAATCTGTTGAGGCCCACTTGCTTTGCCATTATGTGCATCTGTTGTGGTTCTGGTGTAGCTATTGGAGCGGATCTGTTGATCCAGCCAGCTTTTTACAGGATCTTCTGCAAGATTGAGCCGAAGCACACCAGAGAATAACCCACCAACAAATGAGACTGGATGCTGGATAAATTCTCTGAATATAGGTGACAATTCATTAATGAACATTTAGAGACTCCTGGCGGTGCCGTAAAAAATTATTAGTTCTTAATTGATCGTAACCTGTTGAGCAATATATGGTTGGCTGTAACGAAGTTGCAAACTTTTTGAGCTTCAACTCGAACAACAAAATTCCCCACTTCTTTAAGAAGAAGTGGGAAATCTGAGCCTGTTGCATCAAACTACAGAGAATCTATAAACTGCTGTACTTTTTCCAGGAGTGGCTGATGTTCGATTTGCTCTGCTAACTCTTGGGCGTTTTGGTAGCACGATCGCGCCATTTTTTTGCGTTTCGTTGTGGCGTAAAGGTTTCCCATATTCAGCAAAGTTGAAATTTCTCCCAGGCCATCGCCCAGTTGTTCATAAATCGCAATGGCTTGCTTATAGAACTTCATTGCTTGCCGATGCTCTGCCAGAGTGCTATAGGTAAAACCAATGTTATGAAGCGTTGTTGCCTCACCAGAGCGATCGCCGATTGCTCGACGTGTCAAAAGAACTTGATAGTAAAGCAATAGCGCTTGTTTCGGTTTTCCTAAATCACAATAGACTGAGGCAATATTATTTAAAGTGATTGCTTCACCAACCAAATTCTTGACAGCTCGTTGAATTGGAAGCGCTGCTTGAAAAAATTCTAGAGCTTGCTCAAACTTGCCTAAGACGTAGTATGCAAACCCAATACCATTTAGAGTTGTTGCCTCACCAGAAAAATCACCTAACAATCGCCGCATCCTCAAAATTTGGTGTTGTAGCAACAGTGCCCGTTTCGGTTCTCCTAACTGGGTATAAATTATTGCTACATCATTAAGAGTAGAAACTTCACTTTGAGTATCTTGCGATCGCCTGCATATTGGTAGTGCTTGCTCAAAATATTCCAATGCTTGCCAAAGGCGTCCAAGACGGCTGTAGGTAGAACCTAGATTGCTAAGTGCAGTTGCTTGTGCTAGCGCGTTGCCAATTTCAACAGCAACCGAAAGCGCCTGATGAAAACGCTCTAATGCTTTTTGAGGTTGCCAGCAACTGAGGTGAGCTAAACCAAGGTCATTTAATGTATAACCTTCTCTGGCTCTGTCTGGAATTGATCTAGCCAAGTGTAAATTCTTGGTTACCAGATCGAGAGATTCTTGGAATTCCCCCCGCTGGTAGTAGCGGCTTGCTTCATCACGACGTTGTTCCCACTCTTTGATTTGATTTAAAGGTTGCGTCATCTGGCCTCAGTAGCATTCTGCGATAAATGGCAGGACATCTTTTAGGAATGAACCTCTCTTAGGTTTCCCAAATTTTAACCTTAATCATCTATCTTTAGATATAAGACTTAAAAAAACAAGTATGGTAGTGTTTCATACTTACAGGCATATATACAAAGTAATTAATACAAATAAGCTAGTACTGCAAGGCAGAAGTCAAAAGTTAAAAGAATTCTATTCCGAGCTTCTTGCGCCATTTGAAGTGGTATGTTTATTTCCTGCCTTAGTCGCAATTGTGCAGTTTCTATCTCAGGCATAATGACCCCGATTCAAATTTGCAAAATGTAAAGAGAATCATCCGAGCGCCATTCTGAACGAGCCAGAGCATAATACACTACATCTAAGTTGTAAAATTGAGCATTTTTCTGGTATTTCAACCCGCATTTTTCCATCACACGACGTGAAGCAGTATGTTCTGGTAGAGTGATGGCGATAATCCAATCTAGCTTGACTTCCTCAAAGCCGTACCTTAAACTTGCTTTTGCGGCTTCGCTGGCAATTCCTTGATTCCAATAAGCTTCCTCTAACCGATAAAGAACTTCGACTTCCGGGCTATTGGGTAAAAAATTCAGCCCACAATGACCAATTAATTTCGCGCTGGCTTTTTCCACTACAGCCCATACACCAAAACCGTGCTGTTGCCAGTGTGTAATAAAAAATTGTAATATTTCCGGCGTTACTTCTTTTACTTGATCTTTAGGTATAGGCCCTCTGGGTGAATACCTCATAACTGCTGGGTTGCTCAAAATAGGAGCAAGTTCATCCAGGTCTTGAGGTGTATAAAGTCTTAGTAGGAGTCTTGCAGTTTCTATCTCAGGCATGGTATCAGAGTAGGAGAACAAACGCTACTTTAAACATGCGTATTTTTTTATAAACATTAATATAATGCTCTTACTATGAGCATCTATCAATCTCTCAAAAAATCTTATACGCAAAATCGTCGCAGTGAAAATGACTGGCGGTTGTTTTTGCGTTTAGTGCCTTATGCCCGTCGTAGCGGACGGCTGTTGGCGCTATCAATGGGCTTACTCGTACCGATCGCACTAGCTAATGCCGTACAACCACTGTTGATTGGCCAAGCTATCTCCCTAATTCGCAATGAACCAAGCACTTACGAATTTCTCAGGAATCGCCCCTTGTCCGAAGGGCTAAATATCCTGGAGGGATTATTGTTAGTTGCGATCGCAAGCCGACTGATTTTGACAGGCTATCAGGGTTATTTAGTACAGAACCTAGGGCAACAAATCACCGCAGCAATTCGCCAAGACTTATTCCAGCATGTGACATCATTAGCAGTACGCTTTTTTGACCGCACACCCGTAGGTAAATTAATCACCAGAATCACCAGCGATGTGGAAGTGTTAGGCGATGTCTTTTCTACTGGGGCAATTGGCATTGTATCCAATTTGTTTTCCATGCTGGTAATTTTGGGTTTAATGTTTTCCATCGAATGGCAACTCACTTGTTTGCTGGTATTGATGTTGTTACCAATTACCTGGTTAATTGTTTACATTCAGCAACAGTACCGCAAAGCCAATTACAAAGGGCGAGAAGAACTTTCTATCTTAAACTCACAGTTACAAGAAAATGTGCTTGGCATTAACGTAGTGCAGTTGTTCCGCCGGGAAAAATTTAATGCCGAATTGTTTCGCGCCGCAAATAGCCGCTACACTCAGCAAATGGATCAAACCATCTTTTATGATTCATTTATTTCAGCCACCTTGGAATGGATTGGTCTGATTGCGATCGCAGCTGTTTTGTGTCTGGGTGGTTCGTTACTGTTAGGAAAAAGTTTAGCTTTTGGGACTTTATCTGCATTTATTTTGTATGCCCAGCGATTATTTGATCCTTTAAGGGATTTTGCGGAAAAATTTACGGTCATTCAAGCAGGTTTTACTGCAATAGAACGCGTAGGCGATATATTAGATGAACCGATAGAAATTCGCGATCGCGCCAATGTCCGTTTCTCAATATTTGATGCGAAATTTGGCTACATAGACGAGATCGTTGCCAATCTAGAATCCCCAGACCTCACTTCCTTACCTGAATTGGGAGAAATCCGTTTTGATCACGTCTGGTTTGCTTACAAAAATGATGATTACGTCATTAAAGACTTAGATTTCACCATTCATCCTGGTGAAAAAGTGGCATTAGTCGGCCCTACAGGTGCGGGTAAAACTTCGATCATCCGTCTTTTGTGCCGCCTCTACGAACCCACCCAAGGACGCATTCTCATAGATGGTATAGATATTCGGGAAGTACCACAAGCAGAACTGCGGCGCTACATGGCAGTAATTTTCCAAGAAGGCTTTTTGTTTGCTGGCGATGTTAAAAGCAACATTTCTTTAGGAGATGGCTATACCGTTGAACAGATTCAACAAGCAGCAGAGCAAACCAACATTGCCCAGTTTATAGAAGAACTACCCCAAGGGTATGATACTCAACTGCGAGAACGGGGCACAAATATTTCTAGTGGTCAAAAGCAACTTTTAGCCTTTGCGCGGGCTGCCATTCGCAATCCCCAAATATTGGTACTAGATGAAGCTACCGCGAGTTTAGATGTTGGCACAGAAGCTTTAGTTCAAGAGGCATTAAACCAGCTTTTGCTCAGACGTACCGCGATTATTATTGCTCACCGCTTGTCTACGATTCGCAATGTAGACCGGATTTTTGTTCTAAAGCGCGGCGAATTAATCGAACAGGGAAGTCACGAACAACTACTGGAACAAGGAGGGCTTTATGCCACTTTGCATAACTTGCAGATGTTGGGAACCTAAGTACAGCATTTTATTAATTCGTAGCGAATTAAATTTGGCAATACCCTGCAATGACAATGCGTCGGCCGCCTTGTTAATGCATCTCAATGCAATAACTGGCGACGAGCCTGTTACTAGTGTCAGCTTCAGCCCCGATGGCAAAATAATAGCCTCAGCTAGCGAACAAAAAGTGAAACTCTGGAGTCTGGATGGCAGTTTGTTAACAACTTTTGAGCGTTTTGGTAGTCAGAATGTGAGTTTTAGTCCCGATGATAAGAGTATTGCAAGCGGTGGTGATAAAGTTTCAGTTTGGAATTTTGACCTCAATGAACTTGTCAAGCGCGGTTGTGACGTAGCACATGATTATCTCAAGAATAATTCAAAAGCAGAGAGCGATCGCTCTCTGTGTGACGACATCTACAAAAAGTGAAAGAGCAATTTTCAAATATAATACAGGACTTACGCAACTGGCATAGATATAGCAGTCCTAAATCATTTGTTTTCTTTCTTCTCTTTGCGTCCAACTCTTGGAGACGCTGCGCGTTGGCGGAGCCTCTCCAAGAGTTGGCGGTTCGTTTCCTTATCTATATTTTTCACGACTCCTGCAAGGATTGCTATATCAATACGTTTGGGTTAAGAATAATTGTAGGTTAGGTTGAACTTTAGTGAAACCCAACAAAGGCTTGAAAACGTTGGGTTTCGTTCCTCAACCCAACCTACATAATTTAATTTTTTGGGCTTAACCCAAGCGTATTGGGGGACTGGGAAATAGGTTATACCGAAATATCGTAATGTTGATGATGAATATTACGGGATTGATAATGAAAGTTGTAATGTTGATGATGAATATTGTAATGTTGATGATGAATATCGTAATGTTGATGATGAATATTACATGATTGATAATGAAAGTTGTAATGTTGATGATGAATATTGTAATGTTGATGATGAATATCGTAATGTTGATGATGAATATTACGATGTTAAGGAGAAATGTTGCAATATTGGTAAGAACAACTTCTACATTCAGGGTGAGGGCCAATGAAGTGGTGATAACTGGTGAGCTGATAGCGTGAAGCGATCGCGCCATAAATAACTTTACATCACATCTTGCACCAACCTGAGAGCTAGCAAGCAATTTGACTAAGTAAATATGCGATAAGTATGGACGCAAAGTGCCTTGTCATCAGACACCGCCGCGCTATTGTTCTCAAAGAAGGAAATGCCTAAACGCGCATCTGATCCACGGCTTTTGGTGCATCAACCCGCAAATTCATCTGCTCACAACGTACAGTTAACCAAGGTTGACCTAAACCGATTCCAGAAAAAGGACTTTCGGCGGGTATTTCTAACTTAGAACTAATCAAACCCAACACAGACTCAAATTCAGCAGGGAATATCAGCAAATCAGCACCCTTGGCGCTGAAACAAGAGACACTTAACCACTGTCTCCATGCCAAGCTTTGTTGATTATAGTTAAGACTACACAATTTCTGGTTTCCCTGATGCACAGTAACATGCTTTCCTTGTTCCCAGGTAAACTCAGCTAGTTCCTTTGGTAGTCCCCAAATTTCTCGACCACCAGCCACCGAATCAGCATTATCTACATAAATATGGGAAACCCAGCCACCGATTTTCCTTTGGAAATTAACTACAGCTGGGACAACAATTAACTCACTGTACTCCAGTACCGAGCCTGACCCATAATGAGATAAATACACGCTAGCGAGAGTTTTACCAGGCCATACAGAAATAATTTCTAACTCTAAGGGAATCAAAGGGCGCACTCGGTCAATATTTACCAAATGCAGAGTTTGGATACTATAGCCCTGAAGTGTCCAAGGTGCTTGTGGATATGGCATAAGGGAGTTAGGAGTTGAGAGTGAGGAGTTAGGAATAAAGTTAAGAATTAAGATCAAGAGTTACCAATATTAGTTCTACTCTAACTCCTGTACAGACGCGATTAATCGCGTCTCTTCTCTTAACTCCTGTACAGACGCGATTAATCGCGTCTCTCCTCTTAACTCCTGTACAGACGCGATTAATCGCGTCTCTCCTCTTAACTCCTGTACAGACGCGATTAATCGCGTCTCTCCTAAAAAAAATCCCCACTCAGACAAATGCCTGAGTGGGTGATATGAGGTGGGACTAAATAATCTTCCCAAAATAAGTA
Source organism: uncultured Nostoc sp. (assembly GCF_964245575.1). Classification (GTDB taxonomy): domain Bacteria; phylum Cyanobacteriota; class Cyanobacteriia; order Cyanobacteriales; family Nostocaceae; genus Nostoc. Next base: position 28,844 of record NZ_CAXTNP010000019.1, on the reverse strand, counting down.
GGGGAATTATTTGCTCTCTGTAAAATCAGCGTCAATTACATCGTCGCCACTACCACTAGATGTGGAGCCACCATCTTGGGGTTCAGCACCAGGTGTAGCACCGCCACCAGCTTGTTGATAAATATTGCTACCAACAGCAAATAACGCTTGTTGCAATTCTGGGGTGAGCTTTTTGATTTGCTCATCGTCTTCTTTAGCAACTGCTTCCCGCAGTTCTTTCACCAAACCTTCAACTTTAGTCTTGTCAGCAGCCGGAACTTTATCGCCCAATTCTTGTAACTGCTTCTCAGCTTGGTATGCCAAGGAGTCGGCTTGGTTCTTGCGTTCAATCTTCTCACGCCGTTCTTTGTCAGATGAAGCGTTTTGTTCAGCTTCTCTCACCATCCGGTCAACGTCATTTTTATCCAGGGTGGAAGCGCCGGTTATGCTGATGGACTGTTCTTTACCAGTACCTTTGTCCTTAGCGGTGACGTTAAGGATACCGTTGGCGTCAATATCGAACACCACTTCAATTTGAGGAACGCCGCGTGGTGCAGGAGGAATACCATCAAGGCGGAAGGTTCCCAAGCTCTTGTTATCGTTAGAAAATTCGCGTTCACCTTGGAGGACGTGAATTTCTACGTTGGTTTGACCATCCACAGCAGTGGAGAAAACTTCCGATTTCTTGGTGGGAATTGTTGTGTTGCGCGGGATAATTTTGGTCATCACGCCGCCCAATGTTTCAACACCCAAAGATAGCGGTGTCACGTCTAACAGCAAGATGCCAGTTACATCACCAGCCAGTACCCCAGCTTGAATGGCTGCACCAACTGCTACAACTTCATCAGGGTTCACACTTTGGTTAGGGTCTTTACCCAATACCTGCTTCACAATCTGCTGCACAGCAGGAATGCGGGTAGAACCACCAACTAACACCACTTCATCAATATCGCCTTTGTTTAACTTCGCATCCCGAAGGGCGTTTTCCACAGGAATACGGCAACGGTCGATTAAGTCAGAGCAAAGTTCTTCAAACTGGGCGCGAGTCAGGGTTGTATCCAGGTGCTTGGGCCCATCCTGGGTAGCTGTGATAAATGGCAAGTTGATTTCTGCTTGGCTAACGCTAGAAAGCTCAATTTTGGCTTTTTCTGCGGCTTCAGTCAGACGTTGTAAAGCCTGCTTGTCTTTGCGTAGCTCAATGCCTTCGGCTTTCTTGAACTTCTCAGCTAAGAAGTCAACTATTTTTTTATCGAAGTCGTCACCGCCAAGGTGAGTATCACCAGATGTGGCTAGTACTTCAAAAACTCCATCTCCTACTTCCAGCACGGATACGTCGAAGGTACCACCACCAAGGTCAAACACGAGGATGGTTTCGTTACTCTTCTTGTCAAATCCATAAGCCAAAGAAGCAGCTGTAGGCTCGTTGATAATCCGTAGAACTTCAATCCCGGCAATTTTACCAGCGTCTTTTGTCGCTTGCCGTTGCGAGTCGTTGAAGTATGCCGGAACAGTGATTACAGCTTGGGTTACAGTTTCACCCAGGTATTTGCTGGCATCTTCAACTAGTTTGCGAAGAACTTTTGCAGAAATTTCTTCAGGAGCAAACGGTTTACCAGCTATCGGACAATCTAATTTGACATTGCCGTTGCTGCTGAGGACTTTGTAAGAAACTTCCGTAGCTTCATTACTTACTTCATCGTAGCGGCGTCCGATAAAGCGTTTGACTGAGTAAAACGTATTTTCGGGGTTCATCACCGCTTGGCGTTTGGCGATTTGGCCAACCAAGTTGTCGCCATTTTTCGCAAATGCGACTACTGATGGCGTTGTCCGAAAACCTTCAGCATTAGCAATTACTGTGGGTTTACCACCTTCCATCACTGCCACGCAGGAGTTCGTTGTTCCTAAGTCAATTCCAACTACTTTTGCCATTTTAGGTGCTGGCTCCGTATAACTACAAATGAATGAATGAGAATATAAAGGACTAAATTTTGAACCAACATGGTCAATAAATCAGCCAGTTCAGCATGAATACCTTTGATTTGGCTTTCCTGGGGTTAAAACTCCAGATATGCTGATATATATACTGAAGCTTAGTGGTAGCCAGTCCATGAAGGGTGGTTTCCCGAACCTTACTTAGGACGGTTAAACTAACTAAATAGTTTTTTTAGTTATTCATGGATTGATTGCCTTCACTTTGTCTAATGTATGAGAATTAATACTTTCGGTAATTAGGGTGAACCGTAAAGCTAGAGTGGTGTTTGCCGTCTTTAAAGGTAATAAATTACAAAAATACCGAAAATAGAACAAAATTAAAGTGCACGACGCCGAATAGCCCGCCGCAGGCATTGCTTCCGTATTCCGTATAATCAGCAATATTTTGGTATTGGGTATTGGCCATTGGGCGTTGGATAAAATACTACTCAGCCATCACTTAAGCCTAGAGAAAAGAGTTTCCCAGTTAATTGCAGGCGGCCTTTCTCCCTGGTTGACTATTTCAAAAATTTTCCTGGAACTACTTGGGTGTAAAAGGCATTCTACACAAGCGTTTGCTACATCAATCCGGCTGGTATCACCCGAAAGTGTATCCCCAGTGCCTACGACAACACCGTATTTACCCCCAGTTTTTGCCTTCAGGAGGGTGTTGAGGTCGTATGAGGTATATGGGCCGTCAATCAGGCGTCCTGGGCGGATAATGGTGTAGGGTAATCCTGAGTTAATAATGGACTCTTCGCCCTTCTGTTTGGCATCCAACACGCCAAAAGCATTAAGAATACTAAAAGGAAACTGATTTTTACGCAGAATTCCGCAAGAAGAAACGAAAACGAACCGCTTCAAATTCCGGGGTGCTGCTGCCACTAAATTGCTCACACCTTGGGCATCGACCTTTGCTGGACTATTCTTTGCTTTTGCTTCACTAGATTTAGGGTTAAGGAAAGTGATTCCCCATTCAATCAAGTTTGGGGATTGGTCAAATTCCCATCGCGTAGAGGGAAAGGCAGTGGTTCCGGTACAACTTATAATGTGGGAGACATCTTGCGTTGCGGCTGGCAGTGTAGCTGGCTGGCGGATGTCACCAACGGCAATTTCCACTCTCTGGTTAAACATTTCTTCGGCTTTTGCGGCATTGCGTGTCAGAACGCGAACTTTTAAGTTCTTTTCCAGTAACTTGCCTACTACCAGTTGCCCCACTCCACCAGTAGCACCAGCAACTAGTACCAAATCTTCAACTGAATCAAAAGAATTCATAAACTGCCTTTGAGATAATCTATTGTTAATCTACTCAAAAAATGCGATTGATGCTTTAGATAAGGCTTTCCAAAAATAACTTTGTTCAAATCCCTTGATTCGCATTTCTTCAGAACAGGTAAATGAAAATGCCGTCATTCGGATTGCTGATAATGGATTAGGAATTTCAGAAAAAATCCAGTCGCGTTTATTTGATCCTTTTTTCACTACGAAACTAGTTGGTAAGGGGACTGGTATGGGATTATCGATCAGCTACCAAATAATTACTGAAAAGCATAGTGGATCTTTGCAATGTATTTCATCGCCGGGACAAGGTGCAGAGTTTGTAATTGCAATCCCGATTCGAGCAATTAAATTAGCATAATCATCAACCTGCGATCGCAATACCTATCGGTAAAAATCAGCGTGAGTAGTTTTCAACCCGTAACTGCGATCGCACTTAGAGGGGAAATTGCACAGCAGCTTTTGCTTAAGTAAAGTACTATTCCACCCTACTTATACTTAGAGTTTTTCAAAAATAAAATCGGATTGCTATACATTGGCGATCGCCCGACATAACAAAATAGAAAAGCGATAAGAAAGCTTATATGCAATTAAATTTGCTTAAATATTTATTAAATACATCATGACAAATTACGCTTAAGCACGGCTATAGCGTGATTACCAAAATTTTCATGAATTTAATGTGAGTTCGAGGAGGTTGAAAAGCCACAAAATAATGATCAGACTGAAATTAGATGAAAAATATAGAAAAACCGCTTTGGGAATATCAAAAAATAAATTATCAGTGAGCTTATTGTCACAGCGTTTTGCTGGCAATGACAGATACTAGGTTTGATTGCAACTTGGTATTATTTTAGCCTGCGGAAATTGCCCAAGAAGAAGAAAAGATCATTTTTTACCCTCTGCTTTTTTCGTTAACTGCTATACCTTTCCCCACTCCCCACTCTTATTTAGCAATTTTGAGTTAGTCGAGTACCTCAAGTACTAGGTAACTAATTTATAGGGGAAATTGCGCCCGAATTGTTCGGTTCTACCACTGTCGTCACTACACAAATAGCTATAACCTCTTAAGTAGTAGTGAAATGTCTACCCTAGACACTGTTAGTCGCTCTTGAATTAAGGAGTGAAAGCCTGTGTACAAATGGATATTGCCAAGTCTGAGCGAAATCTTGGCTGAAAATCAATCAAGTGTGGCTGAATGCTCACCTGCTAAAGCAGAGCAGCAGTGGCGTGTCAGCCTAGCAGCGACAGAACATTTGCTATTAAATACTTTAGCAGCTGCTTCAGTTGACACAACCCAAGGATTAGTTTTAGCTGCACCAGCACCCTTATTTAGTCAGCCAAAACTGACTCAAAGCTTACAAACAGTAACCTTTACGGCAAAACCATTTAACCCCTTGGCGCTGATGCCATTTCAGATGCCAGATGCAATCGCGTCTGTAAATGAAGAAATCGCTCCCCATGAGTCGGTACTTCCGCTATTACCTGCCGATCCACTAGGTGCAGAACAGTTTTGCTTGGTTTTTACAGAAAAATTTAGATTAGTGCTGGTTTTAGCAACTCACAAAAACGGTAAAAAAACCTTTTCATTTTCTTTTGAGCCAGAGGTAGTGCAGCAGGCTTGGCGATCGCTAGGAGCAAGGGTAATGCTGGCTAATCCAGAATTTTTTGCCCGTCTGGATACATTAGTACAGGAGTATTCTCCGGTAGCGCCAGATTGCCGCATCATGATTCAGTTTAGCCAGTTGTTGCTTCAGGAATTAACAGAAGCAGAAGAGACTAAGGACTCTTTACTAGCAACTGGAGACAAGGAGGATAAAGAAAATAATCCATGCCCAATCCTCGAAGCCAAATCCCCAAATCCTGATGTGGAATTGCTCCAAGCTTTCGCTCACGAAGTCCGTACACCTTTAACAACTATTCGCACCATGACTCGCCTACTGCTGAAACGGCGAGATTTAGATGCCAGCGTGATCAATCGCTTAAAAATTATTGATCACGAGTGTACCGAGCAAATTGACCGCATGGAGTTACTATTTAAGGCAGCAGAATTGGAAACTACTGCTTCAGCAAAATCGCCAAAAACTCAACTCACGCCGATGTCTTTAGATCAAGTGTTGCAGCAGAGCATTCCCCGTTGGGAACAAGCAGCGCATCGGCGGAGCTTAACTTTAAATGTTGTTTTACCCCAGCAACTACCAACTGTGGTAAGTAATCCCATGATGTTGGATCAGGTACTCACTGGTTTGATAGAGAATTTCACTCGCAGCTTACCTGCTGGTAGCCATATTCAAGTACAAGTTATCCCGGCGGGAGATCAACTTAAGTTACAATTATCGCCCCAATTCAGGTGCAAAGATTCAAGTAAAGCCGCCATACCTGCAACACCACCGATTCGCAAAGCTTTAGGGCAATTGCTGATGTTCCAACCAGAAACGGGTACGATTAGTTTGAATATCGCCGCAACCAAGCATTTGTTTCAGGCGATCGGCGGCAAACTGATTGTGCGCCAGCGTCCACATTATGGGGAAGTTTTGACGATTTTCCTCCCCTTAGAAGTTAGCAATAAACATAAATTAGGAGCTAAAATTTAGGAGTGAAGATTTATTAACTATTTTTAAAAATTATAAATATTCACTTTAAATTAACCTGAGTTTGATAAACCTCTCCCTGCCTTGAACTTTAGTTCAAGTCTATCCCTCTCCGACTCAGAGAGGGAGAGGGAGAGATTTTACGTAGTATAGCAAGGGACTGGGAACTGGGGACACTTCGACTGCGCTCAGTGCATCGCTCAATACTTGGTGGAAAGTCTTTTTGTGTCTAAGTTTTATCATCTGTTGATGTCCTAATCACCAAGGCTGTTGCTATAAAGCCAGGGAGAGGTCTTTTTATTCGACTAATTTATGCGGACACAATATAAACCGTATAACTCACGTTAAATTAAACAGTAGGTGAGTAGAAATAAAACACAATAATAGATCCCCGACTTCTCTGAAAAGTTGGGGATCTATTTACTAAAAATTTTATGTTTAATTAGGTTGACCTATTTTTTATGAACAGAGATAATTTCTTTTCATCAAATAGACTTTGTTTAACAATCTAATTAAATTTTTCCGACTTATCATCTGTAAAAATAGATGCCAAAAATGTAATTTTCTTAAATTTGCGTGGGGAAATCTAGTTATTAGTCATTAGTCATTGGTCATTGGTATTAATGACTAATGACTAAAATTTTTCTAACTCAAATAGGATTGCTATAGCACCAGAAAGTTAACTCAGAGGATAATTGTAACTCATCACTCATTTTCTATTGCGATCGCTTTTGGGGTATCGCCAACGCTTGGCAGTTGCACTGTAAAAGTGGAACCTTCATATAATTTACTTTTCACAGAAATAGAACCGCCACAGCGCACCAGCAATTGCTGTACAATTGTTAACCCCAACCCAGCACCACCATAATTTTCATTTGCTGCTGTACGCACACGATAAAATCGGTCAAAGATTTTGGAAATCTCGCTTTCGGCAATACCGATACCTGTGTCGCGGAATTCTAATTGGACATAATCGCCTTGAATTCGGGCACGCACCCATACTTGCCCACCATTAGCAGTAAACTTAATGCTGTTATGCAGCAGATTAATCACAATCTGCCTCAGCCCACCACTGACACACCAAATAGATGGAAGTTCAGTGGGTACGGTGTAGGCTAGCATAATCCCTTTTTCTTGGGCTAGAGGTTGGTAGGTACTAACTACTCCAGGTACAATATCTGAGAGCCGCACCGACTCTAAAGCTATTGCTTCTAAATTACGTTCCAGCTGCACCAGTTCCAACAAACCAGTAATCAGGGAATTTTGCTGATCGCACTGGGTATTTAACATCTGTAAATAACGTTGTCGCTGGGGGGGTTTAAGATTAGGGGAATTTAATAACGAAAGTGCTGTCTTCATGTGCGTCAAGGGTGTACGCAATTCCTGACACACATTTTTTAAGTATTCATCTTTGAGTTGCTCTTTGTTTTGCAACTCTTGATTTTGCTGCTGCAACTTGGTGGTGCGTACTGTGATGATTTGACGATTAATTTCATCTTGTCGCAGGAGTTGTTTTGCAAACAGTTGATTCATCAGTGCGCCTTGGGGCGCAGTTGGACAAATAAAATCAACAGGTATTGGAGATGATTCTGGCGTAATCGCTTGTTCTATACCATCTAATACTTGCTGAATTACTCTCCCCTCAAGAGTATTTATAATCAGCAACGGCTGGTTTTTATTAGTATTTACCTTCCCCGATGTCGTCTTATTTTTGCGGTTTTTAAGTGGTCGATGAGCCAAAATTAAACTGCAAAACTGGGGCGATAACACCATCAAAAAGTTTTCCCGTCGCATTTGGCTATCTGGTGATAGGTGAACGGGGACATGATCAGGAAATGAGGGGGATGAAGAAGATGAGGGAGATGAGGAAGATAAGGGGATATTTTCTTCCCCTGTAACGCCAGCTCCCTCATCTTCCCCTGCTCCCCCATCTCCCGCTTTCGCACTCTCGTCAATCTGGCAAGTATAAATGAGACTAGATGCACTTACCGAGGATTGATAACGCGCTAGTTCTGATTGCCAAATTTTTTCTGGTGGTAGCTTCACCCATAAAGTGGCTGCAATTTGCTGCTCAATTAGTAAGTCAATTTGCGCTCTCACTAGTGATAGCAGAGTAGCAGGACTGAGGGACAATGGTTTAGGAGGCGCTTGCACTCCCATAACTAGTTGATAAACAGACAGATCCTTTGCCAGAGAAATATTCATGAGTCAAGCACAAGTTGGATGAAGCAAGAAATAACTCTGTCTTCGATTTTCACCTTTATGTGTGCATTTTTTACAAAATTCCTACGGAAATAAACATTAACTATAAAAAACTACAACTAGAAGGGAGTGGGGAGTGGGAAAGCAGGGGAGCAGTAAGTGCTTTTCCCTCTGCCCCTCTGCCCCTTTGCACCTCTGTGCCTCTTATACCCAATGCCCAAATTAGGCTTGTATGTTCAGTCTTTGGTGTAAAGCGTCGCGTGCGTGTTCTCGGTCATCAAAATGGATTTTTTCAGTGCCGAGAATTTGGTAGTCTTCGTGACCTTTACCAGCAAGCAACACTCCATCACCGGGTTGTGCTTCTAAAATAGCGGTACGAATTGCAGTAGCCCGATCGCAAATTACAGTTGGCTGTACTGGATCAGGAATTCCCGCTAAAATATCTTGCAAAATCCGTTCTGGGTCTTCAGTCCGGGGATTATCTGATGTCACTACTGCCACATCAGCTAATTCAGCCGCAATTTTACCCATTTTTGGGCGCTTAGTGCGATCGCGATCGCCGCCACAACCAAACACGCAAATCACTTTACCAGGTATAAACGGGCGTGCAGCTTTCAACAGATTTTCTAAACTATCGGGTGTGTGGGCATAATCCACAATCACGCTAATATCTTGGTCAGGACTAATCTCTACCCGTTCCATCCGTCCGGGAACTCCGGGAAACTCAGGTATCACATCCGCTACTAACTGCAAATCTAGCCCTAAATGTAAAACTGCTCCTACGGCTGCGAGAAGATTTTCTAAATTATATTGTCCGACTAGAGGCGATCGAAAAGCTACATCTCCCTTTGGTGTATGTAATCTACCACTGACACCAAAGGGCTGGTAACTTAAATCACTCATCCATAAATCAGCGCTGTTGTCGTTGACACTGTAACTCCAAACGCGCTCAGAATCTAACGAGGCAATTAACCGCTTCCCGTAAGAATCATCAGCATTAATTATTGCCCGTCCTTTGAGATAATCAGGGCTAAACAACAACGCTTTGGCAGCAAAGTAATCTTCCATGTCGCTGTGATAATCGAGATGGTCTTGAGTAAGATTACTGAACACCGCCACCTCAAATTCACAACCCAACACTCTACCTTGGGCTAAAGCGTGGGAACTTACTTCCATCACCCCGAACTCACTACCAGCATTTACAGCCTCTGCTAGCTGCTGTTGCAGTTCCACAGCAAAGGGCGTAGTGTAGGCAGCAGTTTGCTCAAAACCTGCCCAACGAGTGTAGAGAGTTCCCATCAAAGCTGTAGATAGATTAGCTTTGATCAGCAGAAATTCAATTAGATGAGTAGTTGTCGTTTTGCCATTTGTACCAGTTACACCCACCAGCTTGAGTTTTTGCCCCGGATAACCGTAAAAAGCACTGGCTATTTGGGCACAAGCTTGAGTTATGTTACTTGCACTGATCACCACAGCTTGATTTGTGGGAGGATTTTTCTGTGCTGCTTCAGGAGAGACGATCGCAGCTACAGCCCCCGATGCGATCGCACTTTGCCAAAATTCCCCACCATCAACCCGCCCTCCTGGCATCCCAATAAACAAATCTCCCACACTACAAGCATGGGAATTCGTCTTCAAACCCTTAACTTCCACATCCTCTATCGGATGGCTAGGCAATTGTTCAACACTATCTACCGCCGTTAGTAATTCCCGCAATTTCATCTTGTGAACCTCGTCACGTCGCTTCGCTCCGAATTCAAAATTCAAAATTCAAAATTCAAAATTAACAAGCCCATCAATAAATTTAGTTGCTCTGTATCCTTTTCTTTTTAGGTAACATGCTTATCTTGCGCTTATTGTGCATTATTTTTTTCTAATTGGCTAAATACTTACGCAACATTTGCTCCAACTGCTGCACACTAGCACGAGGAGAAGGACGCGGCAATGGTCTCTCACTCCCCTCTTTTTCCTTTGCCTCCTTGGCGACTTGGTGGTTCGATAAATAAAGTACCGGCACCTCATACTCATACGCAGCGAACCAATCTTCACGAGTCGTAATATCCCTAATTTCCAACTCGAAACTAAGATTTTGGATTTGTTCTAGCTTTTCTTGCAAGCCTTCACATAAATGACAGCCGGGTTTACTGTATAAAATTAATCGCATTTGTTAAATAATTATCATGAACACTATTCTACACATCACCAAAAGCGAACAATGGGAACAAGCAAAAATCCTCGGAACCTATCGGGGTGATACGTTAGACTCGGAAGGATTTATCCACTGTTCGACAGCAGCACAGGTTATCTGGGTTGCGAATCGTTTTTTTGTCAATCAAAAGGGTTTGGTAATTCTTTGCATTGATTCTGATCGAGTTAAAGCTGAAATTCGTTATGAAGCTGCGGAGGTAGATAATTTATTTCCTCATATTTATGGTGAGTTAAATATTGATGCTGTGTTTCAGGTGGTTGATTTGGAGGCTGGAGAAGATGGGTTTTTTGTGTTGCCGCCAGAGGTTACAGATTTATAATTAACGTAGACGCTTCGGCTTGCCGCAGGCTACCGCAGAGGCGCAGAGGGCACAGAGGAAATGAGAACAGAAGGGTTTGATGTGGGTGAGTATGTTGATCAAATGGCGCTGTTGTTGGATTTGCAGCTAAGAAATGAGTATCGAGATGGTGTGGTGGCAAATTTTGAGAGAATTAGTGCGATCGCTAATCTTGTTAATGAGTTTCCTTTGGCTGAAGAAATTGAAGCTGCACCTATATTTGAACCATAATAGCTAACTTTAGTTGAAATGCCAGTCTGTAAAGGGTTTGAGGTTCCTTTGCTAATTGGGTGCAATCAAAACCTTTTCTAGTGTGCAAACCACGCGAAAACCGAAGTCGTAAACCGCTACATCCGAATTACTTCCGTCTAAACGGGCAGATGAACGGCAAACGCTTGACTGACTGAACCATGAACCACCCCGCAGTAGGTAAGGATTATTATTTCCACTTACCCAAGCACTTCCATCAGCAGGCATTCCACGGTAATTATTGTGGTATTTGTCTTGGCACCATTCCCAAACATTGCCATGCATCTCATACAAACCAAAAGCATTCGCAGGTAAACTACCAACATCCACAGTTTCCTGACGATTTTCACCTTGGGGAGCAGACCCATAAGTATACTCGCCATTATAGTTAGCTATCTTAGTCGTAATCGTCTCACCAAAATAGAACGGGGTAGTCGTTCCAGCACGAGCTGCATACTCCCACTCTGCCTCGGTGGGTAAACGATAACTCTTGCTAGTCATGAGCGACAGCTTTTGACAAAAATTGACTGCATCATTCCAACTTACTTGTTCGACAGGTCGTTTAGCCCCTTGGAAGTAAGAAGGGTTGATGTCCATAACTGCTTGATACTGTTCTTGAGTGACCGTAAATTTACCCATGAAAAAAGGTTTAACGGTCATAGGATGCTGCGGGCCCTCATTTGGGTTTCGCTCTTTTTCTGTTAGTGGTGAACCCATGAGAAACTGACCGCCAGGAATTTCTACCATCTCCAGTGTGTTACCGTTACCAAGGTCTTCTATAAAAAAATTTGCCTGACCAGGACTGATTGTAGTGCTGTTTCCTTGCTGATCTACCTTCATGACTTCAAACTGGAAGGTTTTTAAAGCAAATTCCTTAGGATTTACACTTATCTTCGGTAATGCTGGAGTCTCCTTCGGGGACGGTACTGGAATATTATTTGCGGGAATAGATGAGGTTGATGGCAAAGCTTTTTTCTGGGCAGAGTTGTTGAGCAAGAGTTTCTCAACCACAATTGCAAAGCTAAAACTAGCTCCCATTAACCCCACGGTTTGAATAACTCTGCGCCGCGACCAGTTAACTGGTTGTTGTGGTCGTGTTGGCGGTGGAGGCAGTTTTTGTGAAAGGTCTTGTAGCACTTCGGTTGCGTTGGCGTAGCGTAAAGTGTAATGACGACGCACCATCTTAGTTAACACATTAGCTAAACGCTTGCTTACCTGTGCTTGATGACGCCAGAGAATTTCACCTGTTTTGGCATCTTCTTCAAAGTCCACTGCCGAAACACCCGTCAATGCTTGAATCATCGTCACTCCCAAGGCATATATATCACTAGCAAATATGGGTTTAGCATTCTTTTGCTCATTAGGCATATAGCCAGGAGTACCTATGATCACACTAGAAGTGACTTTACCTTCTACATTTACTATCAGAGCGCCAAGTTCCTTGACTGCCCCAAAGTCAATCAGAAAAATCTTCCCATCCTGATCCCGTCGCATCAAATTCTCCGGCTTGATGTCGCGGTGAATTACCTGCTGATTATGTACAAAGGACAAAACTTCCAAAACATCTTGTAATAGGTTAGTGACATAAGCTTCACTTAACTGCTTACCTGGAATGATTTCTTGCTTTAGGTCATGTCCTTCGATAAATTCTTGAACAATATAAAGGTTCTTATTTTCTCTAAAATGCGCTAATAATTGAGGAATTTGGGAATATTTACCCAACTTTTCCAGAACAGTCGCTTCTGTTTCAAAGGACTCCACAATCCGAGGTTCAGTATGTTGAGGACGCAATTGCTTGACAACACATAACGGCTGACTGGGTTGTAGATAATCCTTTGCGAGAAAGGTAATCGCAAAGCCGCCGCCACCCAATTCCCGAATAATTTCGTAGCGTCCAACCAGCATGCCCACAACAATCTTAGACTCCTAGAAATCTGATGAATTTGAGCATAATTGTTACTAATGGGACTTAAACATTTTTGAGGAACAAACAAGCCTCAAATCCATACAGGGTAAGGGAAATGCGCCAAATACTCAAAAATGCCCCAAACCCAGATATATCAATAAACTAAGCAAAACGATGTCAAAGTTTTTCTATATATAGATTTGAGGCTCTTTTATAGGTGTTTTTTGTCTAAGTCCCACTAACTGCATCTGAACATATCAACTTGACGTATTATACCAATTTTTCTGTATAATACCCTTCTTTAGATGTAATCAACTAAATGCACATCTCTTAATATTCCAGCATGAATTTTGATTCAGCCGATGCTATAACAATAGCTGCTGCTGTACGCGAAGCTAAAGTAAGCGCTGTGGAAGTTACCAAGGCTGCGTTAGCACGAATAGCAGCGCGGGATAATCAACTCAACTGTTTTACGGCTGTGACTGCTGAGATAGCTTTAACGGATGCAGCCCGCATTGACAGGGAAATTGCCCAAGGTAATAATCCTGGAATGCTTGCTGGTGTCCCTTTTGCGGTGAAAAATCTCTTCGATATCGCAGGGCGAACGACTCTGGCGGGATCGAAAATCAATGCAGAAAACCCACCAGCTAGCCAAGATGCAACCGCAGTAGCGAAGCTGAAACAAGCTGGTGCTGTGCTGGTTGGCGCTTTGAATATGGATGAGTACGCCTATGGGTTTGTGACGGAAAATTCCCATTACGGTGCTACCCACAACCCCCATGATTTACAACGATCTGCTGGTGGTTCATCGGGTGGTTCGGCGGCGGCGGTTGCTGCTGGGTTAGTACCGTTGACGCTGGGTTCTGATACTAATGGTTCAATTCGCGTTCCGGCGGCGTTGTGTGGCGTTTTTGGTTTTAAGCCGACTTATGGAAGGTTATCTCGGGCTGGAGTAGCTTTATTTTCTAGCAGTTTTGACCACATTGGCCCTTTTGCGCGTTCGGTACAGGATATCGCTACGGTGTTTGATGTGCTTCAGGGAGAAGACGATCGCGATCCAATTTGCACAAAGCGCCCGCCTGAATTGGTTTTATCACAACTCAAACAAGATATTTCTGATATCAGAATTGCGATCGCTGCTGATTATTTCACCAAAGGTGCAGAAGCGGAAGCTTTAGCAGCAGTCCAAAAGGTAGCTGATGCAATAAAAGTCACTGAATACGTAACAATACCAGAAGCACACCGCGCCCGTGCAGCAGCTTTTGTGATTACAGCTAGTGAAGGCGCAAATCTGCATTTGGAAAAATTGCGATGTCGTCCTCAAGATTTTGATCCAGCGACACGCGATCGCTTTTTAGCCGGGGCGTTAATTCCAAGTAACTGGTATCTCCAAGCCCAACGGTTTAGAAAATGGTATCGCGATCGCGTTCAGGAAGTCTTTCAAAATGTTGATGTAATTCTTGCGCCAACTACACCAATTTCCGCACCGCTAATCGGTCAACAAACGATGATTTTAGATGGTGAAGAAATTCTTGTCCGTCCTCATTTAGGGCTATTTACTCAACCATTATCTTTTATTGGTTTACCAGTTTTATCAGTACCAATTTTGCGCCAAAATGCCTTACCTTTAGGTGTGCAATTGATAGCAGCACCATATAATGAAGCGTTAATTTTACGGGTTGCGGCTGCGTTAGAGGTAAAGGGTGTAGTTTAGATAAATGTCTTATATAATACATAAATATTGTTCTTTTTGAATCTAATTAGTACACTAATACTACCAAGAATATTTGATGAAATAATAATGAAACGCAAAAAGACAATCGATACTTTGTATTATATTACACATATTAATAATGTACCATCTATCCTAAAAAAAGGAGTTTTATCTCATGCAATTGTTGAACAAGAGAATACCCAACGTACACCTGTATATGACCAACAAATAGTTGCTAACCGTAGTAACAAAAACACACCAGATGGCAAAAGTTTATGGGAATATGCTAATTTTTATTTTCAGCCAAGAAACCCGATGTTATACAGAGTGATAAATGAAAATAAAGATAATGGGATTGTTGTTTTGTCAATACAACCAAGTATACTCAATCGGAAAGACGCTTTTATAACAACTGGAAATGCGGCTAGCCACTTATCACAAATTCTACCAGCAAGTAGCTGGAAAGAGAAAGAAATTATCGTTGAAATAAAAGGCTCTTTGAATTGTACCGAGTCTTGTTCAAAAATCAAATAGGAGTCCTATACCCCCTACTTCGCTGTATCGGCTTACCAGTTTTAAGACAATACATTAGGAACCCTCAACGTTTTATAAGTAAAGTTCAAGCTGTAGTTAATGCAACTTAAGCTGTGGTTACAAATGCTCATGATGTTATAAGTAAACTTGAAGCTGTAGTTAATACAGCTTAAGCATTATTTATAAATACTCAACTTTTTATAAGTAAAGTTCAAGCGGGAGTTAATACAGCTTAAGCTGTGGTTATAAATGTTGAAGCTGTAGTTAATACAGCTTCAGTTGTGGTTATGAATGTTGAAGCTGTAGTTAATACAGTCTCATGTTATCTCCAGGCGATCGCCCCAGCGAGTTAGTTTGCCATTGCTGAAGCTACTTGCGATGAAACGCCACCTGCGGCTTTAATTAAATCGGCTCCTTTCTCGCCGATCATAATCGTGGGCGCGTTCGTATTGCCCCCGACCAGAGTTGGCATGATCGATGCATCAACAACCCGCAACCCCGTAACACCGCGTACCCGGAGTTCGGGATCAACAACCGCCATTGGGTCAGTTCCCATTTTGCAAGTGCCGACAGGATGATACCCCGTAACGCAAAATTCCCGGATGTAAGCAACGAGAGCTTCATCGCTAATCACCTCAGCACCGGGACTGATTTCCTCACCTCGAAACTGATCAAAGGCACTTGTATGAAATAATTTACGCATTATTTTAATCCCAGCAACTAGCTTTTGCACATCGGATTGACTTTGTAGAAAGTTGATCCGAATAATCGGTGGGTCTTTGGGGTCAGGCGAGGGCAAACTGACACTGCCAATGTTTTGAGGATGAGTCAAACTGACTGTAACAGTGAATCCCAAACCAGAGAGGGTTTCGCCAGGAGATATCCACAAAATGGGACCGAAGAAAAACTGTAAATCTGGCGTGGCATCCAGATTACCTTCGGTATGCAAAAATAATCCGGCTTCAGCGTTACCATTACTGCTAATTACCGGGTCTAACCCAGCAATTACCTCATGTGCCACAGGACTGGTAATTATCTGGTGTGCCACAGGAACGAGAGAGTGGTCTTGGAGGTTTTGACCGACACCTGGCAAATCAACGACGACAGGAATCCCCATTGCTTGCAGTTGTTCTGCATCACCAATGCCGGAAAGCATCAGCAGCTTGGGCGAATCGAATGTACCAGCACTTAAAATCACTTCTTTGTTAACCCTGGCTTGGTGCAGCGTTCCCTCGTGCATATATTCCACCCCAACGGTGCGGGTTCCCTCAAACAATAACCGAGTCACTAACGCTCCTGTTGTTATTGTTAAATTAGGACGCTTGAGAATTGGCATCAGGAATGCAGCAGCAGCACTGTGACGTTTACCATCCTTGACCGTCAACTGATAAATTCCCGCACCTGATTGCTGTATTCCATTGAAATCAGGATTGTGGTTATATCCGATTGCCACGGCTGCTTCTACAAATCGTTGGGATGCCACAGTCGGGGGTTGAATATCGGTGACGCTCAACTCACCATCAACCCCGTGGTATGCGTCGGCACCGCGTTGCTGGTTCTCAGATTTCTTGAAATAGGGCAATACATCTTGGTAACTCCAACCAGGATTTCCCAATGACTGCCAGTGGTCATAATCGTGATGATTCCCCCGGATATAAATCATAGAATTAATCGAACTGCTGCCACCCAAGACTTTGCCACGGGGACAAAAGATTTTGCGGTTATTCAGGTATGGTTCTGGTTCAGAGAAATATTTCCAGTCCAGTTCCGAGCGAGGTAGGTTGGGGGATGACAACGGGATTTGAATCTCAGGTTTAGTATCTGGATTGCCAGCTTCGAGTAATAACACCGTTGTTTCACTATCTTGTGTCATCCGGTTGGCTACAACGCAGCCTGCCGAACCCGCACCAATCACAATATAGTCATATTGAGTCATGACATCCTCGCTTCTAAATTCAACTACTTTAAAAACTGTAACTTGAAGACTAGTTAAAGCTTAAAGTTTACGAATCTGACTGTTGCATTACGACCAACAGAAAGATTTATGCTGAATCAAACAAGTTTAGCTTCGTTTTCTTGCCTTTAAAATATTCCCAAAACAGTTCGTTTATATGAGATTTATGTTCCTCAGTCTCTACCTGCATAATTTCAAGCAAACTTTATGCCTCCGCTAAGTAATTAAATAAGAATCGGTATAAAGAGATTTTACTTATAAAAATATATGTACTAATTAAAACTCAATATCGAGATCATACTCAAGGGCGAGGGACATTATACATCATAAATTTATGTTGCAAATAGTACGACCTATAGCTAGCGTAAAGTGGACAATTTGACAATCTTTAATACTCAAACTACTTGGCGTATAGTCATAATCTGTCCGCACGCAACACACTTGATATATGGTTCGAGAACTCGAAAGAAAACGCCAGAGTGCAAAGTTTCCCGAAACTGCACCGGCTGCTAATCCCGTATTTTTTAGAACCTATAGCCGCCGCACAAAGGCAGGACTAAGGGAAACATGGGATGAGGTGTGCGATCGCACTCTACTCGGCTTAGTCGAGTTGGGCAAGCTAACTCAAGAAGAAGCTGTCATACTCAATAAGATGCAGCGCAACTTGAAAGCTATGCCCAGTGGGCGCTGGCTATGGGTTGGTGGTACAGACTGGATAACCAAACCAAAGAATTTTTCTGGGGCTTATAATTGCACCTCTACCAATCTCGAAGACTGGAGTGCCTTTGGCTTAATGATGGATTTGGCAATGATGGGCTGTGGCACTGGAGCAGTCCTAGAACCACAATTTATTAACCAGTTGCCCCCCATCCGTAATCAACTGAATGTCACTGTACAAGGCGAAATTGGCAGCACTCCTGTCCAACAGCGACGTGAATATACTGAAACACATATAGAAGGCAATAGCGTCACTATTCACGTTGGAGATAGTCGTGAAGGTTGGGTTGAATCATATCAAGCCCTATTAGAACTTTCCACTGATGAACAATTTTCAGCAGAAGTTGAAGTATTAGTTGATATCAGCGATGTCCGCTCATCAGGAGAAACTCTCAACGGCTTTGGAGGAGTTGCTAATCCTGTAAAATTGCCCGGACTTTATCAGTGTTGTGCTTCTATCCTGAGTAAAGCTGTAGGACGGCAATTAAATTCAGTTGAATGCTGTCTGTTAATAGATCAAGGTGCTGTAACAATTGTTGCAGGTAATATCCGAAGAAGCGCGGGAATGCGTCAGTTTGATTCTGGCGATCAACAAGGAGCCAGCGCCAAAGATAATTTATGGCAGCAAGATGAAAATGGCAACTGGCGAATCGATCCAGAGCGCGATGCACTCAGGATGGCAAACCATACCAGAGTTTTTCACCGCAAGCCAACCTTAGAAGAATGTCTTAATGCTGTCCGCAAACAGTATTATAGTGGCGAGGGAGCGATTCAATGGGCTGGTGAAGCCGTAGCGCGATCGAATATTGATTTGCTACCAACACAGGCTCTGAAAGTTGAGTTCTTAGAAGCTTATGAACAAGGAACAGCAAAACAGTGGTTAGAAGAACACCATTCCAATCTGGATGCTAATGAGCTAGAACATCGTTTAGCTCGCTATGGGCTAAATCCGTGTGGTAAGTGATTTTGCCTCACGTTAAAAACCTCGCAAAAACGGGGAAAGCTGAGATGCTAATCCCGTGGTAATCAAAGGAACTAAAAAGCCTTTGACACCGTACAGCGTAGAGAGTGAAACTAGATTACATCAAAAATTTTGTCTAGAATATAATCTCTCCAAGAGTGCGGGGGCGGATGTGAAAAACACTTTTATTATCTGAATTCACATCTGCAAAAGGTACGCGGAGCTACTGCGAATAATCAAGCAGTAGAACTAGGGGATAAAAAGCCTCTAGGGTAACAAAGAAAGGAAATCATCGGCAGTAATTTCCACTGTAATTTGTCAGAGGTTCACCTTAATCAAATCGATCCATATAACTACAAAGAACAAGAAGAAGCTTTCACAGCTGGGGCGCTATCTGTAGCAGCACTTTTAAATCACAAATTCCTGGAACCACGCTATCAATACAGCCGTGAATTAGACCCGATTGTAGGAGTTTCTTTTACAGGTTTATTTGATTTCTTTGTTCATGCGTTTGGTGTTGATTGGCTGCGCTGGTGGTCAGAAGGAAGACCTGCAACTCCACAAGGGTTAGCTTTCAAGCGTGAGGAAGAAAAATATCTAAGCTTTTGGAAAGATATTGTACATCGGGTGGTTTGGGATTACTGCGATCGCCACAATTTCAAACGTCCAAATCGTTGTACTACAGTCCAACCAAGTGGCACTAAAGCTTTATTAACTAATGCTAGTTCAGGATGGCATCCCCCGAAAGCGCAAAGATTTATTCGCCGCATCACCTTCGGCAAAAATGACCCAGTAGCCTTAGCTTGTATTGACTATGGTTATAACGTCATTCCCTCTCAATCAGACAAAGATGAACAGGGCAATTTACTCAACGATCCCTTTGATTCACGGGTGAGTGAATGGTTAGTAGAAATTCCTGTTTCTGTATCTTGGGCTGATTTACCAGGGGCTGATGAAATTGATGTTTCTAAGTTTTCAGTCTTAGCCCAATTTGATTTTGTCCTCCAGGTTCAACGTTGGTATGTGACTCACAACACATCAGCAACTTTAGAACTTCGCTCTGATGAAATCGAACCTTTAGGACAGCGCATCTACGAAACTATCCAGAATGATGAGGGATATATTTCAGCAGCCCTTTTAGCTCGTTTTGACGATTTGCAATCATTCCCACGTTTGCCATTTGAACCGATAGATAAACCAACCTACGACCGCTTGAATCAAGAGGTGAAAGCACGGCGCAAAACAGATGATTTTTGTGCAGTCTTAAGCCGCTACGATTTAGGCGAAATGGCAGAGGCTGGCCCTAGTGGTTGTGACTCTGATAAGTGTATGTTTCCTGATCAGCAACCAAGCTCATAAGGTAAAATGACTATCAATTTAGAGTAGTCACTATTTATCTATTACAATAAACAGCAGTGGTTTAACTTCAGATTAAACTACTGCTTTTTAATTATCTATTTTCCCCTCCTTATAGCATTTCTTTGTGCTGACTTTTCACGTTATGTGGAAAAGCCACGAAACACCTAACCCCCTAACCCCCTTCCCGACGCGGGAAGGGGGAAAATTCAAAGTCTCTCTCCTCTTAGGAGAGAGATTTAGAGAGAGGTTTTCCAGATTCCGTAAAAAGTCAGTTCTTTGTGAGGCTGCACCAAACCCTTTTAACTTCTTTCTTTCTTTGCGTCCTACCCTTCTCCTTCGGAGACGCTACGCGAACGGGAAGCCACTTCTCTTCGAGACGCTCCGCGAACGTGTCTATGCGTCCTACCCTGCGGGAAGCCGCTTTGCGTCTATGCGGTTCGTTTTTCTTACTTCCTTCTTCTACTTAAATATGGTTTAGCGCATCTTCATACAGAATTGCTACCAGTAATTATTTTCGTATAGAAAAGCAGCACAAAATTTCTCTACACTATAATCTTTGGCAAAAGGAGTCTGCCAATGAAAGCTTACGAAATTCAAAGCAACGCCGGAATTGATGCCCTCGCATTAGTTGATCGCCCTGAACCAAAACCAACTGCAAGACAAGTTCTCATTCAAGTCAAAGCAACATCTCTAAATTACCGCGATCTGCTTGTCATTGAAGGAGCTTATGGTTCTGGACAAAAATATCCCTTAATTCCCCTGTCTGACGGTGCGGGGGAAGTCGTGGCGGTAGGGGAAGGTGTGACACGGGTTAAAATAGGCGATCGCGTCGCTGGTATTTTCTTTCAAGACTGGATTTATGGCTCTTTAACCAAAGAGAAAATGAAATCCGATTTAGGAGGCGGTATCAATGGAATGCTAGCTGAGTATGTTGTATTACACCAAGATGGTTTAGTAATATTACCTGACCAACTATCCTACATTGAAGGCGCAACCTTACCCTGTGCAGCCGTTACAGCTTGGCATGGACTGGTGACAAAAGGTAATATTCGCGCAGGTGATAGTATTTTATTACTCGGTACAGGAGGAGTTTCGATTTTTGCTCTCCAGTTCGCCAAAATACATGGTGCTAGAGCGATTATTACTTCTAGCAGTGATGAGAAATTGACACGAGCTAAACAGCTTGGTGCTGACGAAACAATCAACTATAAAACAACACCAAATTGGGAAAAGCAAGTTTACCAATTGACTAATCGCACGGGTGTAGATCATGTAGTTGAGGTAGGCGGTGCAGGTACTCTGCCAAAATCACTACAAGCAGTCCGCATTGGGGGACGTATTAGCTTGATTGGCGTATTATCAGGTAGAGGAAGTGAGATTGACCCCATGCCAATACTTTTTAAGAGTTTAACAGTTCAGGGAATTTATGTTGGCAGTCGGGAAATGTTTGAGGCGATGAATCAGGCGATGCAACAGCATCAAATCAAACCGATTATTGATCGAGTTTTCCCATTCACTGAAGCACGAGAAGCTTACCATTATCTCAAAAGTGCGGCTCACTTCGGTAAAGTCGTAATTCGTAATTAGTTAATTATAGCTTTTCCTAATAAAATGAGATACATTAGAGGAAGCTCTCGAAGAGCGGGGAGGGGGTTGTGGTTCTGTACTTACTCAACTGAGAACCGCTATATGCGATCGCAACTCTAATTATAGTGAAATTAAGCAATTCCAATTGTTAGGATTATTTATCTTTGAGCCGACATTACTGATTTCCTACTTACTATTAACTTTGCTAAAGCCAGGATTTAACAGCGCAAAAATAGGTTTTTATTGTGGTATCTACTTCCTATTTTGCTATGCAATTTGTATTATTTTGCTCTCAATTTTTAGATAGATGCTTTAGCCGACTATACCAATTTTTTTGATTTACATTAAAATTTAGAATTTATTTGCTACTATAAATCATTAATTTAATTATGTTAAATTATATATAATAATAAAAAACTAATCTTTTATTAAAAATTTGTAGGAAATACACCTTTTGACATATAGGATTCAAATTATTGATTTTTCTCCTTATGCCTGGAGTTGCCTTTTCTAGAGACGGCTACATTCAGGAAAATCCCAATGTCATTAGACAAAAATGCCCTTGAGCAACCAGCAAATAAGTTGCTTGCAGCTCTGCCAGCCAGTGATTATCAGCGTCTTGTTCCCCACCTGAAGCTGGTTCCACTATCAAATCGGCAAGTCCTTTACCAAACAGGCGAACCGATTACACAGGTCTATTTTCCTAATAAAGCAGTGGTTTCTATAGTTACCACTATGAAAGATGGCTCGACAGTGGAAGTTGGTTTAGTGAGTAATGAAGGTATGGTGGGTATGCCCGTAATTTTAGGAGACACCACCACAATCACAAATGCTGTTGTGCAGATTCCAGACACTGCCATGCAAATCGATGCAGCTATACTCAGAAGCGAGTTCAATCGGGGTGCAGTGCTTCAAAGCTTGCTGCTGTGCTATATGCAAGGTGTATACACTCAAATAGTACAAGAATCTGCCTGCAACCGTCTTCATCAGCTAGAGGAGCGGCTGGCTCGTTGGCTGCTGACAGTTTCTGACCGTCTAGAATCAAACGAATTTCCGCTTACCCAAGAATTTATCTCACAGATACTAGGTGTACATAGCGCTGGTGTCAGCGAAGCAGTTAGCACCCTGAGGCAAGCTGGAATGATCGCCTACCACCGTGGTCAGATTCAGATCCGGAATCGAGAGGCTTTAGAAAAAACCTCCTGTGAATGTTATCAGATTCTAAAAGATGAATTTGTTCGTTTATTGGGCAATAAGCCCAATAAACGGCGAAAATAATTGTTTTTAAGCTTCTATGTGCGAAAGCGCACAGACTTAAACAAGTGTGTTCATTTAAGCTTTTTTAGATTGTCCGCTAAGCTTTTTTAGATTGTCCCCGTGTTTCTTTAGCGAATACACCTTTTGTCATTAGGATTTGATCCTTAAATCCTTTCCTTGTGCCCTGAGTTGGCTTTTCTAAGGTCACCTAGTTTAAAGAGAGTGGCTTCTAATGTCATTAGATAAAAATATTTTTCAGCAGCCATCAAATAAGCTGCTTGCAGCTTTGCCAGCTAGTGAGTATCAGCGTCTTGTCCCCCATCTAAAACTAGTTTCGCTCGAACTTCACCAAATCCTTTACGAAGCAGGCGAACCGATCGCACAAGTATATTTTCCTGAGAAGTCAATGGTTTCTATAGTTACCATTATGGAAGATGGCTCAACGGCGGAAGTTGGGATAGTGAGCAGTGAAGGCATGGTTGGTATCCCGGTAATTTTAGGAAACAGGATCACAACCACAACATCATTTGTGCAGGTTTCGGGCGCTGCTATGCAGATGAATGCAGATGTACTTAGAGCCGAGTTCAATCGGGGCGGAGCTATTCAAAACCTGTTGCTGTGCTACGTACAAGCTATATACTCGGAACTGGCGCAAGCAGCTGCCTGCAACCGTCTGCATACACTGGACGAACGGCTGGCTCGCTGGTTACTGACAGTCTCTGATCGTGTGGAATCAGAAGATTTTTTGCTCACGCAAGAATTTATCTCCCAGATGCTAGGTGTACGTCGTTCTGGCGTTACAGTTGCGGCTAGCACTCTCAGCCAAGCCGGAATGATCAGTTACAAACGTGGTCATATTACCATCCTGAACAGAGAAGATTTGGAAGCAACTTCCTGCGAGTGTTATCGAGTCATACAAAATGAATTTGCTCGCTTACTGGGCATGAAGCCCAGTAAGCGAGCCAAAAATTTTTTTTGAGTTATGTGTGCGA
This sequence comes from uncultured Nostoc sp., assembly GCF_964245575.1. Lineage (GTDB taxonomy): Bacteria > Cyanobacteriota > Cyanobacteriia > Cyanobacteriales > Nostocaceae > Nostoc. The sequence goes on along the minus strand of NZ_CAXTNP010000019.1, from coordinate 5,047 downwards.
AACCGAACAGACTCGCAAAAGTAATTTGATTTAAAGTATTTTGAGCAAATTTATCTATCTTTTTTAATGTTCAGTGAGGGAAAACACTTTTAAGCCGCAAGTCAATAAGTTACTCGCGGCTTTGTCAACTAATGATTATCAGCGTCTTGTTCCACACCTGAAGTTGGTTTCGCTTTCGACTCGGCAAGTCATTTACGAACCAAAAGAACCGATCGCACACGTCTATTTTCCCCAACATGGAGTAGTTTCTTTAGTCGCTAATATGAAAGATGGCTCGATGATGGAAGTCGGGATAGTGAGCAATGAAGGCATGATCGGTATCCCAATAATTTTAGGAAGCAAAACAACAACCACAAAAGCGTTTGTGCAGGTTTCAGGTACTGCTATGCAGATGGATGCAGATGTACTTAAAACCGAGTTCAATCAGGGTGGAGCTATTCAAAACCTGCTGCTGCGCTATGTACAAGCTGCATACACTGAATTGGCGCAAGGATGTGCCTGCAACCGTTTTCATACCGTAGAGCAGCGGCTGGCTCGTTGGCTACTGACAGTCTCTGACCGCTTGCAATCAGAGGATTTTCCACTCACACAAGAATTTATCGCCCAGATGCTAGGTGTACGGCGCTCCGGTGTGACAGTGGCGGCTAATAACCTGAGCAAAACCGGAATGATTCGCTACCAGCGTGGTCATATTAGCATCCTCAACCGAGAGGATTTGTCAGCAACTTCCTGCGAGTGTTATCGGGTGATCCAAAACGAATTTGCTCGGTTGCTGGACAATCAGCCAAGGTGCGATCGCTAGTGAATAATTATAAGTTAACTATGTCTGAAACCGGACAGACACTTGGCAGTTAGTTTCATTAAGATTTAGTAAAGTATGGATCAAATCGCATTTACAAATACATGCGATTGGATGCATTGCATTTGCTAATCAAAGTGTTCCAACTACACGATGGTGAGAATAATGTCTAATCAGTCGATGTCTTTTAAAGGTCTGCGATTGCTCGTTGTGGATGACGATCCTGATACGAGAACCTTACTTACCTTTCTATTTGAAATAGACGGAGCAGAGATTATTACAGCTGCTTCGGCAGGTGATGCTTTAGAAATAATGTCATTTTTTAAACCAGACATCCTGATTAGTGACATTTATTTACCAGATGAGAACGGCTACTCACTGCTCACGAAGGTCAGAAATTTAGAAGCAAAGCGAGGGAGAAAGATTCCAGCTATTGCTATGACAGCATCTGCTTTAGACGAAGACCGTAATCGTGCCTTATTAGCAGGTTATGATATATTCCGATGCAAGCCGATAGATTTAGACGAATTAGCTTCTACGGTTGCTAGTTTAGCTAGACTCGAACAATACGCTTGAAATATTTGGATGCATAAAAGAGGAGCTAGTAAGTAAGAAAGTTTTAACTAAATTTTATTTATTTTAAAAATGCGATGTCTACTACGGATTATGCCAACGCCTAGTACCGCAAGGCGGAAGTCAAAAAAAGTCAAAAGTCACCCATGCTTGAGTTTTGGGCTTTCTAGCTGTAATGAAATGGTAGGTTTATTTCCGCCGACCTGTGGGGTAAACAATTTCGTAGTAAGGACTTTAGTCCTTGTTTTCTAAGCACGCTTTGTGCTTACTACAAACTTTTCATTACTAGCTTGACAGACTACTAGTGATTTTTCTTATAAATCAGCGCGTTAGCGTAGCCCGTCGTAGACATCGCATTTTCTTAGGAATCTTTTAATTGATTTCAACGTGAATTCGACAGCTTATATAGTGTCCGCTTAATTAGCTCAATCAAAAACACCTCTAAGAGATTTTACTACGCAAAATCTTTCCTCTCCGACGTGCGAGAGGGACAGCTTTGAACTTTAGTTCAAGGCGGGAAGAGGTTTGTCGAACTCACGTTAATTTTATTCTTTCTTAATTGCACTACCAGCAAAAACTTTTGAAAATACAAGGATATAAAATATACTAAGAGTAAATACAGAGAAAACTGAAATAGTTCTCTGTGACTACTCATTTTTTCATATAAAGGCGTGCATTATGGAATATCTTGCTTATTCTCAGATGTTTATTGCTCAAGAAGAGGCATCTCGAAACACCAAATATAATCCGTCTAAATCTCAATTAGATAGCAAAAAACCTCTTACATCTTCTGATATAGTTATTACTAAAGAAGAGACATCTGGAATCACCAAAGCTAAATTCAATTGGAAAAAACTTATTAAATCTTCAGCTTGGTTAGCTTTAGCTGGTGTTGGTGTATTACTTATTGCTGCTGCCCAAATTCAAATTAGTTCGGCTGCATTTGTCAGAACTAACGGCAGTTGTTTGCGTATCCGTACAGGCCCAAGCACCAACTACTCCTATGTGGATTGTGTACCAAATGGAGCAACACTTCCAGCCATTGAAAGGTATGAAAATGGTTTTGCTAGGCTTTCTACAGGTAGATACGTTTTTGCTCGATGGGTTGGTGATAGACCTAACTATGCTCCTGTGATTAGACCTGGTGGTGTTGGCGGTTCAGTCATTCTTACCCGTGGTTCTAGAGGTCTGCTTGTAAGAGACGTTCAAACAGCTTTAGGTAATCTCAGAGTTGATGGAATTTACGGTCAAGAAACTGTTAGCCGAGTCCGAAGCTTTCAGGCAAGTAAAGGTTTACTTGTAGATGGTACGGTGGGGCCAGAAACTAGATTAGCTTTGGGTATTTAGCCATAAGCAACTTTTTGAAAATCTCCTTTCCAGGTAGAGGTGTACATCTGTACGCCCCTACTGAAAAAAATGCAAAACCGGGAGAAAAGCCGATTTTATGCACCCTAAAAAACAGGAATTTTGCATTTTGTTTAATCTAACTTTCTAAGTTGATGTTTCTGATGAAAGACCCAGGTAATTTTGTACAATCTGCAAAATGCGCTCTGCTGCATGACCATCCCCAAAGGGATTAATTGCATTTGCCATTGCTTCATAAGCATCTGGATCGCTAAGTAACTCAGCAGCATTTGCAAAAATGTTCTCACTTGTAGTGCCTACAAGTTTGGCTGTACCGGCTGCAACAGCCTCTGGTCTTTCGGTGGTATCTCTTAAAACCAATACTGGTTTTCCCAAGCTGGGGGCTTCTTCTTGCAAACCACCAGAGTCAGTGAGCAAAAGATGCGATCGCCCAATTGCACCCACCAATTCACCATAATCTAGAGGATCTGTCAAGAAAATTCGGGGATGATTCCCTAAAAGTTCTTGTAACGGAACTCGCACTGTGGGATTGCGGTGTAATGGTAAGAGCATTGCTGTATCAGGAAACTTGTCTAAGATTTGTAGAAAGCCTTGAGCGATCGCTAACAGAGGTTCTCCCCAATTCTCCCGACGATGAACTGTTGCTAACAGAACGCGGTATGAATCCCAGTCTAAGCCTGGTACATTACAAACTGCTTGGGTTGCAGCTACATTCAACAGCGCATCAATTACCGTGTTACCCGTCATGTGAATTTCACCCAAAACACCAGAACGGTGCAAATTTTCCACAGCCCAAGGAGTCGGTGCAAAGTGCAACTGAGTAATTTGAGAAATCAACCGTCGATTAGCTTCTTCTGGGTAAGGATTTAAGATATCATCAGTTCTTAAACCTGCTTCTACATGACCGATAGGGATTTTTTGATAAAAAGCTGCCAAAGCTGCGGCAAAAGCTGTAGTAGTGTCTCCCTGCACCACTATTAAATCTGGTTTTTTCTCGTTAAATAATGCTTCTAACCCTTGTAAACTACGGCAGGTAATATCATTTAGAGATTGCTGAACCTGCATAATTTCCAAGTCATAATCTGCCTTAATGTTGAACAGCTGCATAACTTGCTCAACCATCTCTCGATGCTGTCCAGTTAGAATTACTTGTGACTCAAAACTTGAAGACTTTTGGAAAACCTGAATCACAGGAGCTAGTTTAATCGCTTCTGGACGAGTACCCAAAATAATGCAAACACGTTTTTGATTAGTCATTAGTCATTAGTCATCTGTCATTTGCCAATGGTTATAATCAATGGTCTATGGTCAATAGTCAATAGTTAGCGATCCAATCATCACACAAACTATAAATATAACTAAGTCGGCGTAAATAATTATCGTTGGGATAAAGCAGGGGAAAAAAGGGTTTGAGCCTTCTTTACTTTTCTTCACACAGTTTACTTTTATTGTGCCGATTTACTTAAAAGGATAAATCACACAATAAGCATGAAAAAACCCGGCTGAATCGGGTAGATGCACTGTTTATCAAATTTATCTGTAATGACTATACTTTGATCTCACAAGTAAAATCACAAACAGCATGAAAAAACCCGGCTTAACCGGGCAGACGCACTGTTTGTCGTATTCACCTGTAATGACTAGATTTTAATCTCACAAGTTAAAGGGCAAGCAGCGTAAACAGTAGTCTGCATTTCGTCTGCCTCTCCATGCAGCCAGCTTAACCATTTAATTTCACTTGGATGAACTCCTTTAAGAGTTAGTACACCCGCAGCCAAGACAACTGCCATGACATTAAACATGATTAAAGCGCCTGCTACAAGCAAAACAGCACTAACAGGCATTACAGATTGTAAGATGATCGATAACAGACATCCGACCGTAGCCATCAAGACAACTAGTGGAAAACCGACAACCAACAAACATACTGCTAATGTAAAAGTCCATATTAAAAAGCTTTTAATCATCAACAAGGAGTAGGTCTTTCCTTGATTAGAGCTTTGAGCAGAAACCATGACTTTTCCTCCCAAAAATACACAACGAATTTTAATTTTCAGTCATATCTCGCTTTTGGCGAGTAAACTGATTTTGTTTCTCTACGTGAAATTCAGTATATAAAAACTAATTAGGAAAATGAGCATTTGTTTACTAAAGTTTACAGTTAATTTTTTGTAATTATGAATTAAAAGTCAACTATATCTATGTCAAACAACTTGTTTTATGCATCTGCCTTCAGATATATAAACTAAAAGGTATGAGCTTTTAACCTTGATCCCCAGCATATCACTCCTATTTTACTTAACATTTCTT
>NZ_CAXTNP010000018.1:0-52393 GCF_964245575.1 uncultured Nostoc sp. | reverse complement strand
ACTTTGAATAGCATTTCTCATAGTAGATTCTATAAGATTGTAAAGCAATAAAAATCCAGTAGCTTTTAAACTTTTATCTAATTCATCATCAATTTTAGAAATTGCACCATTCTTATTTAATAGAATTTGACCCTGTTCTAAATCTCTCAGAAAATAAAGATAATCACTAACGTCTTTAGCACGTTCGTTGAAATCATCTAAATCTAATATTTTTTTCACTCAACTGTACCTAAAATCTGATCACGGATATATTCAATACGACGAATAACTTTATTTCTAGAACTACTAGCATCACTACTAGTGTATCCTATAAATTCTTTTGAATTCAGGAAATCTACTGATGCAGGCTTGAGGTTTTCTTGTTGTCTTAAAGCTAAAGCTATACCAACAGCAAGAGATTCAAATTTAATTCGAGTTGTTGTTCTATCCTTTTTCTTCCCTTGTCTAAAACCTGTTGGAAGATACATCTCAACAAAATCAATCATTGCATAAAATTCATTTTTCATGTTTTCTAGAGTATTTGGTTCAGCTTTATTAAGTTCCTGTACATAACTATCAAGAAACTCATTAATATTTTTATTAAAACTTTGATAATTATTCAAAAAAGCAAAAAATCGTAAAACAAATTCTTGTGGTTCTACTCTCCTAATGGAGGGTTTTGTAAAAGCACAAATACTAAGAAATTTTTGGTATTTCGCTAATTCATCTATCAAATCAAGAAAAGGGCCTCTTCTAATACCTCTAATTTTTTCCATTGGATTTAATTCAACACTACCCGTATTGATTCTTTCAAATAAATCTCTACGAGTTTCTTCATCAGCATCTTCTGTGAGTTGAATCATTCTTATGGTTGTTCGTTGAAAACGTCTTTGACGTGCAATAGGTAGACTAGAAAATATAAATCCTTTCAGTTTATCTAACTTTTCTAAATCCTGTAAACATAACTCGTTATTAATAAAATTAGCTAAAGTGCGAATCCTTTGTGTTCCATCTATGATTTCTAAACGAGCTAAATCTTTGGTTTCTAAAAGATTTTCGTCTGTTGCTTCCCCTGAAGTATCTGCAACATAAGTATAAGCAATAGGTAAACCTAACAAAATAGATTCAATAAATTTAGATTGTCTTTTTTCATCCCAAATCATCGCTCTTTGGTAATCTGGAATAAATAATTCATTAGAATCATCATCAAGACCTTTTAGGTATTTTTGAACTATAACTTCAATAGGGTACTCAATTGTGTTATAGTCAACGACTTTTTTCTTGTCACGGATTTGTATCTCTGCTTCTTCCTGCATTTGTTCTGTAATGTTTTTGCTTAATAAATTGTTACTCATATTAGATTGACATATCTAAGTTATTGCATCTATGGTATCGTACTTTTGATTATTCAGTTATTGTTGTGCTGAATATAAATTTCAAAAAACCCTTATAAATAAAATACTTTAGCATTTTCCATTGCAAAATATTGCTTTAGCTGTGGCTTATGAAGTGTGATCGCACTCACTCTTCCACAACAGGCGATGTCTAAGGAATAAGAATTAAATAACATACAATTTATGTCCTTGGCTTACCTCACCCTCAATCCCTCTCCGATATATTGGAGATGGAAGCTAGATAAAAAATGAAGTTTTGCATTTTATTTAACTCACGTTCCTAAGGACAAGTCGCTACGCCTCTACGCTTTATTTTTGAGGTTTTCTGCAAAGCGATCGCTCTTTTGTTAACTATTATTTCTTTAGGGCAAAATTTCAAAGCTATCGCAGTGCTGAGGTCGATATAATCTAAAATCTCGCTGATCTAAGGTAAATATTTTTTTAATACCATAGCGTTCAGCTATAGCCATAACACTTGCATCTACAAAATCAATCCGACTATCTGCATACTCATCCAAGATTTCCGCCACACGAATCACATCTTGGTCTGTTAAAGCTACTAAACTAAAACGACTCGCAGATAGCCCTTGCAAAAAAGCTACAACTGTCGTTATACCTGCATTACGTCCTACCAAATAAGCTAATTCTGCCAATACTGTTTGGGGTAACAGAATTTGTTTTTGTTGTATATATACTGTTGCAACAACACTGTGCATTGCATCTGAACGATTCAACAATGCTACAACAAAACCCGTATCAGCTACTGCTGAGGTTATTTCCACGTCCAACCAGATTTTTCAGTAATCTCCTGTTGGAGAATATCTTCTGAGTTTGTAGCCAAATCAGGTCTTCCTGCAAATAAGCCAATTAATGGGTCAGATGCAGCATTATCAACTGTTTCTAGCAATTGGGTTTCGAGATATAGCTTAACAGCTTCACTGACTATTGATTCAGGAGATTGCCCTCGTTGACTAGCCAGATTTATGACTTTTTCTAGTAAAGTCTGTTCCAGTTTCCAGTTAAATGTAGAGTCCACCAGATAACTTCTCTCTCTTTAGTAACAAAAGATATTCTAACAAATAGGGGTTTGATGCTCACTATTATACTTTAAGTCAAATATACACAGCGATCGCTCACTCTTGCATAACAGGCGATGTCACTCGACTTGCCCGGAGGCGGAGCGTCTCCGGCTTTGCGCTACGCGTCTACACTTTGTTTTTGAGGTTTTCTGCAAGGCGATACCTACGGTGAGCTACGCTAACGCACTCACTCTTGGACAACATGCGATCGCCTACAATGCCATCATATAAACAGCGATCGCTTCTATATTTTTCACGATATCATAATATGATATCGTAAAATTGATGGTTATACTTAACTTAACTGTAAAATGGCTGTAATTGTATTGATTAAATGGATCTCAATAACAAACAATGTCAGATTTTAGAGTTAATTTTTACAAATCCTGTACCATCTAATATTCTTTGGAAAGATATTGAAAGTTTATTTATAGCTCTCGGTGCTGATATTACTCAAGGTAGAGGTTCGCGGGTTCGTGTGAAATTAAATGATGTGAAAGCTGTTTTTCACGAACCGCATCCTCAAAATGAAACAGATAAAGGAGCAGTCAAATCTGTTAGAGAATTTTTAATTAAGGCAGGAATTGAAATATGATGACTTATAAGGGATACACAGCTAGTGTAGAAGTAGATGTAGAAGCGGGAATAATATTTGGTCAAGTCCTAGATATTAATGACGTGATTACCTTTAAGGCAAAAACTGTAGATGAAGCGCGTCAAGAATTCCAAATTTCTGTTGATGATTATCTTGCTTTTTGTGAAGAACTAGGAGAAGATCCTGATAAACCATTCTCTGGCAAACTTCCATTCCGTACAACTCCAGAACACCACCGGAAAATATTTATTGCTGCTAAAAAGGCTGGCAAAAGTATAAATGCTTGGATGGATGAAATCTTAACTGTTGCTGCGGATAAAGTAATCAATACCTAGAGTCAACTTTTCTAAATATGTTTTTTGCCAAAGTGCGATCGCCTTTGACGTTTTTATGGGAATATTCAAGTTTAAATTTTTCTATGGATGCGTTAACTATCAACTTTGCTCCTGTTCTTCAAATAACAGATGAGCAATTCTTCCAGTTATGTCAGATAAATGAATTAATCAGATTTGAGCGTAATGCTGATAGCACATTGCTACTAATGCCTTTAGTCGGAGGTTTAACCAGCAACCGCAATGCTAATTTAACTGCTCAACTTGGAGTGTGGAATCGTCATGAGTCACTAGGTATAGCTTTTGGTTCTTCGGTTGGGTTTATTTTACCAAATGGGGCAGTTCGTTCTCCTGACGCATCTTGGTTAAAACGTGACAGATGGGATTCTCTCACACAGGAACAAAAAGAGGGATTTTTGCCTGTATGTCCTGATTTTGTAGTGGAATTGCGTTCTGATACTGATTGTTTAAAAAGGCTACAAAATAAAATGCAAGAGTACCAAGACAACGGTGCTAAATTAGGTTGGTTAATTAATTTAAAAAATCGGCAAGTAGAAATTTATCGTTTCGGTAGAGATGTTGAACTACTGCAATCTCCTGCTAGTTTATCAGGAGAAGATATACTGCCTGGATTTGTGCTTAATTTTGAAGATATTTGGTGAATTGATTAAAACACGAAGTGCGATGTCTACGACGGGCTATTCGGCGTCGCAACATACAAAAAGACTCAAACTACCAGTTTTTCCAACACTAACACTGATAACGCTAGTAAAGATGGCAAAGGCAGCTTGAGCAATGTCTAAGTTTATTTTACCTAATGGGGCAGGGCAGCTATTATTCGTTAAGTTCATAGGGTAGCACAGCTAGTTGTGCTACCCTACTCCAAAATCCACGCAGCCTGAAAAAAGTCGCGTTCGCAAAACATCGCATAACGATAGGTTGAATGCACAACAGAATTGGTAGCGGCATAATTGTCAACCAAATTTTCTAATTGTTGTGTTAGTGGTTGAAAATCTGCACTGCTGTAAGTACGAATCCAGTCTGCATATTGATGATTAGGAATGTCGTTACCAGCTAACTGTTCTCCCAAAAAGGCATACAAACGCATACAGGGAGACATCGCCGCAGCAGTTAAGCCCACATCTGCACCCCAAGCAGTTGCTAACAAAAAGTCAGTATAGCGGCGGGTAGCGGCTTCTGGTTTTACAGAATGCAAATTGACTCCCCACCCAGAAGCATAGCCACTATGCAGCCGCAGTTCTTCTAAAACTCCACTAACTAAGTTATGAAATGTGGTGAAACCTAACCAGTCTGGTGCTTTAGCTGCGGCGATACTGTACGCACGGGCAAAAGCTTCTAAAAAAAAAGCATCTTGCCCTACGTAGTAAGCAAATTTAGCTTGCTCAAGAGTACCATCGCCAATGCCTTGAACGAAAGGATGCTCTAGGCAAGCTTGGGCTAAGTCTTGATTTGCTGCCCATAATTCGTTAGATAAAGTCATTTGTTATTTGTCATTTGTCATTTGTTATTATCCCTCTGTTGTTTCAACTCTCACTCTTAAAAAGGGAAGAACTGGAGCAAGACTGAACCAAGACTTCCCAAAAAGTCCACGAAACTGGGTTTACCAGCACTTACCTTCTCATTTACGGGTGTTTGCAGTTCTTTAATAAAAACTTGGGCTGTTTGCGTTCCAGGGGTATTGTTTTGAGATGTAAACAATTTTTCAGCAACTTGGGCATCTTGAAATGCACCTTGTCTATCTAGTATTTGGTAACGGGCGACACCACGAGCTAAATAAGCACCCGCAAATTCTGGTTTAATAGCGATCGCTTGATTAAAATAACTAATCGCTTGCTGTTGGTTACCTTTTTGCCCTTCTGCTACACCCAAAGCATAAAATTCCTCTGGTGAAGCAATTTGTGATGGTATACCAACTGCACCTTGGAAGTTAGCACCATTCAAGTTAGCACCAGTCAGTTCTGCATTTGCTAAATAAGTATTTCTCAAATCAACACCCGCCAAATTTGCCCCACGGAATTTAGCTTGGCTCAAGTTAACGCCAAATAAACTCGCACCACTCAAGTTTGCACCCCGCAAATCTGCGCCACTCAAGTTTGCTCGGCTGAGGTTAGCACCTGTGAGATTAGCACCGCTCAAATTGGCTCCAGATAAGTCAGCCATCACTAAACCTGCATTAGTCAAATCACAGTTTTGACATTGCTTGGTTGCCAATAACTGTCTAACATGTTCAGAATTTGCTGCTTGTACGGTTGTTGCCAAACTAATCGTGGTTAAAAAGGCAGCTATAGCTAAAATTTGGTTCTTCATATTTATGTAATATTTATTACTCAGTATTTAACGTTAACTGAGACGGATTTATACCTCAGCATTATGATATGAGCAATCTGAACAGTTTGCCCTCTGTAGTTGCCTATATCACTTGTAAATTTGAGTAAACACTCACATATACCTGATTTTAAATAAATATGAGACTATAGAAGCATTAAGACAGCCATAAAAACGTGAGTCAGCAAGACAAACTCTTAGAAAAAATCCTCTCTGGGACTTCTGATACAGACATCCCTTTCGCCCAACTCTGGCAACTTTTATATCGACTAGGCTTTGAGGAACGGATTCGTGGCGATCATCGTATTTTTATCAAAGCTGATGTTGAGGAAATATTGAACCTGCAACATAAGAGAGGAAAAGCCAAAAGCTATCAAATTAAACAAGTTCGTGCAGTAATTATCAAGTATAAGCTAGGAAGTAAAAATGATGTTTCGCTATGAAGTTATTCTCTACTGGAGTGAATTAGATGAAGCCTTTGTTGCTGAAGTACCAGAATTACTAGGCTGTGCTGCTGACGGGGATACTTATCAAGAAGCTCTGCATAATGTAGAATTAGTGATGCAGGAATGGATAGAAACGGCTAAGGATTTAGGGCGTCCAGTTCCTGTGCCTAAACCGCGTTTGATGTACATTTAATTGATACACAAACCAAGTCAAACTGATTTTTTAGGAGCATCATAAATATTTAACACCATATTAGATATGGAGTAGAAAAATCTTCGCTAAAAGACCTAAAAAATTCTACCGACTGTCATTATCGTATCTAAGTTATAGATAGCGATTCTGATTAACTACACGGCTTGTAGCCAGAGAATTCAAATGCTGTTTGACATTGGCAAACTATGCCATTGAGGGAGCGGTAAAACATCATTTGTGTCAACTTAACGTAAAGCCATGTCCCGCAAGGAACTGAAGTTCCTTGCTAATAGTACAAGTCATCTGAAGATGACTAAATATAGCCAAAAATCTTTAGTCTACTTGAGTAGACTAAAGCTTGTAGCCTAGAACTTTAGTTCTAGGCGAGTGAGGAAGCCAACAGTTAAGCTATTTCTAGGCTTTTGTTGACACCAATAATAAAACATAAGCTCCCACTGTAAAAAGTAGAGTTGATAAACTACCGATTAACAAATGTTTCATAACATTGAGTTAAGGATAATCGTAGGTTGGGTTGAACGAAGTGAAACCCAACATTAAGCGTTAATTGTTGGGTTTCGTTCCTCAACCCAACCTACGCAGGTTAAGGTTTTCATGGTTAACACCAAAGGTATTGTAGTTTAAAATCGCATCATTTAGACTAGCGAGAGGCATTGCTGACGAAATTACAAGTTACAACTATGATGTCAATGGCAAACTGACTACGGCAGATATTGACAACGGCGATGCTTACTTACTCCAATGTTCTGTAAGTTCAGTGTTTTGGAGATGACAGAGAAAGTCTAATTGAAAAGGTTAGTTACTGGGAATTTTACAAATCACCATAATATGTGATTTGTATTTGTCAATACTATAGTGAATAAGTTCCAGCCCAGAACGTTCTAGTTCTTGCAAAAGTTTAGGGATTTCATACTTATGATGTCGCCAGATAGTAATTTCTTCACCTTCAGATATTTCAATTTTCTTATCTATCCCCATCCGACTGAAATTTAGAGTGTAATTATGGTGGAGTTTCATATTAGCAACTATACTATCTGTTTTTAAATCATACTTTCTCACCAATTCACAATCTTCAGATTTAATTCCAATCTTGCTTTTAACCCATCCATATATTTCTTCTACGTGATACTTGCAGCCACCTCTGACGTTTCCATCCCATTTAGAGTTAGTACCAGTTTCATTAGTGAATACCAGAAAATCATTTTTTTCCATGCTATCTCTAAAGTTTTTTAGTACCTCATCTCTATTTTGATGATTACCGATGGTAACACCTAAGTGGAAAAATATTTTTGTTGTGTTGTCAATTTCAAGGCTAGCTTTATTTTGGAATAAACTTTTGGGTACACAACTATTTTCTATGTCAATTGTGGAGCTGATGAACTCGACTAGAGGAAACCATTTGGTAAAATTATTTTTGGATACATGAAGCAATTCCTCGCTGATATCTAAAGCTATATATTTATTAATTTTTCCTAGTTCACTAAGTTTTTTGATAAATTTTTTAACTGGATATGAATTTCCTGCACCAACATCTACAATATTGACTTTATTCCCAATTTTAATATTGCCATTCAAGTATTGAAAATTATCCTTTAAAAGTTCAATTTCTACATTTGATGTTCGATACCATGTTGGAATCACATATTTTCGATAAAAATTATCCCATATTTTTGCTCCTCTACCTTTATAAGAATACTTTAAAGGAATTTCTCGTCTAACTTCTAATGCATGAATTATCCCTAAAACTTCTTCTTCGGAAAAAATAGAGTAGAACTCAGAACTTGGCTTTGCTGTGCGATTGATAGCAGTTGACATATCCGAGGGAAGTTGGGAATTGCTATGAAAATTTTGAGCCATTATTCTTGTTCTTTGGTTTTCTTCGGTATTTAAGATTAGCCGCAATGCTTGCCAAAGAGGTATTTTCCCATACCGTTGTCCCAAAATTTGGCATTTCCACCATAAATAGATGACACATTTCCCCCTCTCAACTGGCTAATTGTTTTTTTACAATCAAAATACGAGATAATTTTCCAAAGACACAGGGGTGAATTCCAGTGGTTCAGCAACCAGAACTCCAGGAAACTTCGTCGATACAGTCAATCCAGCGTGTGCTTAAGAGTTTAAGCACTTACCGATGGACTTCGCTAGGAGCATTGGTCAGCCTGTTGCTGTTGACGATCGCAAACGCACTTACCCCACAACTATTTCGGTGGGGAATTGATCAAGGCATTATCCAACAAAACCTCCAAATTGTGCTATATAGCGCCGCCTGGATGGTACTCGCCGCGATCGCTCGTGGTGTATTTAACTTCGGACAAAGCTATCTAGCAGAAGCAGCGTCTCAAGGTGTAGCTTATGAGCTGCGAAACAAAATTTTCAGCAAAATTCAAAATCTCAGTTTTAGTTATCATGACCAGGCGCAGACTTCCCAACTGTTAACCCGTGTCACCAGCGACATAGAGCAGATCCGTACCTTTGTTGGCACTAGCTTAATTCAGGTCGTCGGTTCAATTGTGACATTAGTGGGTATTTCAGTGGTTTTGCTGGTGATGAACTGGCAACTAGCACTGATTACGCTAACCGCAGTGCCCCTAAATGCATGGTTGATGGCACAATTTGTCACTCGGAATAACAAACTTTTTCGGCAAGTACAAGAGCAACTAAGCGACCTTAATGCTGTATTGCAAGAGAACTTATTAGGAATCCGGGTGGTAAAAGCGTTCGTCCGGGAATCAACCGAAAGGTCGCGTTACACGACTATGAATGATGGTCTAGTCAAGGCAAACATGAAGACCATTAGCGCCATCCACAATACCTTCCCCTTTATCTTTTTGGTGAGTAACTTGGTAACACTGGCAGTTTTCGGCTACGGGGGAGCGCAAGTGATTGGGAATCAGTTCTCCATTGGCGAACTAGTGGCGTTTAACTCTTACCTAGCCTTGATTCTCCAACCAATTTTGTTGATTGGATTTGCTGCACCTGCGATCGCTCAATCAGCTGCTTCCGCCGAACGAGTCTACGAAGTTGTAGATGCGGAAGTAGAAATTCGCGATCGCCCTGGTGCTGTCCCATTTGACACCTGTGGCGGTAGAATCACCTTTGAAAATGTTTCCTTTCGCTATCCAGGAGCGACAACTGAAACTCTCAAAGAAGTTTCTTTTGAAACGAAGCCCAACGAGCTGATCGCCGTTCTCGGGATGACTGGTTCGGGAAAAAGCACAATTATGAACTTAATTCCCCGCTTTTACGATGTCACAGGGGGAGCGGTTCGTATTGACGGACGAGATGTAACAGGTTTCACACTCAAAAGCCTCAGATCGCGGATTGGCATTGTATTTCAGGAAACCACCCTCTTCTCTGGCACAATCCGCGAAAATATTGCCTACGCAAAACCCAATGCAACCCTAGATGAGGTGATTGAGGTTGCCAAAACTGCCCAAATGCACGATTTTATCAGTAGTCTACCCGATGGCTACGAGACGATTGTGGGTGAACGGGGCGTAGGCTTGTCTGGTGGACAAAAACAACGAATTGCGATCGCTCGTACCTTACTGACCGATTACAGCATTCTGATTTTGGACGATAGCACCTCGGCTATAGATGCTAAAACAGCTGCCCAGATTCAAGCCGAACTAGATAGCTTAATGCGTCAAAAAGCTTGTACAACTTTTGTAGTAGCTCAACGCATCAGCACCGTCAAGAATGCCGATCGCATTTTTCTTATGGACAAAGGACGATTGGTAGCACAAGGCACTCACGAGGAATTAATGCAAACCAGCCCCCTCTACGGTGTGATTTTGGAATCTCAAGTAAAGGCAAAAGAAAAAAATGATACCAAACTAAAATAAATAGTCTTGCGTAATATTTTTATTACAGCCTGGTAATCAAGGCAAAGATTTTTAATCCAAAATCCAAAATCTAAAATCCAAAATTGCTATGAGAGGCACAGTTCCCGTTGTTGCATCTGAGCAGGCGAGTCAACAAATTTCCACCCTGCGGCGCTTTTTGCAATACCTGCTACTTTATCGCAAAGAAATTCCCATCGCCCTGACATTAGTATTTATTGGTGCCATAACCCAAGCAATTGGGCCGTTTTTCATCGGCTGGTCGATTGATCACCTAATTGCACAAGGGAATTTGCAGGGACTACTAATGTTATTAGGGCTACTAGCGCTGAACTATGGACTTGGTGTCCTGGCAATCCGGGGTCAAATTATTCGAGTCGGCTGGATTATGCAGCGATTGCTGGCTCAACTGAGGCAAGATATTTTTACTAAAATCCAAAGTCTGCCCCTGAGCTTTTTCGATCGCAGCGAAGCAGGCGATTTAATGAGCCGCCTGCTGAATGATGTCAATACTGTAAATCAGGCATTTGGACTGACGATCGCCCAAATGCTGGGCAACAGTTTTAGTTTGGTAGGCATCATCATTGCAATGCTATCAATCAACCTGCAACTCGGTTTGTTGAGCAATCTGGTTGTGCCACTAATGATTTTTACCACCAGCTTATTTGCACGTTGGGCAAGAGCCAGATTTCGCGTTACCCGACAAACTATTGGGGAGCTTTCGGCCAAGTTAGAAGAAGATATTGGTAGCGTCAGAGAAGCACAGGCATTTAATCGTGTACAGATGAATATTGAAGAGTTCGACGTTCTTAACGCTGCCAATAGAGATGCTAACGTCGAGGCTGTAGCAATTACTTCGGCCTTTTTGCCCTCCATTGATTTTCTCAACACACTAGCAACCGCAGGCGTGCTGGCTTATGGTGGCTATCTTGCGGTTACTGGATCTGCAACAGTGGGTGTGGTGACAGCCTTTTTACTTTACGTCCAGCAGTTCTTCCGCCCGATCCAAATTCTCAGCCAGTTTTACACCCAAGCTCAATCTGCCTTCGCCGGATTAGAGCGAATCTTTCTATTGCTAGATGAACCGTCACAACTCAAAGACGCACCCGATGCTACAGAAATGCCGCCTATTCAGGGTGAGGTGACATTATCAAATGTCAAGTTTGGCTATAACCCAGATCAACTGGTTCTCAAAGGGGTGAATTTGCACGCCTATCCAGGGCAGATGGTTGCATTAGTAGGGCCGACCGGTTCGGGAAAAAGTACAATTATTAACTTAATTTTGCGCTTCTACGATGTGTCTGGTGGTGCAGTCAGAATTGATGATATTGATGTGCGTAGTGTTACTCAAGCAAGTCTGCGGCGACAAATTGGCATCGTTCTGCAAGACAATATTTTGTTTAGTGGCACTGTAGCCGAAAATATAGCTTTTGGCGCTCCTTACGCCACTCAAGCTGATATCGAAGCGGCTGCACAGTTGGCAAATGTGCATGAGTTCATTACCTCACTACCACAAGGTTATACAACTCAATTGGGTGAACGGGGCGCACCCTTGAGCCAAGGACAGCGACAACTAATCAGTATTGCTCGTGCGGTGTTGATTAATCCCCGAATTCTGATTCTTGATGAAGCAACCAGCAGCATTGACACGCGTACAGAAGCGCTAGTACAAACTGCGATCGCTCGTTTGCTGCAAGGTCGTACCAGCTTCGTAATTGCCCACCGCCTCAGTACAGTTACCCAGGCAGATCAGGTATTAGTAATTCAGCAGGGACAAATTGTAGAGCAGGGTACTCACGCCGAACTCATCAATCAGCAAGGTGTCTATGCCAACCTTTATGCCCTGCAACTGGGTGCAGCAGACACAACGGTTTCAGGATAACTGGGGTTAAGTTAGCTGGTGCGAGTAGCCAGACAGTAGCCAACAGCGTTAGTTGACAATAGTAACACAGAACAAGATGAACACCCAAAGTAACAACACTGGTACTGCTTACACTTCCCCTAGTGTCGAACTTATGTTAGAAAGCGAACGTGTTTATAAAGCCTTTTGTCGAGCTATCCAACGGAGTACAGGGCTAAAAGGAACTGCTCTGAAACAAAGGATTGAAGAATGCCATAGCGCTACTTATAAGCTATTGTTTGGAACTGATGATAAACAAGAGCTAAACACGATGGAACAAGTTTTTCTGAATAGGCAACTTTGGTTAGCTGTTGTGACCATTGCAGGCACTAAGGGCGTGAGTGCAAAAGAACTACTAGAGGGCTTAGAGCTTCCGTTGTTTCCGTGAACTGATACACTAGCCGCTTTAGTCTTAAGTTGACAAAAATCTTGATGTCTAGTGGTGTGGGATATGCTTGAGTGAGTGTAAACAACGTAACTAAAAGATACTTATGGATAATTACAAACGATATTATGAGCAGAAGTATGGAAAACAAACGAAGAAAGATAATAACAACAGACACACGAAAACACCGAAGCCTAAATCTTTATCTTTAGGGGCAAAAATTCTGATAACTTTGTTGTTCACACCTCTATTGTTTCAGTTGTTTCTAGTGATTACTAACGTTTACTTAGAAAATAACCTAGAGCGAAATATACAAACAGGTCTGACTCTAGCTGCAATAGTAGGTGTAATCGTAGAACACAGAGTCAACAGCAGAGAGAAGTAACCGAAGTTGACCAAGCTAAAGCTGTTTGTCTCCAGGTGTCTGGTGTCTCTAGGTGGGGACAGAAGGTGAGGACAGCCTCAAAGCTTTACACAGCAAGGGTTGTCTCAGGTGTCCCCAGATGTCTCCAGCTTTTAGAGACTTTGACGCACTTCTGAATAACATGAGCTATGCTTGTCCCCTTGTCACTTATCCTTTGTACCCACTATATGCTCTAACTCTTTTAAAACTAGAGACAGGTGGAGACAGTGGGGACAGTAGTCTAGGGGCTTGATACAGCAACAGTTTCAGATGTCCCAAGATAGTGTCTCAAGGTGGGGACAGCAGCAGAGGTGGGGACAGCACAGAAAAAGAAAAGGGCGCTCCTCTTCAGTAAGCACCCGTTGTTCGTTTTTCTGGCAGTGTGGGCTTAGAAGTATTCCTCCTGTGGGATGTTCTCTACTGTCACCTTCACATCATCAGAGTTTGTATTGTCTAGGGTTGGTCTGTACCAGTAGCGCCCCTTTACTCCGTTGTGTCTGGCTTCTTTTTTTGTACACCCAAGCTTCTTAAGTATGCTTGTAATATCACCTTGAGCCTTCTTGTCATTACATCTGCTTAAGTCAAACCCTAGCCCGTGTTCCATGATGTCTCTGAGGGTGCAAGGGTTGTGTTGGTGCAGGTAGCTAGAAATGGCATCAGTCCAAGGATTTTCTTGCTCGTATTGGGTTGTGTCTTCTGCTGCTTTGACCGCCTCAACCTCAGTTAACCACCATTGCTCACCACTGAGGAACAAGGCTAAGACTGCGCTCCAGACATCATCTCTCATTCCAGCTACAGCAGTGCGGTCTATAGCGTCATTTACAGGTACAACCCAAAAGCGCTGATTACCCGTGCTGTCTGAGAGAAATTCACTCTGGTTAGTCGTGCCACAGATGACAAAATGCCTGTTGTATTCCTCTGGTTCACTGGCATAAGGGCGGCGGAATGTGTCAGACGTAATGCTCATGAAGCTTTTGATAGCTGCCACTGCTTTTTTACTGAATGCGTTCTCTATCTCGCCGTATTCACAGCACCAGCTACGAGTCATCGAAAGCAGTTGGTCTACCTCGCTCTTGTGTTCACCCACTGTTTGAAAGAACTCACCGAAGAGTGCAGCAAAGAAAGTGGTTTTACCTATGCCTTGCTTACCTTGCAACACTAAAGCGTTGTCAGCTTTGCATCCTGGGTTTAGCGCACGAGCTACAGCAGAGACTAACCAACGGCGGATGTAAAGCCTATGCAGTGGGTTAAATACTCCCATAGCTTGATACAGGGCGCTAAGTATAGGCTCTGGGTTAGAGGCAGCAGTGAGACTTTGGAGATAAGCACGAGCAGCATGATAAGGATTCTCTTGAGCTTTCACAGAAGCAATACGTTTGAAGCTGTCAAAAGGTAGGTCTATATCAAGCTCTCGCTCACATATATCGTGCAGCCTCTCAATACTACAGTGTTCACCTCTGAACCTAAGCTTATTCCTCATCTCATCCCACTGAAGATTACCATCAAAGTAGTTGTCTAGGGCTTCTCTCATTAAGTTGCTCTTGCTTCGGTTGCCTCCATTACTTTTAAGTGTAATCGGGCGCTCTGTTCCTTTGTTTGCACTAGCTAAAGTGCTTGTTATTTCAGCTTCAGACAAGCCTATCTCTAAAGCTACCGCTCTAAGAACTTCGTCTATTGTCTCTAGTTTGTCTGGAAATGCCCCTGCAAGTGTATACTTTAGCGTGTTGAGTTTGCTATTGCGCTCACCTTCAGGAGCTTTTCTCAGCTTGTTGGCGAAAGCGTCAAGTGTGTCAATAAAGTTAGCATTAGCAGGCACAGCGATAGTTTGTTGTTGGGCTACTGCCTTAGTGTTGGGCTTAGGTTTAGCTGTCTCTAGCTCATTTACATCAGACATGATTTCATCTAACGTGTAGGTCAAATCTAAGGTGTTAACTAACCCAACTAACGGCGCGTCTCCATCAACAGAGTAAGTAGGCTTCATGTTGTATGTGCCAGGTAAGCGCAGTACTCTAGCCAAGTCACTACATTGTTTATCCGCGCCAGCTTCCGAACCGTAGTGCGCTATCAGTCGTTTTACTATGGATTTATACTGCTCTCGCGTCATGACTATAGGCTCCTTGAGAACCCAGTAGGCATGACCTTTACCAGGGCTGCTTTCGTCTACTATGGTTGGCTTTAGGTGAAAGTCTGTCGGTAGCTTGCCATCGAAGTCTAAGGGTATGCAGCGTACAGCTTGGATGGTGTCATTATTTCGGTTGCCTTCACCATCAGTGACTTGAACAGCGACGAACACACCAGCGCCCTCATTGTTTAGCTTGGTTATTCTGTCCCAAGAATTTTTTAAGGTGTCGTGCCAGAGTTGGGTTAAACTTTTGTCTTTGCGGTCGCTGTTGTCATCAAATGTTTGGAAAGTAACCTCTGCATTCTCTTGCCCACAAAGATAAGAGATGTAGGCTTGGGCTTGCGTGTAGTCTTGAGTTTGAGGTATATTGGAAGAAATATTTTTCATTAGTTTGGCGCTCCTAGCTCCTGATTATGTGTTTTTGAATGAGAGCCAGCTTTGGTTGCCGCCTTAGCTGGCTTTTGATTTTGTGTCGTCTTAGGCTGTCTCTAGTCCTCCTCAGTGAACAAGTGCAGCACGTCATCCAGATACACCATGCCGTTGTGTTCTCTCACTGGATTACCGTTGAGGTTAACTATGGTTTCATCGCCAAGCTTCACTCGTGGTAGCGCTCTGTAGCCTTCCATCACCAGCGCTTCGGCTAATGTTGGGAAGTCTTTTGTTATTTGTTCAATGTCTTCAGTGGTGTATCGGCGAGAGTAAATACCAGGCTGGATGCGAACTCTGAAGCTTTCATCAGCCCTTAGCTCAACAACAAGCCCACCTATTACTTGTTCAGTAGTCTGCATTTCTTTTGTTCTAGCTTCTGCGTACTTCTTTACGGTTGGGTATTCAGTCTCACGTAGCTTGATGTCCTCTCTGATGCACTGCTTGACGTAAGTGTTCATAGCCTTAGAGTCAATCATCTGTAGCTGCATGAAGTCTTCTGTGTCATCAATCCAAGTAAGGAAGTCAGAAGTAGTGTACTGAGAGTAATCTACAGCGTCTACTACAGCCTGTGCAGCGTCCATCTGTGCCTTATACTCTCGCTGCATCTGTGCCTTGCTCTTAGGTTTGACCTTCTGCCCAGAGACGGCGCTTTCTATAGCAGCCTGCTCTTGTGCTTCTTGCTGAAAGTAGAATGTTTCTCTGGTTGGTGGTTTCTTGCCTTTAGCTTTAGCCTGTTCTACAGCCGTCTCGTAGTTTAGTGGTAAAGTCTCAGCCACTATATCTATAGTTGTCTCTGCTGGCTCGTGAACGCAGTGAACACCCAAGTCTTCAAATCTCTGTTCAAACGCTTCATGAGTAAAACTGAACACGCTATAGTCAGTGCTGGTGACAGGTAAAGAAGATTGGGCATTAGGCATTGGAAGAGTGTAGCCGCCGTTGAGTTGGTTAAACACTGCTTGCCGTAGTTCTACCTCAGTCAGTTGTCCATAGTCATCTCCATACTCTTCTTTACAGCGTTCTAAGCTCCATTCTTCATGAACTCGCTTGTGTAGGCTCTCTAAGTAGTAGCGCTCTATGTCAGCTTCAGAAGTATTCCCTACGCAGAAGTTGATGAAGGTTGCTGTACTCTTTAGTTGTTGTAGTTCTCTGGTTGTGCGCCAGTCTTCTTGAAAGTTGTCCTTAGCGCCCCACTTATCTATATAAGCTTGGGTGAGAAACTTGAGAGTGCGCTTACCTAGAGCCTGTAAAACCCAGTGAGAGGGTGCTTTCTTGAGACGGCTGTAGATTGTACTTGTCTTCTTGTCAGTGGCTTGTGAGTAGTCTTTTATAGTAAGTAGTCCTGTCATAAGTTAGTTTGCCTCGCTGCTGTTTAATAACAATTGCCGAATGTAAGCGCTAAGTGAAATCCCCTGTTTAGCTGCTGTAGCTCTAAAGCTTTCTATTTGTTCTTGACTCTCAAAGTAAATCTCTGCTGATGCCCCATACTTACGTCGTCTACTCATCTAAAGCCTCCTTACTTGTGTTTAGTTAACTCAGGACAGACGTTTATCCGTCCCTACTTATGAATATGTGGATAGGATTTTGAGGACTTGACCGAACCACAGCCCTACACTTTTAGTAGTGATTGCCGAACCTCAGCTAACACTCATGCTGTGTTCCTTCCAATAGCCCTCTAAGCTCCTCTAGCAAGCGTTTGCAAGCGTCATACCTTGGGCTAGTCTTATGCTCTGGTGAATTAGCCTCAGTTTCCCAAGCGCTCACTACAGATTCGAGGTCATCTCTTAGACTCACCAGAGCATCACCATCCATGTTCTCTGGAATGCGGAAGGTCTTAGTCTTCTGTCCTTTGTATTTACTTCTGCGATCGCCGCCCCAGGTTGTCTTTAGACTGCCCATGTTTCACCTCGATAGCTGGCTTAAGTTAACTGGTGAAGCTATCCTCATGTTCGCTACACTCACGCCTCACTTGGTTGACACAATCAAGAGCAAAGTAAAAGCTCAAGCCAGTCTTTCTTCTTCTGCCAGCTTCCGCCCCTCTTCTGCCCAAGCTTGCCTTCTAATATGGCTGCTATACTCCAGCCACTTTGGTAGAGTTCTCTTAGGGCGTTCACTTGTTCAAAAGTCACGTAAACACCAGTCAAAGGTGAGTTTTCTAGCATCTGTTGAACGCTCTGAACGTCTGAACACTGGCTCTCTGTAGGGATTTCAGCCGTTTCTACCTCTGAACTTGGGTTGAACTGGGAAGTCGGTAGTAAATGTGTTTGGACAGAGGTAGGGCGTAGGGCTGGCTTATCATCTACCAGACACACCTGCTTACCGCCTCGCTCTAGCCAGTCAACTAGTGAGGTGTTCTTAAGCAATTGCGCCCTATCTATTGCACTCTGACCTAAGTAAACGCGCACAAAGCAACTATCTCTTAAGCTGCTGTCGCCCTCTAAACCCAAGTTCTTTACTGTGTCATTCTGCGCCACCACAGCAACGAAGCGTTTAACCCTACGCCCTCTCTTAGCTTGCTTTGCTATCCAATCACGAGCGCAGTCTATCTCATCAACCAAAGCTGGCATTTCTTCAGCCACAGTAAGGTAATACTTGGGTTGCCACCTATTACCAGCCTGTTTCCTCTCCTGTGTTAGGTCTTCTATGGCGTTTAAATCCGCCTGCATCTGCTCACCTATGCTGCTGTAGCTCTCAAACAAAGAACAGCTAGAAAGAGAGCGCAAGTAAAGCCAGTCATCTACAGTGCAGTCATTGTCATATATTTTGTAGTGCCAACTGTAGCCCAACACTGATGCAAAAGCCTGCACAAAAGTACTCTTACCTGCGCCAGTGCCGCCCACAATGAGTAGGTGCTTATCTTCTGCCTGCCAATAGCTCACCACATCAGAGATTATGTCAGCTTCTACAGGTTTAATGTTTTCTACTGTAAGTGTTTGCTTCCTTGACAGCAGCCCGTTATACCATGCTATCGACTGCTTACGGTCTATGATGCCTAAGTCTTCAGAGATGGCTGAGAGTGTGCTGTCATCTTGCGCCAATCTAAAGCCCACTAAGCTGCAAGCAAGCCCAGCTACAGCAGCAGACAGCCTACCTACGCCCTTATTCTGTAGTCCTACTGTGGGCAATAGCAAAAGACTAGCCACACCTAAGCCCAATACACCTGCCTTAGTGCTTTGCTGTAGTCTCAAAAGTGTTCTTACGAAGCTTACTGGATATTCACTGCGTTCACTTTGCATAACTACAGCCCTCCCAACACTACGCCATACTATAGTTTTTCAGTCCACATGAGCCAACGAAAACAGGGGTAAATGTCCACACATTAGCGCCACAAAAGTACCCAAAGGTTTACTGCTGCGTTGTTTGGGCTTAAGTTCCTACAGTGGAATGATTACCTTTGAGTATTCATACCTACCCGCTTTAGTGTTCGCTGCACTCACGAGCCACTAGCAATCTTAAGAGAACTTGTGGCGAGTACCTTAGATTAACGCCCCTTTCTCTTGCTGCTGTCCCATGCTAAGGACACTTAACCCAAATCTAAGGCACTTGTGTTAGCTGTAGGTCTTCCTCTTCCTCTTGCCCCTTTCTTGTGAAGCTGTAGAAAACCTTAGCTTTGTTGAGGCAGCGTAAGGTTTTAGACACACTCCTGTATTCGGCGCAATCTTTAGGTAATTGCTGACGATACACTTCTAAGCTTACGGATGCTGACCATAAAAGCTGAGTGGTGTTTCTGCTCACTTATCACTCTCCTTACTGTTGTTGCACTCCAAAGTTTACCCTGCTTACAAGAGATTGGGAACTTCTAAGCTACTTACACAACCTGCGTAATGTCTCATGATTATCTCTGGGCTGTTGCCAACCCACCTAGCTATCTGAGGAATAGGTACGCCAGCCTCTATGCACTCGCTAATGAATGTGTGGCGAGTGTTGTAGAGACAACGATAGCGCTGTACTTTGCCTTCGTCTACTAAAGTTGTAACTATACCTCTGTAAAACTTCTGACCATCCTTTCGCCCTTTCCATACTTTATTTGTAAACTCGCTGTTATGCACTGGCAGACCTGTAGGCGAGGTAAACACCAGAGAATCAGAACTTGGGTTAGTTGGTCGAATAGACAAGAGCAGGCTGGACAACTGTTGATTACAAGGAAAACGCCTACTTACGCCAGTCTTTGTAATCTTCCTAAGCTTAAGCTCACCATCGTAAGACTCACAAAAAGTAATCTGCGTGCAAGCTGAGTTGATGTGCTTCCACTGGAGGGCGATAGCTTCACCTGTGCGACAACCAGTGAGAAACAAAAACTGAACAAAAGATAAGTAGTGGGGCTTGCGTTGGCGAAAAGCTTCTAAGATTGCAGTGCGTTCTTCTGAGGTGAATGGGTCTATGGCTCTCTGGTGCTTAGGTTGTCTCACATCAGCAGCCATGCCAGCAAAAGGATTAACAGTTATTATCCCAGACTTCACAGCCCATGCACAACACGCTGCTAAACTTCTGAGTACTTTCTTTGCTGTAGCCGCGCTCAAGTTTAGAAGTAAGTAGTCTCTGATTACGATGGCTTCAGTTAAGTTTCTGGTTGGTAGCTTTCGCAGGTGGTAGGGAAACTTTCGTAAGTAATCTTTTCTGTAGGTTGTCTCAGCTAACTGGTGTCTTTTGTACTCGGCATACCCAAACCAAAGCTCTATCAGGTCAGGTGTTTGCTTTTGTGTTACTACAACTGTCTTGGGTCTAAACTGTTGTTTGTATCGCTCTAAAGTAGGGTCTAGCTGCCCTGTCTTAATATCTTCTTCTATCTGCCAAGAGACTACCTGCGCCTTCTTAAGGTTTTCTGGTGTTGCGCCCAAACCTGTGCTAATGTAGCGTGAGCTTCCGACGGCGATAGCTCTCGGTAATCTCAGCCTTAGCTTACCTGCTTTGTTTTCTATGCCCACTTCAGTAGCCATTGAGTAGCCATTCCGCGATAACTGGGGTTAACTGATAGGCTGGTGACTACTTCTCATGAGGCACACAGACACCCAAAGCTTACTGTGCCGAATATGCCAATCTTTATGCCCTACAACTAGGTGCAGCAGACACAACGGTTCTTCAAAACGAAAAGTAAAATATATATAGCTCTAATTTATCAATTGCCAGAAAAAAATGAAGCTACCTGACCTCGATTCACAAACCATCGATCGCATCATTGAAATGGCATGGGAAGATAGAACATCTTTTGATGCTATTGAGGCTCAGTTTGGGCTGCTAGAGAAACAGGTAATCGCCCTAATGAGGCGCGAAATGAAAGAATCTAGTTTCCAGATGTGGCGAGAGCGAGTCACCAAACGCGATACAAAGCATTTATCTAAGCGAGAATTTATTGCAGGTCGGTTTAAATCGCACAATCAAAAAACGTAAGTAAGTGGGAGAGCGATCGCTCTTTTGTGATATGTTCAATTAAAATATCGTCCAGAACCATCAAAGGCTAAAGTGCTGTAGAACAAATAAGCCCGCGATCGCGCTTCGCCCTGTCGCAGGCATCGCGAAGCATCAATTGAGTGAAAACTATCAAAATCAGAAGCACAATGACGAAAGTTACACTCTACATTGCAGCTAGTTTGGATGGCTACATCGCTCGCAGTCATGGCGGAATTGATTGGCTATCAATCCTTGATATAGAAGGTGAAGACTACGGTTACACAGCTTTCTACGAATCGATTGATGCTATTGTGTTAGGTAGCAAAACCTATGAAGTAGGGCTTGGTTTTGATGAATGGCCTTATCCAGAAAAAAAATCCTTCGTTTTCACCCAGCGCCCTCTCCAATCTGACCGTGAGGACATTATATTTGTTTCTGACACAGTAAAGCCTGCCTTAGCAAATATAGAGGCTCAAGGTTATGAAAACATCTGGTTAGTTGGTGGTGGAGCATTAATCAATTCGTTTCTTCAGCACAGCTTGATTGACGAATATATTATTTCAACTATTCCAATTATCTTAGGTGGCGGTATACAGCTTTTCCCACCGCCTAGCCCTGAAGAAGAATTGGAACTGATTAGCTCAAAACAATATTCTACCGACTTACTTCAAGTACATTATAGGCGAAAACAAAAGGTTTAAAAAATTCATAATTCATGATTACGCGACTGCCATCATTAGGCAGTGGAATCATATCATGTTCAGTTTAACACTTATCATTATGATTGACGTGAGTAAATTTTAATGATATATGATTAGCTGGACTTGATATCAAACCCTTTTTAATTACGAATTACGTTAGCGCAGCGTAAAGCCTTCTCTTGTGCCAAGGGGGAGACGCACTCGCACTCGAGACGCTCTTGCTAGCTTGCTTCCACGTTCGCGGAGCGTGCCGTAGGCAAGTGGTACGGCATGGCAACGCTTAGAGCAAGTCAGACGCTCCTGCGTCGCTAACGCTGCGCTATCGAGCCTCATTACCAATTACGAATTACCAATTAGCTAAAGAAGCTTCTGAACAGCGTTGCTGAAGTCCTCGTAAGGTGAAACTCCTACGAGAGTTTCTGCTAAAACACCATCTTTAAACATTAAAACTGCTGGAATACTGCGAAGACCGAATCTTTTGAAAATTGGCTTGTTGCTGTCAACGTCTACCTTAACGACTTTGGCGCGACCTTTGTATTCCTCCGCAAGTTGATCCATTAACGGACTGACCAAGCGACAGGGGCCACACCATGTAGCAGTAAAATCAACAACAACAACTTTCTCTTCACTTCCATTTAAAACAGTATCAAATTCACTTTCTTGAACGTAAGCAACTATGTGAGTATCTGTAGACATTTTTTAATCCTTTAGTGTCAAACTAAAATTTCAGCAAAAAGCTAACTATACAAACTATACTCCCTTCTGCCTGTCAGATTCACTAGTTACCTACATTGGTGAACCTCCACAGCTGATTTTTGCTTAAGTTCAATCGAACTATGTTAAGTAATGTAAAATTATTGGAATCGAGTTCGTAGTAAGGATTTCAGTCCTTCTTTTAGGACTAAAGTCCTTACTACAAACCTTTAATTATTTACGCCGTTTTACTTAGTAGCGTGGATTTAATAACCTACAACTTTCTTACGTAGGGTGCGTTAATCCACCCTACCAACCGACCTAATCCAAAAACCCATACCTTAAGGCGTAGAGGCGTCAAGAGTCATTCTCTGGATCAAACAGTTCTAACAACCCAATTGTGCCTACGAAAAAAGTATAAGTAGCATATTTTATTGGCATCTTTTTTCTTGAAGGTGCATAAAAAGCTGCTATAATGCTTTCCATAAAATGGCTAGTCATGGCAAAACGCTCAATCCAAAAAATTGGATTAAGGCTGCTTGGTAGATTAGTATTAGTTATTACTGCATAAATATTCCATGATTCCAATCCAATCGCGCTTGTTATAAGCACTGTAGATATAATTTTTATAAATGTAAAAATATCTCTTTTTATAAGCTTTAATTTCATATCATTCACAAAAAATTGTTTAAAATATCTAGCAATACTCGGTGAAGTAACAGACAAGTTCATCTGTGAAGAGTTATGCAAAAACTCTCTAAAACTGTTATTTAGCCGTATCCTCTGTGGTAGCCTGCGGCAAGCCGATTCTCTACGAGACGCTTTGCGTAGCTTGTTTCGATCTAGGAGTATGCGTCTAGGTTTTTCCGGTACTCATGCGTAAGTCCTATGTATTATCTAAAATTCCCCTCAAGTCAACCAATCTTATATCATGATTTCCATTTTTGTAAAAACCTCTAAAAATACGGGCATGGTATAATTAAGCCTGCAATACCCGTAAACACTACTACCGCAAGGCGGAAGCCAAAAGTCACGCATAACTGTATTTCAAGCTTTTGCGCCATTTGAAATGATGAACCAGCGCTGCGGGAGGGTTTCCCTCCGCAGGCGACTGGTGAACCCGAAGGGTATGTTTATTTACGCTGTGCTGTACTACAAGTAATGAAGATTAAAACAGTGAACAGTCAACAGTTATCAGTTATCACGGTTTGAATCGGGGATTTAACCCCGACTTAAATACACCACTTGTATTGGTGGGGGACTCTGACTCCCAACTGATAACTGATAACTGTTAAATCACCAGATATTTAAAAAATGGTGAAACTGTGGAATAATACATAGGTGCTAAATTTAATTGCATTCAGTAGATTGATAAAAATCTAAAGCTATGATTGCTCAACATTACAACTCAACTCGTGTTGAAAATAACTTTCTTAAACAAATCAAGATTAAAGAAAATCAGCTAAAAATTGCACAAGAATCTAATATGCTCCATGTAGCAGAAGCATTACAAAATGAATTATTAAAGTTACAAGGTCAATTATCAGAGTTGCAAGACGTTGAAGTTCAAGCGTTGATGAGTTTACTAGACGATTAAGATTATAAATTTATGTTGCAAAGTTTATTGAAACACAAAAAGTCTGTTATTGGAAGCAGAGCATAGTGATTGTGATGACTGGGGCTTCTAAGGTTTCATAAACGCATGATGATTTTTACCTAATTAAGATATTAGGGTTTTGCTGAGTATGTGGTCTTTTTATCTGCGGTAGTGAATCAATCTTAAGAACAGGTTTAATTGAGCGCAGTTGCCTTAGCCTAAGAATTTGAATTTCTTTCTCAATCGAATTTTTTCCTTGCCTAAAAAATTCTTGAGAGTTATATGGAACTAAGTCACGGGATAAATGTTGAGCTTGTGCTGGAGTCAAACTAGGAAGGGGTTGTTCAGCATTGGCAGAAGTTTGTATAGCCAGTAAAAAAGCTGTTGATAGCACCAAGGGTTTTATTTTTATACATCCGGTGAATATCAGGTTTAACATGATTGATACATCTATTGCATGAATGCTATTTTAAACCATCTTATGTTGGTCTGATTATAAGCAAAGTACACTTATTGCTTTACTAATTACCTCCCACAAATGGGTGAATTAATCAGCTAAAGCTTTATCGAACAGCAATATTGGCATCAGTCGTCAGAATACAGGAAAGGTATTCTGACAAAGATTGCGAATAGCGCAGACTATACCTTTCCTCAGTCGTCTTTAGACTACTTTCGCTATTAGACTGGTGAATTCATTCTGAGGCGGGCTAGATGAGAATGAATAGCTCAATAGTAAAATACTTGCTTGCTTCTTACATGAACGGATAAAACTTGAGACAAGCAGTAGAAATCAGTATTATAGAAGATTGGCGGATCTCGTAGCTCCCTTTGGGTTGGTTGCCGATAGATACATTAGGTTAATCCAGCTTCAAGGTTTCTTTTGGAGAAGCGATGCCAACTTTTAAAGAGGCTACGCTTACGCTAAGACAATAAAGATGTTCGCACAACAAAGGTTTAATACTAATCTGATAGACTATCTTAAATTTGAAATTATAAAAACTGGTAGCTCAGGGCTGATAACTAAACTATGAGTGAAGCCTTATTCTGTATCGAAAATCTGCGAGTTGCCTATCCTGGGCGCAGTGGAGAAGAAGCAACCTGGGCGGTTGATGATGTATCTTTCACCTTGCAACCAGGTGAAAGAATGGGATTGGTGGGAGAGTCGGGTTGTGGTAAGTCAACTATAGGACGGGCAGTAATGCGTTTACTACCAACCTCTAGTCGGATTGAGGGACGGGTGACATTTCAAGGACAGTCGGTGTTTGACTTGATGCCTAACCAGTTGCGGAAATTTCGGGGAGAAACGATCGCCTTAATTTTTCAAGATCCCATGACACGCCTCGATCCGTTAATGACGATTGGTAAGCATTGTATTGAAACCCTCCAGGCGCACTCACCAGAATTATCAACGCAAAAAGCCAAAGAAAAAGCACTTGCTACCTTGGCAAAGGTGAATATTCCAGCTAGTCGTTGGAATCAGTATCCCCACGAGTTTAGCGGTGGAATGCGTCAACGGGTAGCGATCGCTTTAGCTTTACTCCTCAACCCCAAGTTAATTG
The DNA here is from genome assembly GCF_964245575.1 of uncultured Nostoc sp. Taxonomy (GTDB): domain Bacteria; phylum Cyanobacteriota; class Cyanobacteriia; order Cyanobacteriales; family Nostocaceae; genus Nostoc. The sequence goes on along the minus strand of NZ_CAXTNP010000018.1, from coordinate 26,992 downwards.
TTGCCGATGAACCCACCACCAGTTTAGATGTTACCGTTTCCGCGCAGATATTGAAAGAATTAACTCGTCTGTGCGGTGAAGAAAACATGGGATTGTTGCTGATTTCTCACGATTTGGCAATGGTGGCTGAGTATTGCGATCGCATTGGCGTCATGTACAACGGTAAGATGGTGGAAATGGGTTCTACAGAAACCGTATTTAGACATCCTCAACATGAATACACGCGATCGCTCTTAAAAGCAGCTTTACATATTCAAGCAGTAAAAGATAACGGAGAATTGATAATTGCCAATGACTCAGAAAAGCAATTACCAATTATTAATGAGAAATCCCCAATTTTGAGTCTTACAGAACTCAAGCAACACTACACCATAGAACCTAACTTTATCGAACGACTGTTTAACACACAAGTAGAGACAATTAAAGCAGTAGATGGTATCAACCTAGATATTTATCCCGGAGAAATTCTCGGCTTAGTTGGGGAATCCGGTTGTGGGAAAAGTACACTATCACGAACAATTTTGCAACTAATTCGTCCTACGAGTGGCAAAGTTGAGTTTTTAGGACAGGATTTAACTAAACTGTCGCGTCAAGAAATTCGCTCCTCGCGGCGACAAATACAAATGGTTTTTCAAGATCCCCATGCTTGTCTCAATCCAGCGATGACAGTGGGACAAAGTGTTGCTGATCCTTTATTTATCCACAATCTAGCCGATCCCGTTAAGGCAAAAGAACAGGTTTTGTGGATGCTAGAGAAAGTTGGGTTAACACCGCCAAAAGTGTATTATGAGCGTTATTCATCAGATTTGTCTGGGGGACAACAGCAAAGAGTTGCGATCGCTCGTGCTTTGATTACTCACCCTAAACTTTTGATCTGCGATGAACCAGTGAGTATGTTAGACGCTAGCGTGCAGTCGCAAGTGCTGGATTTGATGTTGCAATTAAAGGAAGAGTTTGAGTTAACTTATCTGTTCATCACTCACGATCTTTGGTTAGCTCGATTTTTGTGCGATCGTATTGCCGTGATGAATGGCGGTAAAATTGTCGAACTTGGTCTGACAAAAACCATTTTTGCTAATCCTCAGCACCCTTATACCAAAACCTTACTAGCTGCTGCCCCTTTACTAGCACGCGCTTAACCAAACAAAGCGAGGAGTTATAAATTACTAACTCCTGTACAGACGCGATTAATCGCGTCTCCTAACTCTCTTCCTTCCCCTCAAGTAATCTAGTTGGTTCTCCAGTCGAACCATATAGCTCAACGTATCTTTTAAACAGCAACGCAGTCTCGTGATTGGGAGCTTTGCTTAAATTGAATAAACGCCCTATATTTTTATCAGCTAAAGCTCTTAGATACGGCAAATCTTCAAATAGTGTCAAACAAGAAGCAAAATGCAATATTATTTGTAATAATGGCTTTGGCCACTCTAAATCACTATAAATATCTATAAAAAAGTGATGCTCTAAGTCATTTAACGGGAAAGCATGAAATATAACAAATATCCTTTTGTGATTGTAGACTGGGATACTCAATTCAACAGTGTAGGGAGTATGTAATATTAAATCCACCTCTACAATCGGTTGACGCCAAATTCTCAGAGCATTAGCTGGCGAGTCTAATATTGTTTGGAATTTGATTATTCCACCAGTATTTGTAGGCTGAAAGTGGCTTATTTGAAAAATTTTCAGGTTATTAAGGCTAAAGCTATGAACTGTTTCCAAATGCCTTAAATTTAATAAATGATAAATTTGACAAATATAAGGAAACGGTAAAATATACTCCTGGCTAATCATGTGGAGCTTTTTTAATTGAAGCTTATTAGCTTGAGTACGATCAAGATATTCTTGATATTGGCTAGGGCCTAAATCATTGCTATTGAAGCTTTCCTCCGGCTTGAGGTATAGCCAACTCACAAAAAAGAAAAAGGTTGTAAATAGCTGAAATATTTCTATAGGAGATAAATAACCATCAGCAAATACAGCTATGCTTCTATCGCTTATTCCGAAAAGCCAAGATGGAATACCAAATAGCCAGATATTACTTTTGATTTTATCTATAAAAAGTGCTATCTCAACATTTGAGACATAGCTACCTTGATTTATACTTAATTTATCCTTTTTTTTTAAACAATTAAGAAACATAATCTGATTTTACTTAATAGTAGTAATTCATAGAAGTTAGATTTATTTTAAGTTTAAATCCAAATATATAGTCACAACCTCTATCTTTAGTTGTATATACAAATTTGATTTACTCAGATGCACTTAAAAGAAGTTCTCATGAGCCAGGCTAAATAATACAAGTCATTGTTATATGCATATTCAGCTGCAATAAAATTCTTTTAAATCTTGCTATTAAAGGATTCGATATTGTATTCTCTGATGCATAAATTAAAAGTAACAACTTTGCTACAATATTTCTGCTTGCTGAGTACAAAATTTAAATTATCTGAATTTTACAAAAGCGGTATATAGATATTTAGATAAAAAAGTTGATTTTTCCTGATATGAGAAATTTATCTAATACCGTTTCTTTGTTAAAGCTGCATATACTCCCGGCTATGCCGTCCCCCCTTACCAAAGGGGACTATCGCAACTATGCTCTCCTTACCAAGAGGGAGACGCCGATAGGCAAAGGAAATTTGTGTAACTTCATAGAGTAAACGGTATTGAAGCACTAACAATAATTATTTGCAATAATTTTTTTAATGTTGTAAGCTTTTCTCAAGTATATTGAATATCTTTATCAATAAATTTTTACAGGAGGTTTGACACACTGGTAAGCCTGGCTGGAAAAATCAACTGCAATCAGATATAGCAACTTGTAATTATTAGTTACAAAAATTATTAATTAGTGAATTGAGAGTTTATTCTATTTACAGGAAAATCAGGATGTCTAAACTGCCGGATGTTCTTTGGTTAAATACAAGCCCTAGTTTGCAATACTTTGCTCAACCCCTGCTTTGTTATTTATCATCTCAAGTGACAATTCAAGAGTGGAAATATTGCCAAAGTCAAGATGAAGTAAGTTCACTAGATGCTGCTGTTGTTCTGCTTCATGACTATCTCAAATCTTACAATCGACCTGTTCACCTGATTGGTCATAGTACAGGAGGATTACTAGGGCTACTCTATAGCCGTCGCTATCCTGAAACAGTTAAGTCTTTGACGCTATTAGCCGTGGGTGTTGATGCGGCGGTTGATTGGCAAGCTCATTATTATATTCACCGTCAGTTTTTAAGTCGCCAAAAACTTTTAACTGATATGGTTTACAACTTATTTGGTTATCAAGATAAATGCACTCTCAAGAGTCTGACACATCTTTTGGAGCAAGACTTAGATTGTTCGCTCTCTCCTCATTCTCTGTTTGAGAGAGTGAGTATAAAGGCAAACGCAGTTTCAGTACCTTTGATGCTTTGTAGTAGCTTAAACGACATTGTTGTGGAACCAGAGGCACTACAAGGATGGCGATCGCATTTGAAGGAGGGCGATCGCCTCTGGTATTGTTTAGAAGGAGGGCATTTTTTTCACTTTTCCCAATATCAGCTTGTAGCAGAACAGCTACTCGACTTTTGGAAGTTTATATATGTGTCAGATTCGCTGTATGCTTGTTTGCGACTTTAAGTATTAGATGAAAATATATCTAAAGTTAAGTATTAGATGAGAATACATCTCAAGAAAGATGCGCCAAGTCAAACAATTGTGAGAGCTTAATCATGTCCTAAATTATTCCAGGAAAGTCTAAGAAATGGTTGTAGCTTTAGATGATACCAAGCGTAGCGCCATTGCTACAGAACTAGCAGATTTGAAAGCTATACAAGAGTTGCTAATTGCTAATGAACAAAAAGTACTACCTGCCGTAAGCAACGATCAAGAAATTAGCAAGCGCCTAAATGACTTTCTCAAAGATGACCAAGAAAATCTCACAGTGATCGAGGGAGTTATTTCAAAGTTTGGTGGTGGTTCAGCACAGCCTAGAGACACAATACAGCAGTACGTCGAGCAAGTAAACCGTATAATAGATGGGAATGAGCTGACACTTTACCAAAAGGTTTCTATTCACGAAAGGATTAAGCACCAAGCCGTAATGACTGGCTTAATTATCCATAAGGCTTCACAGGTGGTTGGTGATGATGTCAAAGAAGCTATTGGGCCACTTAATCAAGTGAACTTTGAGAATCGTGCCCATCAAGAACAGTTGAAAGGTGTGCTAGAAGTGTTAGGTACAAGAGAACTTACAGGTCAAGACCCAGATCAAGGTGTTTGGGCGCGGACTCAAGATGCTGTTGCAGCTTTGAGAGGTGTATTTGATGGTCTAACAAAGTAGAAAAGTAGGCTGTTAATACAATGCACCACTCCCTTAACTTTCAGTTGAGTAAGTAGCAATTAATAAATAATCCGAATAATTCCTTGTGATTTAAGGAAACTAACAGCGATCGCACTCAGTTTGAGATAAAAACTGAAATGCGATCGCTTTTTTTAGGAAAATATGTCGGAAACTCAGAGAGGTTAGGAGATGGTTCATCTGATATATACAGCTGATGTCCTAGTTGTCGGTGGGGGAACTGGAGGCACTGCGGCTGCTATCCAAGCGGCGCGACGGGGAGCCAAAACGATTCTGGTGAGTGAATTTCCTTGGTTGGGAGGAATGCTGACTTCGGCTGGAGTATCCGCACCCGATGGCAACGAATTAGAAGCCTTTCAAACGGGATTATGGGGTGCGTTTTTGCAGGAATTGCGACAACGACAGCCCGGAGGATTAGATAACAGTTGGGTAAGCTTTTTTAGTTACGATCCTCGGATTGGGGCAGAGATTTTTGCAGATTGGGTGCAAGAATTGCCAAATCTGGACTGGATTTCTGGACAAGTGCCAATAGAAGTGTTTCGCCAAGGTGATTCTATTATTGGTGTGCGCTTTGCTGATTTTGCTGTCACAGCCAAAATTATTCTCGACGGCACAGAATTAGGAGATTTATTGGCTTTAGCTGAGATACCTTACCGATGGGGTTGGGAATTGCAATCTGAGTGGGGAGAACCCAGCGCACCAGTGGCTTTTAACTCTTTAACTGAAAGATATCCGGTGCAAGCGCCCACTTATGTACTGATTATGCAAGACTTTGGTGAAGCGAGTGCCCCAGAAATTCCGGCTGCACCTAACTATAATCCATCCCAGTTTACAGGTGCTTGGGATGGCTATGGCGCAGAGACATTTTTGAATTATGGACGTTTGCCTGGTGGCCTGTTTATGATGAATTGGCCAATCTGTGGCAATGACTACGGCGAAGGAGTAGAGCGGTTGATAGAGTCAGATGTATCCAGACGTGAATTCATTCAAGAATCTCGCTGGCACAGCCAAAATTTTGCCCATTTTATCCAAAATCAGCTTGGTCGTCGTTATGGTTTAGCAGAAAAAGTATTTCCTCACGCCCCTACAGCTTTTGCACTGCATCCCTATTACCGGGAAAGCCGCCGCTTAGTGGGGCTAACTACTGTCCGAGAACAAGATATTTTGCCGATCGCTGGAGGTAGAGTTGCATCTATATATAATGATGCGAGGTTTTGCGTAGGCGTAGCCCGCCGCAGGCATCGCAAAGCGTCTTTGATAGGAGAAGCGTTCGCCCTACAGCCCTTCGGGCATCCTACGGCAGGCGTTTGCGAAGCAATCGCAGTTGGTAACTACGCCAATGACCATCATTATCCTGGTATTCAATTCCCACTGCAACCTAAATCTATTCGGTGGGGAGGACGCTGGACTGGAACTCCTTTTACAATTCCTTACAGTTCACTAATTCCAGCCACAACAGATGGTTTCTTGGTTTGCGAAAAGAATATTTCTGTCTCCCACATTGCCAATGGGGCCACTAGATTACAACCTGTGGTTATGGGCATTGGTCAAGCCGCAGGGATGGCAGCAGCGATGTGCGTTGAGTTAAACTGCCAGCCGAGGGATTTACCTGTTAGGGCGCTGCAAACGGCTTTATTAGAAGATAATCGCTCAAAAGCAGCAATTATTCCTTTATTTAATCTTCCACCCAATCATTCGGATTGGCTGCACTGGCAATTGTATTACTTAAATAACCCACAAGCCTATCCAGCTAGTGGTGATTGCCCTTGCCCATCGTGGAATCAGTACCCTGACTCTGCTTTTGGCAAGGCATTAATTCGGGAAAGTAACTGTTCCCAAGGCATTTTCTACCGCTTGGATCAGCAGGAATACAGATTCACTGTCACAGCACCAGCTGCATATCAAGGGCAAAATTGGCAGCTTGTGACTTTGCGATCGCATATCGACGAGCAATTACGCGCTTATCCTCACGAAAAATTAGTTACATTGTGGGGTCATCAGAACCACTTTGGTCATTGGTTATTAGTCGAACATTTAAACGGACGATAAGAAGAGTTTATTTTCAGTAAAGCAGAATACTTTTTGATGAATTGTCCGGATATTAATCAAAAAGCTAAGTATCAGTGAAGTGGAGAGTTCCAAAATAGACATCTGCTATGCGTGCTGCCATTTCTCTTTTAGTCTCAAGTCTGGTGTTCGGCCCCTTAGCTTCTAACTGCCAAGCAATGGTCAATCACTTATCCTATGGGCTGCCTTCCACGCCTGCTTCGGAACAGTGGCTCTCGGCGGCATCTGACCAACAAGCTTCAGATGATGCGCCACGTCATCGCGGTAGTGGGCGTAGAGAAGTGACGTAAAAATCCGAAAATATTTATGTTGTGGTTTAACTACCGTAGGGTAATGCCTTTTTTTCAAAGCAAACAAAGTACCAGAAAACACAGCGTTGTGCTAACATCGGTTACACAGGTTTTCTGGCACATATATATACAGTTGACACACGAAAATCTTCAGCGATCGCTTAGTCTTTCAACTGTAAGCTTTGTATATATAGTTGGCGTCAATCCTAGCGATCAAAATGCAAATTAAATTAAGTGCCTTGATCAACAGCATCACCAACTTCTCAAAAGGTACACAACTGCTCATATTCGATAGAAAGCTTTGCGTCTCAATCCTCAACTGTTCCAGAAATAGATGTTACTTAGGCTATCAGTTAATCTAAAGCACATCTAATTCAGACACCTTACTTTATTCCCAAATCGGTTTTCTCATATATTGAGTAGCTGGCTATCTACATCAGGAAATAATTGCTCTTCGTTTTGGCATTTGTTTGGCGTCCTTTGCCTAAGCACAAAACCTCTTGCGCTGCATCTGAGCTTATCTATAGTAGAGATTTGCACAAGTAGTAGAGGTTTATTACACTTGGCAGCAAATCTTGCTATTTTTGACTTTTGACTTTTGTCTTCCCCAAAGGAACTGACCTACTCTTGCCCCTGGTTCCTTCTTCTTGCAGATGGCTCCCGACGAAATAAACATTAAGAAGAATCTGCTAGCCCCTCTTAGTCCTCTTAAATTATTCTACATCCAAGGGCAGATGCAAAATTTTGCATTTGCCCTTTTTAGGTAAAGTTTATTTAAAGATAAGGAAATGAGAAGGTTTTATCTCAAGTTGGCTTATGAGCAATGAAATACTTACTCATAAAATGAACTTGCATCTCAATATTCTCAAAGCCTACTCTCTGTAAACGTTCTAACAAGTTATCCGTGGTGTAATTCCTGTAATAGGGTTCATGGAATGTTTCAGGAAAAGAATCCATTATATGTTCCAACTCAGGTGAATCACTCAACTGAATTGAGTCACAGAGAATAAAGACTCCTCCTGGTTTTGTCACCCGGAAGCATTGCTCAATGATACTTTGACGTGCGATCGCTGGTAACTCATGGAAAAGAAAAACAGAAGTTACAGCATGAAAATAGTTATCTAGATAGGGTAACTCTTCAGCATTCGCTTGTAAAAGTTGCGGCAATTCTCCTGGAATTTGGGATAGTAGTTCATTTGCTTTACGCAAATAAGCTGGTGACAAATCCGTACCAAACAGAGATGCTTGAGGCAAGGCTGCCCGAATCAACTTTAGAGTCCGCCCAGTTCCACAAGCTACATCCAAAATACGGGTTTGCCGTGGTGCAACTGAATCAAAAGCTTTTAGTCCTTGCTTGAGCGGAGCGAGAATCCGCCGCCGCATTGGATCAGCTGCCCCACCAAAAAGAATTTCTACTTGTAAGTCATATAAATTGGCTGACAAATCACTCAAGTAGCCATTGCTTTGGTGATGGAAGTTCTGCACGTAGTAGCTGGGATAACCATCTGTATCAATTTCAGGCGAAAAATCTTGGTAATTCTGTTTTTGAACCCGCTCCCACGTTTTAGGGGAATCTAGCCATACCAAAGGATAGTAGCGGAAAAACTCATCCCAAGGGTTGTCAAACAGCAAACTTTCCGGGTACACGCCTTTTTCGGCATCTTGCCAGTCTGCTTCTAGCAACTCATTCAATCTCTGTTGAAGTTTGAGTAAAAGCTCATTCGGGATAGGTTTGGTCTTTTGTTCAAGTGTCGGATACACCAGGTTCCTCAACCGTGAACTTAATATTTTGTGAGCCAGACCAAAGTAATTTTTGCTCTGCTGAAAGGTTTGATAAGTCAGTTTAGTTAAACTCTCAGGCATAAAAATAGCTCAAGTTTTGATAACTTCTATGTAAATAATTGTAACGAATAAATTACCTACTGTTGGAAAGGTAAAGGCTCGCAGTTGAGACAAATCTGAAGCCAGATGATTTTAGCCATCAACGGTAGATTAGGGAAGATTTTTCGAGCTTTGGGAAAAAATACCTGATATTGTCAGCAAAGCCAAACATAAATTTTTATAAAAAGTAGCTTATGTTACAGAATTTTTGTTATAGTACTTTCTAGAGCAACCAAAAAATATATAACAAAATAAAGAGGACTATGGTTATGTCTATCGCAGATAAATCTCGTGCGTTAATGGTGCGTGAACATCAGCAAGTCAAGAATCGCCAACAATCAATGCTGATGCGGGCTGCACAAGAACTTGGTCTTCCTGAAGAAGCATCTCACTACTGGAACCCGATTCAAGGGAAGGTAGATGCTAACACTCGGATGATTTATGGGCCAAGTCATGCTTCCATGAGCTAAGTTTCAAGAGTTTTAAAGTTGATTTTTGAGTGAATGTCTCAACTGACAACTCTGAAAAAAAAAGCCACCCTAGAGTAGAGGGTGGCAAAACTTATATATTTAGATAGATACGGTACTTAATTAAGCATCGTAATAGAGATAAAACTCGTAGGGATGAGGGCGCAGCTGTAACTGCTTGACTTCGTTACCTAGCTTGTAGTCAATCCAATTTTCGATAAAGTCTTCCGTGAACACGCCTGATTCTGTCAAAAAGGCATGATCTTTTTCTAGTGCTTGCAACGCCAGTTCTAAAGAACCTGGAGTTGAAGGAACCTTTGCCAGTTCTTCTGGAGAGAGTTCATAGATATTCTTATCTAAGGGTTCACCAGGATGGATTTGGTTTTTGATGCCATCGAGACCAGCACAAAGCATTGCAGCAAATGCCAAGTAGGGGTTAGAAGTAGCATCTGGACAACGGAATTCTAAACGCTTGGCTTTGGGGTTAGTGCCAGATAAAGGAATACGGATAGAAGCAGAACGGTTCCCTTGGGAGTAAGCCAAGTTCACTGGTGCTTCATAACCAGGTACTAGGCGCTTGTATGAGTTGGTGCTGGGGTTGGTAATTGCCAACAGCGCTGGTGCGTGTTTGAGAAGACCACCAATGTAGTACAATGCCATATCGCTCAAACCAGCATACTTATCACCTGCGAACAGAGGTTGGCCGTCTCTCCAGATGGATTGGTGACAGTGCATTCCCGAACCGTTATCGCCAAAAATTGGTTTTGGCATGAAGGTGACGGTTTTACCGTATTTTTTGGCAACGTTTTTGATGACATATTTGTAAATCATCAACCAGTCAGCCGCTTCGATCAACTTCCCAAACTTGAAACCTAGTTCACACTGACCACCAGTGGCAACTTCGTGGTGATGCTTTTCAATGGGTACACCTAAATCTGCCATCGTCAACAGCATCTCTGTACGGATATCTTGGAAAGAATCCGTCGGTGAAACTGGGAAGTAACCTTCTTTGAAGCGTGGTTTATAACCTAAGTTGGGTTTTCCTTTTTCATGTTTACCAGAATTCCAAGCACCTTCTTCAGAGTCTAAGAAGTAGTAGCCTTCGTTGGCGGTTTGGGCAAACCTAGCACTGTCAAAGATAAAGAACTCAGCTTCAGGGCCAAAGAAGGCTGTGTCACCAAGACCAGTGGAAATCAGGTAATCTATTGCTTTTTGGGCAATAACGCGTGGGCAACGATTGTACCATTCACCCGTACGGGGTTCCTTAATACTACAAATTATACTTAGCGTTGGCACTTCCATGAATGGGTCGATCCAAGCAGTGTTGGGGTCGAGTACCATCGTCATGTCCGATTCGTTGATCGCTTTCCAACCCCGAATGCTGGAACCGTCAAAAGGTACGCCATCAGTGAATGCAGTCTCATCGATTTGGTTTTGGTACAGTGTGAGGTGCTGCCAAGTCCCTACTGTATCAATGAATTTGAGATCAATCAGTTGAATTTTTTCATCTTGAATTCTCTTCAAGACTTCTTGCGGTGTTGTCATTGTTACTCCTTCTCTACCAATTTCCTAAAGTAAACCAGAATCTTACATTGCATCCTAACCCTGCTGATCTCAATCAGGCCGTGACACACCAGAAATATCTTAAATAGTAGACATTAGGGGATTTTGTAGCTTATGTTACAGATATCTGGATTGTCAGGTTATATTAACCTTTCAGCGATCATCTGTACAAAACTGGAAAGTTCATCATATAGGGGTCAACTTTGGCATAGAATCCATAGATAGTGGATAAATTGTTTTTGTGCCGAATCTATTTTTAATAGCACAAAAATTTACTGGTGCATAAGTGCAGCCAAATAAATATCAAACCATAAATAGTAATGATTGGGAGAAGAAGGAATGCGCGATGCGGTAACAAGTTTAATTAAGAATTATGACTTAGCTGGTCGGTATTTTGACCGGAATGCGCTCGATAGCCTGAAGTCTTACTTTGACAGTGGTACAGCACGAGTACAAGCGGCGGCGGCGATAAACTCTAATGCAGCTGCACTTGTCAAGCAAGCTGGTTTAAAGTTATTTGAAGAACTGCCAGAATTGATTCGCCCTGGTGGAAATGCTTATACAACTCGTCGTTATGCAGCTTGTCTGCGGGATATGGACTACTATCTGCGCTATGCCACCTATGCGCTGGTTGCTGGAAACACGAATGTTTTGGATGAGCGTGTGCTACAAGGGCTACGGGAAACTTATAATTCTTTAGGAGTGCCTATTGGCCCTACAGTTCGTGGTATCCAGATTCTCAAGGATTTGATTAAGGACCAAGTGGCAGCAGCAGGTGTGGGTAATACTGCTTTTGTGGATGAACCATTTGATCACATCACACGCGAGTTGAGCGAACAGGATATTTAGCATCTATTTCTAGTGACTAGAAATCGCAGAACTATACAAACAAAGTTCGCATAAGTGGGCTTAGTAAATATCGCACTTTGGCTCGATTGGCAAGGTGCGTTTACTTTTATTAATACAAAAATTTTTTGTTTGACAAATTAATTAGTAGTACTGGGAAAATTTTATACCTGCTATTTTGATGTTTATTATTGATATAAATAATTTTTGGCAATAGTTCTATGAGTATTAATGATCTAGAATTTCTGCATGGTGCAGCTTTTCTTCGACTCCTCAAAGGAACATCTTATATATCTATCAGTTATTTAGCTTATATTCATTCATCTCTTTATACTATAAAAAGCTCAAATCAAGAATCAGCTATCCTATTTAAAATATCAAAAAAACCTACTTCTTCTTGGTCATTTAGCTTCAGTTTACAGGAAGAAAATGCGTTAACAAGGTTTCATCAAACTTATCCTGATGTCAAACTCTTTATAGCATTGATTTGTCATCGTGATGGCGTTTGTTGTCTATCAGAACAACAACTATGGACAATTATTGATCCTAGTGAGGGTTTAGCCAAGCAGCGTGTTTCTGTCAAAAGACAACTAAGAGGGAGTTATTATGTTAAAGGTACGGGGAGAGTTCCCTTAGAGCAGACAGTCCCTCAAAATAATTGGCCTGACGTAATTTTATCAACATCAAATAACCTATGACACCTACTCAGATCAAAACTAATGGCGACTGTATTGATAGATTAATTAAGAGATTAGAGAAAGAAATTGGATTAAAAGAAGCAAGTAAACTTAAAGAAACGGCTATTGAAGTTGTACAAAATTGTGTCAGATTTTATTCAGAAAATTTCGGTCATGGTGATGTAGGGGAAAATAGTACAGGTTTAGTGAGCCAACCTTATAAGGGACAAGATCCTATTCCTAATGGGACAACTGGACTTATTTATGGTCGAGTTCAAAGTGGTAAAACTAACACAACTATTGCAACCTTAGCACTGGCTCATGAAAATAATTTTCGTTGTTTTATTATTTTAACCTCTGATAATACATGGTTAGGAAAACAAACGGCTAATCGTTTTAATAATCAAGTTCAGGCAGGCCCTGTTTTCTTTGATTGGGAAGCATGGAAAAAAGACCCCGATGGTTTTGCAGAAACTAAAGTTGCACCCTATATCAAAGATACAGGTGTTGTTTTAGTTTCTACAAAAAACGGTCATCACTTAGATAATTTATTAAAGGTTTTAAAAGCAGCAAAAATAAAATATGTTCCTACTTTGATTTTTGATGATGAAGCGGATAACGCTAGTTTAAATACGAATGAATCTAAACAAGCTAAAAAAGGAAAAGATGCGATTGATGATAGTAAAATTTTTGAGACAATAGGTAAAGTTCGTCAAGAGGTTGCTAATCATATTTATATTCAAATTACAGCGACTCCTCAAAGTTTATTATTACAAAAGCTCTCTCAGCCTTGTAAGCCACAATTTTGTGCTGCATTACCAGAGCCGGGAGATAGTTATATGGGAGGTGAGTTATTTTTTGCTGAGAAAAGTAACTACTCTTGTATTGTAGATGCTGGAGAAATTAATGAACTTAAGAAACAAAAATGTACAATAAATCCGGGGAATAAATGGATAATTCCTGAAGGATTACGACTTGCACTTTGTTGCTTCTTCTTAGGTTCAATCTACAAAATGTTATCTTCTGGAAAAGAAAATGATAAATATTCTTTTCTTGCTCATGTTTGTTATAAGCAAGATATTCATAGTGTATTAGAAAAAGTGATTAGTCAATTTGTAATTAATTTAGATCAAGCAATTAGAGAAAAGAGTTCAGATACAGAAAATAAACAAGCTCGGAAATGGTTAGAGCAAGCTTACAAGGAGCTAAATAAAACTGCTGATAATTTACCTCCAATTATTGAACTTATAAATGAGTTAAAAATTCAACTAAGACGTGCAATTCCTAAAATAGTTAATGCAAATAACCCTGATAAAGAGCCTAACTATAATCCTGGCATGAACATATTAATTGGGGGTAATAGATTAGGAAGAGGTGTAACAATTGATGGGTTAATGGTAACTTATTATGGGCGAGATGCAAAACAGAAAGTAATGGATACAGTTCATCAACACGCTCGAATGTATGGTTATCGTTCACAATTAAAAGATGTAACTCGCCTCTTTTTACCAGAACATATATTAGACGCTTTTCGTTCTATTCACGAAGCAGATGAAGCGATGCGGCAAGCAATTGGAGATGATATTCATAATATCAAACTACAACCTGTTTGGATAGGAGGAAATCTTAAACCAACTCGTTCTAATGTTTTAGATCTTTCAGTAATTGATGTATTAGTACCAGGTTCATTAGTTTTTCCTCAAAGTCCAGCCTATAAAAAAGATGAAATCGAGGATAATTTCAAAGAACTTGAGAGCCTTTTAATAAATTACCAAGACGATACTCAATATTATGAAGTTGATATAGAATTTATCATTAAAATACTCAATCATACAAAAAGTCATTATGTACTATCGGAAAAATGGGAAGATAAACGTATTATCAAAGGATTAACAGATATAAAATCAAAGGGTATGACAAAGGGTCGTTTAAATGTTCGTAGAGGAGAAAGAAATAAAAAACAAGGATTAGATATGAAAAGACAAGAGCCTTTTAAATGGTCACAATTTGGCTTTGGTTCAGGTAATTGGTCAAAACAAGCTAAAGAAGAAAATCCTGATGTACCAACTTTAATTATTTGCTATCAAAAAGGAGAAAAAAATACAGGATGGGATGGTCATCCTATATATCTACCTATGTTAGTTTTACCTAAACAAAAATTTGTTTTAATGTTTAATTATGATGAGGATGAATAAGTGATATTTTGAATTAGCGATCGCACCTCTGTAAAATAGTTTTTTTGCTAGATTAAAGCTGTGTGATTGGAGTTATCTTCGACTAATGCTAGCCAGAGATATCTATCATGCCGCAGTTATTAAAGCACTTACAGCAGATGGTTGGACAATAACCAACGATCCCTTATACCTCGCATACGGAGGTAGAGAACTTTACGTAGATATTGGAGCAGAAAGAGTTACCATTGCTGCTGAGAGGGATAATCAAAAAATAGCTGTTGAAATTAAAAGTTTTCTGAGTCCTTGACGAGCAAATTCTTCTTTGCTGTAACGAGGTTGTCTTAATGACATAAGAAATCTTCCGTAGTCTTAGGCCACTGGTTAGGAAAGAAAAAGTCCTTTAGCGTTATTTTAAGCTTAACAGTTGAATTCGACTGGCTAAGGAAGCGATCGCTCATAGATTAAACGCATTAGCTTATGTTATCTGAACTAGAACCGCCATAAGCCACAATAGAAGTTGCCGAGCTTTGAGGCGCTGATTATGGAAGAATTATTAATCCTAAAAGACTTACTTGTTAAAGGCGATGTTCAAGGAGCATTGATTATAGTTGAAGAATTAACAGAAATGAGCCGAAATGACATCATCAAGGCGATTCGTAGCTATGCAGTGATTTTGCTGTTGCATCTGATTAAACAACAAGCTGAAAATCGCACGACTCGCTCTTGGGAAGTCTCTATTCGGAATTCAGTTCGGGAAATTCAACGAGAAAATAAGCGGCGTAAAGCGGGAGGTTATTATCTCACGCCAGAAGAATTGTTAGAAACCTTAGCAGAAGCCTATTTAAATGCCATTGATGAAGCAACGCTAGAAGTAGAAGAAGGTCGTTATGAGCCAGAAGA
This sequence comes from uncultured Nostoc sp., assembly GCF_964245575.1. Taxonomy (GTDB): domain Bacteria; phylum Cyanobacteriota; class Cyanobacteriia; order Cyanobacteriales; family Nostocaceae; genus Nostoc. The sequence continues at coordinate 11,782 of NZ_CAXTNP010000018.1, read as the reverse complement.
ATTAGAAAAGCTGGTTAACCAAGAAGAAATTATCAATCGTGCTTTGGCTTTAATCTTACCAGGAGAGTCTAATTAATTGGCTAAACAGCGACTCGACACACTATTAGTAGAGTTAAATTTATGTTCTTCTCGCGCCTTAGCACAACGGCTAATTCAGGCGGGGGAAGTTACTGTTAATCAGCAGTTGGTTGATAAACCTGGTACTGAAGTTGATATTACTGCTCAAATAAATATTAAGGAGCGATCGCCTTTTGTTTCTAGAGGTGGTGAAAAACTCTCCAAAGCTTTGTCAGTATTTGCCATTCCCGTAGCAGAGCGTATTTGTTTAGATGGTGGGATTTCTACTGGTGGTTTTACTGATTGTCTTTTACAAGCTGGAGCAAAAAAAGTTTACGGTATTGATGTTGGTTACGGACAAGTTGACTGGCTCTTAAGAAATGATTCGCGGGTGATTTTGCGGGAACGCACCAATTTACGGCAACTACGACCAGATGAGTTATATGGCGAAAACGACCCGATTCCTGATTTGGCGGTGGTCGATGTATCGTTTATTTCTTTAACGAAGATTCTGCCTGCTTTGTGGCAACTAACTCAAGCTAATCGAGAAGCTGTATTGTTAGTCAAGCCACAGTTTGAAGTCGGCAGATCCCGTGTGGGTAAAAAAGGCGTTGTGCGCGATCCAAACGACCAAGCTGATGCCATTTTTCAGGTGTTGCAAACCGCCCACGAATTAGGATGGAAATACAAAGGCTTAACTTGGTCGCCGATCACTGGCCCTGCTGGGAATATTGAATATCTTTTGTGGTTGGGAATCGAAAGTGAAACGCCACCACCTGATTTAGAGGCAATCAAGCAAATAACGCAATCAGCAACAACTGATTTACGGAAGAGTTAAACGTCGTAGATTAGACATTCTACGGAATCAGGATGGGTATCGCAGTAGTTTTCCAAAGAGGTTTTCTTTGATTTTGCTTGCTGTTGATCAGCTTTCTCAGCTTGTAATTCTTCTACAATGTCCCAGGCTACGGCACAATCAGCAGAATTGCCATCTAGCTCACAAGTTGTGCGGGCTTCAGTAATGGCGTCAGTAATGGCTTGTTCCATATTTGCTGCCCCAGCAGTTTCAAATGAGTTTAGGGTATTTGTCATGATACTTTTACCTTTAATTTACAGAGATAGATATTAACTGTGAGCTTTCAATGACCCCAAAAAGCTCACCCTCGGGGTTCGCCAGTCCCTCTTTGTTGGAGCAAGAAGACCGGGCTGGCTCACATTACCAGTTTAGATAGGCTTCCCACAATAGGTAGTGGTAAACACCGCCATCTTTTTAGCAAATTTGAGTGGGAATTACCCTCTTATCATCTTTGATTCAAAAAGCTAAGGAAATTCCACTAGGTGCAGTCAGTGCTAGTGATGGTCATGTTCTCAGTCTTGCATCCCAAATTCGGAATGTCAGTCAATTGTCAGAAGAGTTTGATATAAGTTGATAATTAATTATAAACGGCAACAAAGGCGAAACAATTTTTATTGATTCTCAATACTTTATGCCTAACTCTTGTCGCAACCGATACAGAATTGTATTTTGGTCAACTTGAGAGAGAATTTCTTGAATGACGCTGCTAGCGCCTAACTGTCCCCAAGTGCAGCCTTTTTCGAGATACACCTGAGCGGCTTTGCCAATGGAGTATGCACCATAACCGGCGATACCAGCTTGAGCGATCGCACTGCCAGCAAAGGCAGTAATATTGCTGGGATTGTCACCACTGGTTATTGCAGCAGTACTTTTACCCAAACCCAAAAGCAAACTGCTACCTAATTCTCCCAGCAATAAGCCACCAGAACTAAATAAAATCGTTTTTAAAATTTTCCCGGCTTGGTAACTAGTCATCGGCAAACCATACAACCTAGCTAGAGCGCGAATTAAAGCCAAATCGGCAACAGTTCCGCCAAGGATATCTAAAAAGGCGATGGGATTGAGCATTACTGCCAAAGCTTTGTATTTGGTAAATTGCCAAATGATATTTTCGGCTTCTTGTTCGCGTAAATCAATGGTTTTTTGAGCGATCGCGGCTTCTGCATCCCGTGCTTGGATCAGTGCATTTAAAGCCAGAAGCGATCGCCCTTCCCGATTGAGAATATTCAGAATTGTCTCTTTGAGTTCATCTACTTGCGGTGGTGGTGTCTCCCATTCATAACTGACACGACCATCAGGCCACTCAACCCGCACTTCCATTGGTGCTGGTTCCGCCGCCACCATGACAATTTCATCAGGTAGTAGAGGTTTCCTTTGAGGATGTCCTGCACCTAGTTGTTGTAAATTTTGGTAAATCGCTCCCTGATCTGTATCTGGGTAAAGGTCTATCTTGTTAAACACCAAAATCAAGGGTTTTTGCGATCGCCGCAATTCCAGCAGTGCTTGATACTCAGTGCGGCTGATATCACCAGAAACGACAAATAAAATCAAATCAGCCTGATGTACTACTCCTCGCGCCATATCCGCCCGTGACTCACCCTCAATTTCATCTAATCCGGGGGTATCAATTAACTCTACTAGTACCTTACCCCCTGGCTGCCAACGAACGGAACGGGGCCATTGAGTGACACCGTTCAGGGGCCCAGTTTGGAGAATCTTCTCTCCCAGTAAGGCATTCAAAACTGCCGATTTACCCCGACTCACTAAACCAAAGGCAGCAATTCTAATAACGTTAGAGTCCAGTTTGTTGAGTGTGGAATTCAAAGCTTCCAATTCTGGTTTCAACAAACCTGCCAATTCCGGGTTGGATGAAAGCTGTCCTGACTTACGAAGATATCCATACCAAGACAGCGCTTGTCTGAGACTGGCGCGGGCACGATTTAAGTGAGTTTCTTGAAGATTTCGCACGAAGTTAGGTTGATTCAAGGTTGGATAAACAACAGGCTACATATCCATTTTGATCTAATTCCTAGACTGTTAGCCTATTTTGTCAAATTAGACAATTGTTCTGATGATTTGCATACCTCTTAGTGCAATGTCCATTCAGAACATGGGATCTGTGTTGATTATCCCAACACTTGCGATCGCGCCAGTTTCTCCCAGTATATTTACATTCAGATGCATCATCTATTCAAGGAATCGATGTAGAGTGGTGCAAGGTTCCAATGGAAGCGGATAAGCTAGCAGTGAATAAGGGCAATAAGAAGGATAAAGTTATCAATGTAAGAATCGGTAGAGTGATTAAATATCCAGTGAGCAGCACAATGTTAGTCGGAGTCAAAAAAATCTGCATATTTTATTATTTCTTTGATCAGTTTTCAAGCTAGTTTTTGAATTAGAGAAAAGCATAATGCAACCCTAGTAATGCCAGTTTATATAGCAATTCCATTTGCTTTCTAAAAGCCAAGCTGACTGAGAGCTAGCCGGATCAGCTTTTTGCTCTCAGTATATATATTTGACAAAAATCAAATAGGAGTTATATATAAGTATGGATTTTTAGGTAAGAACAAAATAAATACTAATACAAGTATAGATTCTGATTTAATTTAGAGTCTATTCTAATGCAAAGAAAGATATCCTTAACCTACAGCCTGCTGCCGTCCATGTTGTAAAAACCACTTATACAACTCTGGATTATTATATGTCTGCGTCCAGGAGTCGTGATTGGCTTCTGGGTAAACTGTAAATTTCACATTCCCGTCGCGGGCTTTGAGTGCAGAAACCATGATTTCAGACTCGCTTAAGGGAACTACATTATCTTTGGCTCCGTGAAATGCCCACACAGGAAGATTTTTCAGATTACGTGCTGCTTGTGGGTTACCACCGCCACAGATAGGCGCGATCGCAGCAAATCGTTCTGGCTGTGCTGCTGCTAAATGCCATGTTCCGTAACCACCCATGCTTAAGCCAGTCAGGTAAACTCGATCTGGATCAATAGGATAGGATGCAATAACCTCATCCAGAAGGGCACTCAATCGATCTACATTCCAATATTCACCGCGCGGACATTGGGGAGAAATGACAATAAAGGGAAAATCCGGCTGTTGTTCTACAATCTTGGCGACGCCGTGCCTTTTCAGATTATCTAAGTTAGAACCTCTCTCACCCGCACCATGTAAAAACAGGATTGTTGGCAAAAGTAGCTGTTGTATTTCGTTGCGTAGGCGTAGCCCGTCGTAGACATCGCCTGCGTCTGCATGTACCCTATCCGGCAAAAATACTAGGTAGTTGTAGCTGTCAATAGAACTAACTTGTCGTTGTCGTGGCGGCATAGCATTAAAAAATTTTGTTAGTTCAATCTTTGCGAACAGCAATAGTATAACTTGGCCTCTGTGTTGCTTCTCGTTGAGTTTTAACTAACCGAAAATCATTATCTATATATAGATGCTCTAAAAAAGAAGTAGCTAGGTAGGCTTTTTCAAATTTCTTGACAGTATTTCTGTCCATATCTTTTAATTTGAGTTCTTGCCGTAAGTCTATGTTTGACGCTGCTTCCTTAAATTTAGATTCGACTGTTGTTGTAAACCACTCGTCTGCATCGTCAATTGTCAATGGAATTTCTCTATTCTTCAATGCTTGGAATATTCCAACATTTTTAATATCCCACTGCTCATCTCTAATGGAATACTTTTGCAACACCATTAAATCGTAAGCTGGTAGTTTTAATGCAAATTTTTGCCAAAAACCAGACTGATGTCCTGGTGCATAGCGGGCAATATTTGCATAGTAACCATCATTATGAAAAATTTGGTAAGACTGCTCGTGTATCCTACCAGGTAAAATATCTTGAAAAGGTATAGTAGACCATATTGGCACCCATACTCCCGTGACGATCGCCACTTGCTCTGCAACTTTGCCAAAAGGGTTACGTCGGCTCAACTCTGCAAAATATGGTGCTAATTCATTTTTATAAAATTCTACTTTGGTCTTTAACGGCTCTACATCGTGGCCCTTAACAAGTTCTAAAATTTTATTTTTAATTTCTGGCGTACTAAAATATGCCAACTCTTTGGTAGTTGTGACATTTGCCATTACCGTCTATCCTGGGAGAATTTCCAGATTTTGATTGCGTAATTAATAGATATGGGGACACAAAGAAACAACTCTCCCTATCCCTGTATCCCCGTGTCTCTTCAATGAAGGACTATCACCAAATTCGATTTCCATTTTCGTCAAGTCGTGCTGCCCGAATTACGTCAGAAATTTCTTCAGCATCTTTAACGTGGTGGAGTGCTTTCTGTGTGCCGTCGGGTTCATCTACAACGAAGTAAGTTGGGACTGTGATTTTGTCGCCTGTAATATCTGGTACATCATCCACAGCTACCTGTTTAGCCTTTTCTTCAACAGATTGAGACTCATCAGCAATTCTATCTCCAGGATTCGCTGTTAAGTTTCTTTCATTGACGTTCGGTTCTTCGCGTAAATGTGTATCTTCACTTACTGGTTGATTAATTTGATTTTCTTGATTATTCTCAGTCATGGCTTTTTCAGATATTGAAAAATCTAGCTTTACTAATAACACCTTAGAAAATCGAGGGTACAAAGAGTTCTTTCTCTGGAGAGACTTTGAGAAAAACACGTCTTAGGTTAGATATTTACTCTGATGAATTTACTCCTTTAGTTGAAATCGGGTATATTTCCCCCCTAATGCTTCTACAATTGTACGGGGATTCGCCTCTATCATTTTGATGTAAGAATCTCCTGGACTTCCCTTAGCGCCAATTGAATCAGAATAGAGTTGATTTGGTGCTAATTTTACCCCTGCTTCTTGGGCAAGAGTTTTAATTAAAGCGGGGTTAATTGTAGTCTCAGCAAAAATTGTAGAAACGCCAATTTTTTTAATTGACTCCACCAATCGCTGGACTGTTTGAGCGCTTGGTTGTTCTTCGGTACTAATGCCAATTAAAGTAGCTGCGATCGCAATTCCATAAGCATGTCCATAATATTGGAATGCATCATGGGTTGTCACCAGTTTGCGCTTATAGCCAAATTGACTGGACTTACCCCGCTACCGTCTGGGATGTAGTCATGATGGGACGGGTAAAGAAAACAGGCTCGTTGCGTAGCTTCTCGACAGTTAGCCGCCAAGTAGCAAAAAACGCCATAGCAAAGAGTTGGGATGAGCGAATATTGCGATCGCCTGCAATCATCCAGACTATTTTTCCTGCCTACAGTTGTGATACAACAAATCATTCCTAGTTCAGTTAAGCTGGCAACAGCAGTTTCATCCTCAAAACAATGACAGCAAGTAGTCCCACAATTTTAGCCCTAGACTTTGATGGAGTCATTTGCGATGGACTAATTGAATATTTTGAGGTAGCATGGCGTACCTACTGTGAAATTTGGTCTTTTGCTAACGACACACCACCAGATGATTTAGCTTTAAGATTCTATCGCCTACGACCTATAATTGAAACGGGTTGGGAAATGCCCGTTTTAATCAAAGCCTTGGTAGATGGAATTCCTGATGAGAAAATTCTTCATGAATGGGCAAGCATCGCCCCAAAACTTTTGTTAGATGACAAGCTGCAAGCAAAAGAAATTGCTGCGAAACTAGATAACCACCGGGATGAATGGATTACCACCGATTTAGCCGGTTGGCTAAGTCTGCATAGATTTTATCCAGGTGTAGTAGAAAAAATCAAATTAACTCTTGACAGTGGAGTTAAGCTATACATTGTGACAACTAAAGAAGGGCGTTTTGTCCAGCAATTGTTGCGACAAGAAGGAGTGAATTTACCAGCAGAAGCAATTATTGGCAAAGAAGTCAAGCGTCCTAAATATGAAATTCTGCGAAATTTAAAGCCGGAAGCAGAAAACAAGGCAGTTAGTCTCTGGTTTGTAGAAGATAGACTCAAGACTTTGCAGTTAGTCCAACAGCAAGCAGACCTTGAAGATGTGAAACTCTTCCTCGCAGACTGGGGTTATAATACCCAAGCAGAACGGGAAGCCGCCCAAAATGATCCGCGAATTAATCTGCTATCACTATCTCACTTTTCCAAAGATTTCTCTGCTTGGCTTTAAATATATGAAATACGTTGCAATAATCTCTTGATACCTTTACCCTAAAAGGGCTTGTCATTGTCCAGATTTCTGTAATAGTCAAATTGTTGCGTTTATCGATATCCCGCCAGGAACTTAAGTTTCTGGCTTATAACCCAAGTCCACTCAAGTGGACTGAAATCATTTATTTAGTCGTCTGAAGAGAATTTTAGTCAAAAACCATAAACTGCGTAGTGGTCTGTCCCATTAACTTTGATGAGTTCGTAGTAAGCACAAAGCGTGCTTAAAAATCCAGGAATAAAGTCCTGACTACGAACTTTTTCACCCCTCAGAATTAATGATATAGACTAGTAGGTTGGGTTGAACTTTAGTGTTACCCAACAAACCATCGAAAATGTTGGGTTTTGTTCCTCAACGCAACCTACGATTCGACGATTCTCCTTAACCCAAGCGTATTAAGATATATAGCAAAGATTAGAAACTAGAAGCTTACGTTTTTCGATTTAGGTGAAATAATAACTCATAACTATTCATTCCTCACTTAGCACTTACTTTTATGCTTGACCTTACAAAACTGGCGCGACAAATGCAGGGTTTAAGTCAGCATCTTACTTTAGAAGCTGTTGCCAGTCGTCAGCGTTTAGAATTGGCGCAACAACATCTTAAAAATGCTTACGAGTCTCAACAAGATTTAATCGATCGCCAGGAAAAATGGCGCGATCGCATTCTCTTTGCTAATGCTACCCCAATTGAGCCGTTAGAAACCTGCATTGATATCCCAGTTCCTCCAAAAATTCATACTGTCATCGCTACCGATGGTTCCCAAATTGCCCCCAACCATCACGAAATTGCTTACTGTTATCTTTTAAATATCGGTAGAGTAGTTTTACACTACGGGCAAAATCGTCATCCGTTACTCGATAGTTTGCCAGAGGTATTTTATCGCCCGGAAGATTTATATATGTCTCGGCAGTGGGGAATTAGAACCGAGGAATGGATGAGTTTTCGCCGCACTGCTTCAGAAACAACGGTGTTGGCAGAACTTGCATGTGCAGCCAAAGGGGAAGCACCAGCATTGGCGATGGTAGATGGTTCCTTAATTTACTGGTTTTTAGAACAATTGCCACTGGATGCACGTGATCGCATTTTACCCCCCATCCTGGAAGCTTGGCAGCAAATGCGTGATGCTCAAATTCCATTGATGGGCTATCTTAGCGCCTCTCGCAGCATCGAAACAATGAACTTTTTACGCTTGTTAGCTTGTCCTCATCCAGCGCCAGACTGTAAAACTTATTGCCCAAATCAGCTAGAAAAAGTAGCTTGTAAAATTTTTGAACAGCTGCGAGATACTTCTGTTTGGGCAACCCGACTCAAACCAGGACAACGCAGTACCTTGTGGCGAAGTAATTCCCCCATTCTCGAACTCTACGGAGACCAAACCATTTACTTTTGCTATGTCCACGTTGGGACTGAAATCGCCCGGATTGAAGTTCCAGCATGGGTAGCAGAGAATGTAACCATATTAGACCAAGCATTGGGGCTAATGCTAGCACAAGTCCAAAAAGGATATGGCTACCCAGTAGCGATCGCAGAAGCCCATAATCAAGCAGTGGTAAAAGGTGGCGATAGAACGCGTTTCTTTGCCCTCCTCGAACAACAAATGATTAAAGCTGGTCTGAAAAATGTCGGAACTTCTTACAAAGAAGCCAGAAAGCGGGGCAGTATTGCTTAGGAACTATTGCAGCCATCCGAATTCATGGTGTTTACATGTATTTCCGTTAGTAGCACTGACACGTCAGCCAAGTTAGAGATAGCAAAACAGGCACAATACCCTGGCAAACAATCTTAAGCAGATTAAGGAATTGATGCTGTTAAGCAAAAGGTGCTGCCCTTATATCAATTCTGTATGAAGATGCGCCAAACTACGTCAAACTTATAGATGGGTGCATTTAGTAATTTTGTTATGAGTCGTCCATTTCAAATCGAGATTTCAGAAAGCCAAGAAGAATTGGAGAAAGCTCTCAGACATGCCACACAAGCAAGCAGCATTCGATTGATTGCAAATGCTTTATTGGCTCAAGAGTGGGCAAGTGAGCAGCAGGCGATCGCGCTTGTGAACGTTAACGCCGTGATGAAGCAACCATAACTCGTTGGGTGAGGAAGTATAAAGACGAAGGACGAAAGGGCTTGCTTGAAGTCAAACATGCACCCGGAAAAGTTCCGATCATCAGTGGTTCAGACTTAGAACGCTTGAAACAGCAGTTGCAAGAATCATCTGGGTTTCAAAGCTATGGCCAAATTCAACAATGGCTCAAGAGCGAATTAGGGCCTTTCGATTGCCTACAAAACGGTCTATGAAGTTGTTCACAACCGTTTGGGTGCGAAGTTAAAAGTGCCTCGTCCTCAAAGCATCAAACAACAAGAGTGAAAGTCTATCTCACTTTAAAAAAAACTTCCTTTAGCATTCAAATTCTTACAGGAGGAAAATGGAAGCGGCAAACGATTGAGGTACTTGTGTCAAGATGAAACACGTTTAGGATTAAAGACAATTGCAGGACGTTTAATCACTGCTAAAGGGGTTAAACCCGTGGGCTTAAGTCAATGGCAACGTGAAAATTTTTATTTATACGGAGTTGTAGAACCCCTAAGTGGATACAGCTTTTTCTATGAGTTTCCCTACCTCAATGGGGAAGCAGTTTCCAACACTTTTTGGAGTTACTCTCTGCTGATCTTGGCGATGATATCGCGGTTATCCAGTTCGATCAAGGGGCTTTTCACAAAGCGAAAGCTCTCGATTGTCCAGATAACATTATCCCGATTTTTCAACCTCCTCACTCTCCCGAACTTAACCCAATTGAGCGGTTTTGGGAATTTCTCAAATCTAAACTCCAAGCTTGAAAATTGTAAAACCCTCGCACAACTACAGCAGAAGTTAACTGATGCCCTCAAAGCAATTACACCTGAGATGATTGCTTCTCTTACTTCTTACGACTTTATCCTTGAAGCCTTATTTAGCGCAGCTTCATAAAGAATTGGTATTACATAACACTTCTTATCTTTCATTCAAAATATAAATGTTTACTTTACACCTTTTTTGGGAAACCTTTATTTAGTAGGGAATTAAGTCAACAGCTAGCTAGCTTATTCAGTAAAAAATAGTAGATAATTCTTGCATTTAATATTACGTTTTTTACGTATTTATTCGGAAAATAAACAGTCTTTATGGAAACTCATATTAGGCAGTTTCTAGCTCAATAATATTCCATTGAGATCGTTATTAAATTTGCGAAAAACGTATTCACTTATTTTAACTATAAAAAAAATTATACCTAAACAAGTGATGAAACTAGTATCAAGTATTTATGAATATTTTGACTAATGCAATCGATGCTTAAGAAGAGTCAATGGTTAATTTAAAAACAACTGAGAAACCGCAAATTATAATTCGGACTTAAATTTTAGACAGGAAATTCGTTGTAATCCGAATTGCTGACAACGGATTAGGGATAGAGGAAGACATTAGAAAACGCTTATTTGATCCCTTTTTCACAACAAAACCAGTGAGTAAGGGAACAGGGCTAGGGCTGTCTAATTAGCTACCAAATTGTAGTAGAAAAACATGGTGGAATTTTGAATTGTCTATTAGAACCAGGAAAAGGCACAGAATTCTGGATTTAAATTCCAATTTAAACAGAATTTAATAAGCCCCGCAGAAAAAGTCTGGTGAGTTTACTTGTATTTTATTAAACTTTGAGCCTGCCCAAATGCAACATTACACCGATTTTGCAGTGGAATTATTCGGCTTCTTTATTTAAAGTACAATCCTCATACTCAAATCCAACCACTTCGACTGAGTAATAGGCGCACTGCTAGAAATATAGTCAACACCCGTTTCCGCCACGCCGCGAATCGTTTCCAAAGTCACATTCCCCGAAGCTTCAATTTTCACCCGGCTATCCTGCTGGCGAATCAACTGCACCGCCTGACGCATCATATCCAAAGGCATATTGTCCAACATAATAATGTCAGCTTTGTGCTTCAAAGCTTCTTTTACCTGCTCTAAACTTTCCGTCTCTACCTCTATAGTTAAGGGATAAGGAATCTGAGAACGAATACAGGTAACAGCTTCTCCAATTCCCCCAGCCGCCGCAATGTGATTATCCTTAATCATCACGGCATCATCCAACCCCATGCGGTGATTAATCGCCCCACCCAAAGCAGTTGCGTACTTTTCCAACAGTCTCAGCCCTGGTGTAGTTTTACGCGTATCCACCAACTGAGCAGGCAAATCCGCAATTTTCTCTACATATATATTAGTTAGCGTAGCAATCCCACTCAACCGCATAGCCAAGTTGAGCGCGACTCTTTCCCCCATAAGCAGTGCATCCAGCGAACCATGAATTTCAGCTACTACCTGTCCCGCCTCACACCATGTACCTTCAGCCACAACCCCCACAAAACTGACTTTTTCATTCAAAATCTGAAACACCCTAGCTGCAACTAGTAAGCCAGCAATTATCCCAGAAGCTTTAGCTACCCATTTAGCCAAACCTAGCGTCACATCTTCTACTAGTAGGGTATTTGTTGTGCGATCGCCCCTGCCAATATCCTCCATCAACCAGCCACGCAATAATGGATCTAAAACCAGCCAGGGCGGCAAAACACCAGAATTCCTCACAACTTTATTACTTCCTTAGTGATTTACAAGAATACTATAGCCTATAACCCTTACTCACTAAGGCTTTTATGGAGACTCAAAAGCAGTCCAAAATATTTTTGGAAAAATAGTTGACAGGCTTAAGCAGG
>NZ_CAXTNP010000017.1:0-53058 GCF_964245575.1 uncultured Nostoc sp. | reverse complement strand
GGAATGGGGAATGGGGAATAGGGGAATGATTTATTGTTTGTTTGTCATTTATATCGTTTCTTCTACTCCTTACTCACCAGTACAGACGCGATTAATCGCGTCTCTCCTACTCCCCATTCCCCTTTCAAACTGCTAGATAGCGCCGCAAAAAACTTTCTAATGTCTCTAACTGGAAGTTAAAAATCGCCTCTAAATTGGCAATTTCATCTTTTGTACAGAAAAACTCATTTGCTAGCAATGTGCGATAAGTTCCCAAAGCTTTTTGGATTTGGGGATTAATTAAACCCAATGCACTCTGTAACCCATCAACGGCAAATAGTGGTGAGTTAATTATTACTGGTTGTTTGTTGAAGATCCGACCAAAAATCCGGGGAATATCTTCTCGTAATAAAATCTCCGGCCCTCCCACTGAGAAAATCTGGTTTCGAGCGCCTTCAACTGTCACAGAATCCACCACTATCCTTGCTAAATCATCGGTACTGACAATTGAGGTACGGTTTTTGCGATCGCCAATGAGCAAATACAATCCCGTTTCCCGAAATTGTTCTACTAGTGGCAGCAAGTTAGATGCTAATCCAGATGGGCGTAAAATAGTGTAATTTAAGCCACTAGCTGCCAAATATCGCTCTACTGCTCGTTTGGCTTTGAACACAGGAGCTTCTTCATATCCGCGATCGGCTCCCAATACGGAAATAAAGACAAAATGCTCTACGTCATTGGCTTTTGCTTGGTCTATTAATTCAATATTGGCGCGGTAATCTAAGGATAGGGCATCGCTATCAGAACCGTGGGCGCTGATAATATACTTGACACCTCGACTAGCTTTCTGGATATCTCTTTCTTCTAGCAAGTCACCGATAAAGATTTCTGCACCCCGGTGTTCTAACTCGCTGTAGCGCGAAGTTAAGCGGACAAATGCCCGCACAGACTGTTCTCGTTGCCGTAGGAGTCGCACAACTCTGCGACCAATTCCTCCCGTTGCTCCAGTTATTAGAAACATAATAAATACCTAAATTGAATACTTTCAGCGTTTATAGCGATCGCTCGTTTATATGCAATACACTTTGACCTCACTTCCATTCCTCTCTCCTAAAAGGAGGAGCCACTGCGTTGGGCGGCGAGCCACTCTTGTTGCATCTGGCGTCAGAGGCTTTGAATCTTACTCCCCTTCCCTACTAGGGAAGGGGTTGGGGGTTAGGTCTCTATTAGCCAATAGATCACACCTTTATTTATCTTAATCTCTAAAAATTATCCCCTACATCTACAAAGATGTGGGGGATAGGGTAATGGGATTAGTTTTACTGGCTCAACAAGTCAATAGCTTGTTCAAACGACATCTTAGCCTTGTGCAAGTTCAGCAGGTTCTCCTGGTCGTATCGGTCAGGATAACTCATTTTCCTGCCCTCCAAAGTGATCCGAATTAGTGCTGCTTGCTCATCTGTGGGTGAATTCATCTCTTCTATAGCAGAACTGATTACCTGGATAGCGTTAAAGTTAGGGAATTTTAACCCTTTACCTTGCTTCATTTGTTGCAGCGCTAAAAGTGGAAATGCCATCAGAGTTACGATGTACGAGGTTTTGTATCCTGCATTAAGAGTAGGTTTTATGCCGTATCTACGACACAAGTCGCGTAATTCTTTAATAGTCTTGATTTCAAGTTCGGAACGCGTGAACATAAAATAGTAGTGTCCATTTTTGAAATTGGATATTGGTGGTTGTACTTCCGGCAAGTTGTAGCAACCACCAAAAAACAATCTATTGTTTTGGCACCAAGTAAATCAAGCCTTGTTTATATTTCTCAATAATGCCTAATCCTAAAGGGAATCCACAAAATTTACAACCAATTAAATCAAATAGAGAAGAATCATTAACAGAGAGAATTAACCTACGCATTACCAAGACTATGAAGGAAGAACTATCCACCAAGGATGATCCTCCAGAATTTTGCCGTCGTGCAATCCAGGAAGCATTAGATAAAGATAGAGAAAAGTAATCTCAAAGGGATAGTTGTTACAAGTGTGTGAATTACTGCAATGAGTCAGCAATCAAGCATATTGCTTTCTCAATATGCTTGATTGCTTGCGGAAAACACCGAAATGAGTAAGTCAAATGCGATTTTGCTTGCGGAAAACACCAAAATGAGAAAGCAAACTGGGGTTTGAGAAAGTAAGAGCTTCTTTTGCTTGCGGAAAACACCCAAATGAGAAAGCAAACTGGAGTTTGAGAAAGTCAAAGCTTCTTTTGCTTGCGGAAAACACCCAAATGAGAAAGCAAACACAGCTTTTGAGTAAGCAAAATGGCATTTTGAGTAAGTCAAATACCATTTTGCTTATTAAATTCGACTTGATCCATTTTTTCAATGCATTAACTAATAACTTAAGTAATTACGTTAAAAAGATTTGTAGGTTGGGTTGAACGGAGTGAAACCCAACAAAGAGAAAGAAAATGTTGGGTTACCCTGCTGGATCTTGCTACGTTCCTCAACCCAACCTACATTGGAGTTATTTTTTAGGCAAAACCTACGCAGTATTGGGCTGAGTTAGAATCGTTGAACAAGGATTTAGAGCAGTAAGTATAATGCCTTGGCAAGTTTTGCTGGTATAGAAAAGTGGATGTGAGGAGACTTATAGATGAGTGACGAAGATCAGTATGATGTCTTCCTTTGCCACAATAGCAAAGACAAGCCTGAAGTAGAAGAAATTGCTCATGAATTAACAAGACAAGGAATTAAACCTTGGCTAGATAAGTGGGCACTTTGTCCTGGTTTAGCATGGCAGTCTTTACTAGAGGAACAAATAGAAAATATTAAATCAGCAGCAGTTTTTGTAGGTAGCAGTGGATTTGGCCCCTGGCAAAATCAAGAGATGAGAGCTTTTTTAAACGAATTTGTAGAGAGAGGCTGTCCCGTGATTCCCGTTTTGCTTGGGAATACACCAGACGAGCCTAAACTCCCAATTTTTCTTAAGGGTCATACGTGGGTTGACTTTCGGACAGATACAGAGGCTATGGAGCAGTTAATTTGGGGTATTACTGGAAAGCCGCCAGAGCGAAAACCAAAGCTACAGCCAGTAATTCAAGCCGATGACCTCAGTTCTGATAAGGGAGTAAACTACACGCGATTGCAACATTTGCTAGCAGCAGGCAAGTGGAAAGAAGCGGATGAGGAAACTTTAGCTGTTATGCTCAAGGCATCTAGCAGAGAAAAGGAAGGCTGGTTTAATTACGAATCCATGAATAATTTTCCCTGTACTGACTTACGCACCATTGACCAACTTTGGGTAAAATATAGTGATGGGCGCTTTGGCTTCAGCGTTCAGAAGAAAATTTATTTAAGCGTTGGTGGGAAGGCTGACGGTGTAAGAGAAGATGAAGCCTGGGACAAATTTGGCGATCGCGTAGGATGGAAAGTGAAAGGAAACAAGTGGATAAGCAGGTATGATGAGATAGCTTATAACACTTCAGCACCAGAGGGATACCTCCCATTTTTACGCAGTAAGTCAGGTGAGCAACTAGTATTTTATTCCTTAAGAATACTTCTTACTTCTTTTCTCGCATTGAGACTTGTGAAGTCTAACATATAAGCACTTCAGACTTTTATAAATATTTGTAATAAGGTTGTTTTCTACGAGTTAATCAACATTTCAGAGATCCGATACCTGGCACTGGCGGCTGATAGCAATTTGCTTGAATAAACTTTTTTGCTACCTCCTGCACTTCAGTGCTTTCTGACACCCTCTGTTTGTCCCAAGGTAAACTCAACTGTCCTGGTGACTTTTTCGGCTTAACTTTAATCTTCATTCCCGCTAACAGACCGCTCCCTCAGCCCTAGCGGGAAGTCAAAAATCAAAAGTCAAAAGTCAAAAGTTTATTTTTCTAGCTTTGCTTTAGTTGTTACGATTGATTTAGCAATAATTCTAATTAACTGTTCACACTAAATGGTTCGGATAAGGTTTTTTGATGACACGCCCTAGATGCAAAGACGCGATAAATCGCCGTCTTTACAATAATCAGTCCTTTGTAGAGACGGCGATTTATCGCGTCTCTTGCCTTAACCGAACCGTATTGCGAGTGGTGATGTGATAGTAAAATGCAGGTTGAAAATTTCGGGGTGAGCTAGTCATAAAGTCAGATAAATTATTGTTTAGTCCTCTTGAGAGGACTTTCCCTATTAGCCGTAGGTTTCTAACCTATGGCGGGTGATAGGTTCAAATGTAAGATTCTAGACTCACGTATTTGCATCATTGCAGAATATTGGCATTGCCCACACGTCCGCTTCAGAATAAATTCTGCGGCTCATAGCGAAAGTCATCTATAGCTGACTGAAATTCTTGTTTTACCGGCATTCGCAGCTAGAGGCTAGAAAAAAGTCTGGGAAAAGTTTTCCCAATTTAAAATCCCCCCACATCTTTGTAGATGCAGGGGGAGTATAAACAATTCAAAATTCCAAATTCCAAATTCAAAATTGTTTCAGATGGGGATTTAAACGCTTTGTGCAAGCAGCCCATTTCAAAACTATTCAGAAGCTTTGTTATTAGCTCTATTAGCACGCGCCTCAGCCGAAGCCATCACCTCTTCCATATTCTCCAGCACTTCGCCAGGGAAGTTTTCCAAAACTCTGGTAGAAAGAGCAACCCGCCCTTTACCCTCATCCAAGTCAATAATTACAGCTTTAATTGGCTGACCAACTTGAAATACCTTTTCTAATGAGTCGATGAATTTTTGGCTTACCTGCTTGATATGAAGCAAAGCCCCCATACCATTTACATCAACAAACACACCAAAAGGTTTGATACCAGTAACTCTACCTTCCACCAGTTGACCTAGTTCTAATAAGCTGAAGTTGCTAGAACGAGTTGCTAATCGCTGGGAAAGGATGAGTTTGTTGGTGTTTTTATTAATTTCCAAAAACCCGACAGTCAGATTTTGACCTTTGAGGGCTTCTAAATTATCACGCTCTGCCAGGTGCGATCGCGGAATAAATCCCCGCAAGGAGAGAATATCAACGGTGACACCACCTTTGTTCACACCCATAACCTTTACTTGCACAGTCTGAGCATTTTCCTGCATTTCGGCCAGTCGTTCCCAGATGTGCTGAATTTCTAACTGCTTTCGAGAAAGGGTGACTTGCCCTTCTGCATCCTGATCTCGGATAATCAAAAACTGCATTTCTTCTTGTAATGGCAGCACCTCCGATAAATCGGTAACTGCTCTCAAAGAAGCCTCATCGCGCGGCAGAAAAGCTGACGACTTGCCACCAATATCGACATAGGCTCCATCATGGTCAAGTTGGAACACTTTGCCATGTACAACCTGTCCCTTTTGAAACTGGTAGTCGTGTTTTTCTAGCGCTTTGGCAAAATCATCCATCGTAAACGACGAATTGGCTGTTTGAGAAAGTTTCGATTCGGAATTCATGACTTTTGAAGATTAATTGTTTTTTGATATGGTGCAACTGGAGTTTAGATTGTCATTTGTCACTTGTCATTTGTCATTTGTCAGTTGTCCTTTATTATTCACTAATGACTAATGACTAATGACAAACTTGATTGTGTATGCTTCAGTTCAGTTGACCAAAGAGTTGTTTTACCTGCTCCCAAGCATCAGCAGCAGCTTTAGGATTATAACTGCCACGATGGTCACAGAAAAATCCGTGGTCAGCTCCATCGTAGCGAAACACACGATGAGGAATTTTATATTTTTCTAACTCTGCTTCAATCTCATCTACTTGTTCGGGTGGAATGCTAGCATCTTCTTTGCCAAAGAAGGCATAGAGAGTGCCTGGAATTTCTCTGGTGCGGGTGAGAGTGGGAGCTACACCTCCTGGTGTGCGGGTGGTAATTCCAGCACCGTAGAAGGAAGCCGTAGCTTTAATATCTGGTAAAGTGGCTGCAAGATATGCAACGTGACCACCAAAGCAGAAGCCAATACAGCCAAAACCATCTTTTTTGACTTGAGGCAGATTTTTCAGGTAGTCAATTGCTAGTTGAATATCGCTCAATAACTCTGAGGCTTGAGTTTGCATGGCGTAGCCTCTGCCCGTTTCAATATCTTCAGGTGTGTATCCAGTTTCAAAGCCAGGAGCAGTCCGTTGAAAAAGTGCAGGTGCGATCGCTACATACCCAAGTTTGGCAATTCGTTCTGTAACATCCCGAATGTGAACGTTGATACCAAAAATCTCTTGTAATACTACCACTCCAGGATAAGATCCAGCTTCTTTTGGCTCTGCCAGATAAGCGGAAATTTGAATATTATCTTGCAAAAGATTAACTGTTGTGGTAATTATTGCTTGCTCTGTCATAATAATTTTTACCAGTGCGATATGATTAGCCGTGTGTTTATTTGATATAACTATGCCAGTATGCCCAGGTTATTTCCATTTAAATTATCAATTACCAATAGTGAGCACATTAGAAATTTGTACCAGAAAAACTTCATGTGTAAATAAAGTATTTGACATGTAGCAAATGCAGCTGGTCAGTAAAAGAGTGTTGAGTTAAAAGTGCTGAGTAGGAAAGCAACACTTAAATACTCCCCACTCCGTACAGATGCGATTAATCGCGTCTCTCCCCACTCAGTATTCAGGAGGTTTGCTGATGATTCAATTCCGTATTCAGCCAGACAGCGAAATTCCCGCATCAACCCAGCTGTTTAATCAAATCCGGTTTGCGATCGCTTCTCGGCAATATCCCCCTGCTTACAAATTGCCAAGCACAAGGGCATTAGCAATGCAAACTGGGTTACACCGTAATACCATTAGCAAAGTTTACCGTCAACTAGAAGAAGACGGATTTGTTGAAAGTATGGCTGGTTCAGGAATTTATGTTCGTGCCCAAGGTCATGAGGGCGGTAGCAGGCTGCAATCACCAATTCTCAAACAAAATCCTGATGCATATCAAGTTGTCCAGAAAGCACTTGACGATCTGCTTTCGCAAGGATGTTCACTCAATCAAGCCAGAGAGCTATTTTTAGCAGAAATTGACTGGCGCTTGCGTTGTAGTGCGCGGGTACTGGTTGCAGTTCCATCTTATGATATGGGTGCTGGTGAGTTGATGGTGTATGAATTAGAGCGATCGCTAAAAATACCAGTTCAGTTGGTCGCAATGGAAGAATTAACAGCTGTGTTAGATAAAACTACCTCTGCGACAGTAGTCACAAGTCGGTATTTTATCAGTAATGTGGAAGCGATCGCAGCTCCCAAAGCTGCACGGGTAATTCCTCTGGATATCTACGACTACAGCAAAGAACTCAGCCTATTGAAAACCTTACCAAAAGAAAACTGTGTAGGCATAGTTAGCCTCAGTTCCGGGATTGCACGAGCAGCAGAAGTCATCCTCCACGGTCTGCGGGGGGATGAACTACTGGTGATGACTTCGCAACCAAAAGATGCTTATAAACTTCAAGCAATGGTTAAACGGGCTGAGGTAATCATAAGTGATCAAGCCAGTTTTGCGGCAGTACAAGCAGCCGTACAAGCCTGTGACGAAGATATTATTCGTCCACCGAAGCTGATTAAGGTTGAAAATTATATCGGTACTAACTCGATTAACTTGCTAAAACGAGAACTGGGTTTGGGTTAATCCAAAGATAGTTCGACCAATATCTTTGAGAGCAACTGATACAGGAGGAATAAGGTAGTGCAAATTGTGATTGTGGGTGCAGGTCCAACAGGTGCAACACTTGCCCTGCTCCTTGCAAAACGTGGTATTGCTGTAACATTAATTGAAGCAGCAAAAGACTTTCATCGTGTTTTTCGCGGTGAAGGATTAATGCCCAGTGGGTTAGATGCACTAGAGCAAATGGGTCTATCGGCATTGTTGGAGCATATTCCTCATCGACAACTCGACGCATGGGAATTCATTCTAGGTGAAAAGCAGTTGTTTCGAGTTGATGAACCAATGGGAGCAACCCGACCCTGTACACTGGTTTCACAACCACCGCTACTCAAAGCACTGATTTCGTCAGCTCAAACCAATGATGGGTTTGAATTTATCCAGGGTGTTCCAGTCAAAGATTTACGCTGGAGTAATCAACGTGTCGCAGGTGTAGTACTAAGCGATGGCAGAGAATTTACTGCTGACTTAGTGATTGGGGCAGATGGTCGAAATTCCCTTGTACGACAACGTGTAGGATTGGAATTGGTACGCCAGCCCAAAAATATTGATATTCTCTGGTTTAAACTTGCCGCCAGTCCTGAGTTTGCAACCGATAATGTATTTCGTACTATAGTAAATGGCGATCGCGTATTTAGCATCTTTCACGGAGCAGAGTCAGGGAAACTGCATCTGGCTTGGGTGATGTCCGCAACCGAAAACACTGACTCCAAGCAAGCCAACTGGGCAGAGATTTTTGCCTCACTATCACCCTCATGGCTAGCAGAGCATTTCCGTAATCATGCAGACACCATCGAATCCCCGATTCGGCTTTCTGTTGTGGTTGGTTATTGTCCACAATGGCACGCACCAGGGGTACTACTTCTAGGTGACGCTGCACATCCAATGTCTCCTGTCCGTGTTCAAGGAATTAATTTAGCATTCCGTGATGTGATTGTCGCTGCTAATCATCTTGTGCCGTTGTTGCACAAAGAAACTGGACACCAGGATATTGACATGGCATTATCGCACATCCAAGCAGAACGTGAGCCAGAAATTATCCGCGCCCAGCAACTCCAGTTAGAAGAAGCTAAACAAGGCGAACTACTGCGAAAAAATGCACTGCTGCGTTCGCTGTTGATTCAACTTGCTCCCTTGCTCCGTAAAATAATTAAAAAGTCTTGGTTAAAGCGACAATATAAAATGCGTCAAGGCATCACACAGGTACACTTAACTGTCTAAAAAACCGCCATCAGTTATCCGACTTGTGGTTGTGGGGTATTAATTTGCAAAAACTCTTGTACCCGTTGCAAATAAGTTGGCGCATCTTCCAACATTGGGAAATGTGCTGTATTGGGAATCATCACAAATTCCACTTTGTCACTCAGTGCAGCTGCTTGACGCCCCATCTCGGCTGGAATGATTTTGTCATATTCCCCCGCCACAAGCAGAGTCGGCACTGTCAGCTTGGCAAACTCTTGCGGCATCACTTCAGATTGAGCCTTACTGACTGAAGTAAAAATTGTCCCTAAAGCCGCATCATAATCTGCTTCGAGAAAATCTTCCAAAAAAGCTTGCCGCTCAGAATGTGGTATGGAACTATGCAGAAATCTGGCCATAAACATCTGGTCAACAAATGGAATTTTGCTTAACCACTTGGGACGGAATTTTACTACATAGCCACCAAATTTATGAAAGGCACTAAAGGATTTTTCGTCGTACTCAAAAACGCCGCTACAAGTTAAAATTCCTCGTTCTACTCGTTGGGGGTAGCGGTTAAAAAATAAAGTAGCAACAGACGCGCCCATTGAGTGAGCATTGATATAAACACGCTGAAGATGCAACCCATCTAACAAAGCTGCCAAATCATCAGCGTATTCCTCTAATTCATAAGTTAACTCTCTGATTGCCTGCGATTCATCCTGGGGGGATTCAGATTCGGCAACAGCTTCACTTGCTTCGGCTATGGTTGGCTTCCCACCAGAACGACCAAATCCCCGCAAATCGTAGAGTAAACAATCAAATTGCTCTGATAAAGCATTAGCGGTATTTTGCCAATACCTAGCCGAACCAGCCCAACCATGCATGAAAATCATCACTGGTTTTACTAAAGAACCAGATGGTTTTTTCACCCATTCGTAATAATGCTCAACGCCACGAACTTTAATATAAGGCATTAGTCATTAATCCTTTGTCAGTTGTCATTAGTCATTTGTCCTTGGTACATAGTTATTATTCCTTAGTTTTTGCCCAATGACTAATGACCAATGACTAATGACTATTAGGCTGATTCTGGCTTCGGTAGTGAAGATGGATGTATTATCAGTTCGGCAGTCGATCGCTTCTCAACCATCTCTCGTGTTACTGTACAGCGTGTCACATCCTTACGGGATGGTAACTCATACATAACATCCAACATTAGTTCTTCGATAATGCCCCGTAATGCTCTCGCACCAGTTTTACGGCGGTAGGCTTCTTGAGCGATCGCTCGTAAAGCATCTGGTTTAAAATCTAACTGGACATTATCCATCTTCAGCAGTTTTTGGTACTGCTTGACTAAGGCGCTGCGTGGTTGGGTGAGAATCGCCATCAACGCTTCTTCATCTAGCGGATCTACTACTGCTACCATTGGTACGCGCCCAATAAATTCGGGAATCATGCCAAATTTTACTAGATCATCTGGTGCTAAATGGCGAAGAGTATCTGCTGCCCGTTTTTCTTTCGATTGGCCTTCTCCAGGTTGCACAAAGCCTATTGCTTTTTTGCCAACTCTCTGATCCACAACCTTTTCTAAGCCTACGAAAGCACCACCACAGACGAACAAAATATTACTTGTATCAATCTGGATGCAGTCTTGATAGGGATGCTTGCGCCCTCCTTGGGGTGGTACATTGGCGATCGTTCCCTCTAACATTTTCAGCAAGGCTTGCTGCACACCTTCGCCAGAAACATCGCGGGTAATTGACGGGTTCTCACTTTTGCGAGCGATTTTGTCAATTTCATCAATGTAGATAATTCCTCGTTGCGCTTCCTCTATA
This sequence comes from uncultured Nostoc sp., assembly GCF_964245575.1. Lineage (GTDB taxonomy): Bacteria > Cyanobacteriota > Cyanobacteriia > Cyanobacteriales > Nostocaceae > Nostoc. The sequence continues at coordinate 42,431 of NZ_CAXTNP010000017.1, read as the reverse complement.
TCTAAATCTGCCACTTGCAACAGTCGCAGCAAGATATTTTCCACATCTTCTCCCACATACCCAGCTTCTGTCAGCGTCGTAGCATCAGCGACGGCAAAGGGTACATCCAGGATTTTCGCTAGGGTTTGCGCTAAGAGAGTTTTGCCGCAACCAGTCGGGCCAATTAACAAAATGTTGGACTTTTGCAGTTCTACAGCATCATCTGCCGCAGCTTTGCCACTGGTTTTAGACTGAATGACCGCCAACCGCTTGTAGTGATTGTAAACGGCTACTGACAGCACTTTTTTGGCTTCGTCTTGACCAATAACGTGTTCGTCTAGATACTTTTTAATCTCTCTTGGCTTGGGTATTTGATTAAACGAAATACTAGAAGATTGAGTACGCCGTTTTTGAGGTGGTTCTGCTCTTGGTGCCGGTTGTGCTGCCGCACCATTGGTATCGAGTAACTCCTCGTCTAGTATTTCATTACACAAGTCAACGCATTCATCGCAGATGTAGACTCCCGGCCCCGCGATTAATTTACGCACCTGCTCTTGAGACTTGCCGCAAAATGAACATTTTAAATGGGAGTCGTACTTAGACATACCAGCCTCTTATTTCAGAATGGTGACGTTTTCCCCTGCTGTGGGAAGATTTTGCCTGGAAATGACCTGATCAATTAAACCGTAGTTCTTGGCTTCTTCTGCCGACATGAAAAAGTCGCGCTCAGTATCTGCTTCAATTCTTTCTATGGGTTGACCAGTATGATGAGCCATTAACTGATTCAACTTAGCCTTAATATAAAGAATTTCTCTGGCTTGAATTTCAATGTCAATGGCTTGACCTTGAGCGCCACCAAGTGGTTGGTGAATCATAATCCGGGAGTCGGGCAGAGACATTCGCTTACCGGCAGCCCCTGCTGTCAACAAAAATGCCCCCATGCTGGCGGCTAATCCAAAACAGATGGTAACAACATCAGGGCGAATTTGTTGTATTGTATCATAAATTGCCATCCCTGCGTAGACTGAGCCACCGGGAGAATTAACATACAATTGGATGTCTTTTTCTGAGTCTTCGGCGTCTAGGAATAACAACTGAGCCACGATTGAGTTGGCTACAGTATCATCTATTGGCGTTCCCAAAAAGATAATCCGCTCTCGCAGCAGGCGGGAGTAGATGTCGAAAGCCCTTTCTCCCATGCCAGACTGTTCCACCACCATCGGCACGATGTTGCTAGGGCTGTTCAACTGGGAGTTAATGTTGATTCGACTTTGGTTGCTGATGGGGTTATTTCCCGACTGCGATACAAGCATACAAGCTTTCTTTGACGATAATTTTAGGACAAATGTTTCAGCAGCAAATGCTGCCTTTTCGACGAATGGGATTTTTATAGGTACGTGTTAACCATTATGCCTCATATAATTTCCTCTCGTGTAACACAGTATCAAGCTCAGGCGATAACATGTGTGACAATTTGCTGAGAATTGATTCATTCTTTAATTATTCTGCCCTTATCCCTGAGTTTTCAAGAGTTAAGAGTTATGGGGCATTGGGCACTTGTTTGTACTGAGCGGCTTGTGCCGAGCGACTTGTACTCTTGCTAGTCGAAGTAAGCCGAGGTAAGTCGCAGTAAGTCCAAAGGAGCCGAAGTATTGAGCATTTGGGCATTGGGCATTGCACAATAATTAATAGTACTTCTCCCCCTGCTTCTCCTGCTCCCTGCTCTCTCATCTGTTTTAACTTACCCATTTCACCAGTACTTTAACTCAGAACTGGTGAACTTATGGCTGTGGGATTTTTAATTATCCTTCTGTGACTTCTGTCGAAGCTTCGCTGGTTTCTTCCTCTGTCTGAGGTGCATCAGCATCAGCATCCGCTTCTGCGGCTTCTGTTTCTTCTGCGGGACTTAAGGAACCTTCGGGTACAAGTTCAACTGAGGAGTGTTCTAATAACCAATCAATGGTCTTTTCGGTTAATAGTTCGTTTTCCACGATTGAGCGCAGTCTATCTTCATCAACGTCTTGCTCCTCTGGGTACTGTTCCAAAAGTTCTGTGACTCTGGCTGCGATTTCTTCTGGTGTTACCTCGATAGATTCGCGTTTACCGACTTCGCGCAACGACAAGGAACGTTTGATGCGTTCAATTGCCTCAGTGCGCGATCGCTCCCGCAATTGAGGAATAATATCTTGAGTAAACAACTTCTTTACATCCAATCCCTGCTGAGACAGCCGCATTGCTGTTTGCGTTAGCATTGCATCCACTTCTTGCTCAATCATGGTTGCTGGTAAGTCAACTTCTACGTGCTTGAGCAGTTCCGTTAACAACGCTTCCTGTTTATTTGTTTTTGTTTTGTCATCCGCCTCTTTTTGATATCGCTCTACCAAAGAAGCGTGTAACTCCTCTAAGGTTTGAAAATCGCTGATTTCTTGGGCAAAATCGTCATTTACTTCTGGTAGTTCCTTTTCCTTCAGTTCTTTGAGCGTCACTGTGAAAGTTGCCGCTTTTCCAGCTAAATCTTCATTAGCATAAGGATCTGGGAACTGTGCTGCAATTTCTCTGGTTTCTTCCGGATTCATCCCCACTATTCCCGAAATAAAGCCTGGAATAAACTTATCTTCCTGCAACTCAACTTGAAAATCAGTTGCTTCGGCTCCGGGAATCGGTTCTGGTTCGGCTGTTTCGTCTTCGCCCTCGACTTTGGAGAATACACCTTTAAAATCGACTACGGCAATATCGCCGATTTGGGCTGCACGTCCTTCCACAGGAATCAATGTCGCTAATTCTTGACGTTCCTTGTCAAGGGTAGCGTCCACTCGTTCTGGCTCGTACTTCACTTCTTCAGCTTTAGCTTGCAAATCAGTGTACTGAACTAGATTCACTTCTGGTTCTACATCGACAGCAGCCGAAATCGTCAGAGGTTTTCCAGGTTCATAATTCTTAATTAAATCCTCAAAAGAGGAGCGCAATTGTGGCTGACCTATTGCCGGGATAGCTTCTTGTTTAACCGCTTGCTCAATGCCGTCTTGAATTAATTCTTCCAGCGCTGCTGCCTTAATACGAGTTGTACCCAGCCGTTGTAGCAATATTGGCCGAGGCACCTTGCCTTTACGAAACCCAGGAATATTGGCAGTACTCGCTAAATTTTTAATGACCTGTTCGTAAGTTTGCTTGGTAATTTCCGGCGTAATCTCTATTTCCAGGCCAATTTGGCTGGCGGGAAGTTTTTCCTGGGTAACTTTCATGCTTCGTCTCTAGTTTTCTGGTATTTTATACTCCAAGTACACACAAGATGCAATAATTGTTTGCGTTATGGCTTGATGTGTCTTAAGGAAATGGGAGTTTGCCAAAAGGCTTTATGACATCCAAGGATGGATGTTTGTCCTGGGGCAAAGATCCAGTTTACTGCCAATGACCAAGGACTTGACATTTTCCCTTCATAACAATTTAGTTAATGGGGGCATAGGGTATGGGGCATGGTGAAGAGGACTTGGGGACAAGGAGAATTAGGACAAGGCGAAAGACTTGTTGCAAGCTCTCACCTCTTGTCCCTAATTCTCCTTCTCTCCCCTGCTCCCCATTCTCTACTCTCCACTCCCTCTGAAACTTAGGAATTAATTATTCAGTGGGCTAACACCGTGATATCCTGGTTCTCAGCGACTGATTAGTACTCCCAATTTAAAGTTATAGTATTGAGTCTAGCTATTATTAAGTTGTGATACAAGAGCGCATCTATTACCTAACCGTATAGCTGATTTTTATGCTGTGCTGGTTTTATCCATTTTGCTCGTAGTATATTCATCATCTTGGTAAGCAACTTTGAAGCTAAGACGTTCGTTGCCTTATAAGTGGGATGCCTGTGAAACGCCTAAGTGCAGATATCTCCATTTTTCTGCTAAATGGCTGTTTGTTGTATAATAATATAGTTTAAATCGATGGAAAAATTGCATAGCCATTGTTGGAGAGTGCAATATAACTTAAATTATTAAATAACCAATAAAATAAATGTATAAAAATTTAGAGATTGACAAAAATAGACTAAATTAGAGAGAAATCTAAACCTAATTGAAAATGTATTTCCAGGTTGCGATCGCCATTTAAATATAAGTAAATCTTCAACTGTTCCAAATTGCAAAAAAACCTCTTAAAGGAGGAAGTGAGTTTGTCTAAATCCTATCGTGTAGCTATTTTGGGAGCGACTGGTGCAGTTGGCACAGAGTTGCTGGAATTATTAGAAATCCGTAATTTTCCGATTGCTGACTTGAAGCTATTGGCATCAGAGCGGAGTGTAGGGCGATCGCTGCGGTTTAAAGGAGAAAATATACCAATAGAGGCAGTGAGCGATCGCGTCTTTGAAAATGTGGATATAGTACTAGCTAGTGCAGGTGGTTCCACATCCAAAGCTTGGGCAGGAATTGCCGTCCAAAAGGGCGCAGTGGTAATTGACAACTCCAGTGCCTTTCGGATGAACCTGGAAGTTCCTTTAATAGTACCAGAGGTGAATCCACAAGCCGCAGCTAATCACCAAGGCATTATTGCCAACCCCAACTGCACAACAATTTTAATGAGTGTGGCAGTATGGCCATTGCATAAAATTAAACCAGTGCAACGCATTGTAGCCTCAACCTACCAATCTGCTAGTGGTGCTGGTGCTAGAGCAATGGCAGAAGTCAAAAGGCAAACAAGCGCTATACTACAAGGACAGCCGCCAGTAGCTGAGGTATTGCCTTACCCACTGGCATTTAATTTATTCCCGCATAACTCAGCATTAAACGATTTGGGTTATTGTGAGGAAGAAATGAAAATGGTCAACGAAACCCGAAAAATATTTGGTACGCAGCAAATCAGAATCACTGCAACCTGTATACGGGTTCCCGTACTCCGGGCCCATTCAGAAGCCATTAATTTAGAATTTGAGACTCCCTTTAGTGCAGAAAAAGCCAGAGAAATTTTAAATTCCTCCCCGGGAGTGAAGTTGGTAGAAGATTGGAAAACTAACTATTTTCCGATGCCAATTGAAGCAACTGGTAAAGACGAAGTTTTAGTGGGAAGGATTCGTCAAGATATTTCTCATCCCTGTGGCTTGGAATTATGGTTGTGTGGTGACCAAATCCGCAAAGGCGCAGCATTAAATGCAGTACAAATCGCTGAATTGCTGGTAGAAAAAAATCTACTCAAACCTGCTAAAGCTTACGTTTCAAGCTAGTCATTAGTAAAAATAAACAACTAATGAAAAAGAGCAAATGTGCAAATTACAGTTGAAAGAAATTTGCAGATAGGTTATTACAATAGAAAACCACCAAGATATAAAAACATGGGTAATCAGGAGTGAAAACAGGGTGGGAGATTTTGGCAATGTTTTAACCGCTATGATTACGCCGTTTAAAGCAGACGGTAGTGTAGATTATGATGTAGCGGCAGAACTGGCAGCACATCTAGCTAACAACGGTACAGATACATTGGTAGTGTGCGGCACAACAGGAGAATCCCCTACTCTAAGTTGGGATGAGGAGTACCAGCTGTTTGTCGAGGTATTGCAGTCTGTAGCAGGAAAAGCCAAGGTGATCGCAGGTTGTGGTTCAAATTCCACCAAAGAAGCGATCGCAGCCACCCAAAAAGCGTCTAAAATAGGAGTAGATGGTTCCTTACAAGTTGTTCCTTATTACAACAAACCGCCACAAGCGGGATTGGAAGCGCACTTTCAGGCCATAGCACAAGCCTGTCCCGACTTACCTTTGTTGTTATACAATGTCCCCGGTCGTACCGGACAAAACCTTCAGCCAGAAACAGTTGCCCGGTTAGCTGAGGTTAGCAATATTGTCGCAATTAAAGAATCCACTGGCAGTATAGAACAGGCAAGCGAAATTCGTCGCTTGACACCAAAAGAATTCCACATCTATTCTGGTGATGATTACATGACTTTGCCCTTGTTAGCGATCGGGGCAAAGGGCGTGGTAAGTGTGGCTTCTCATCTGGTAGGAAACCAACTACAGCAGATGATCCAAGCTTTTAGTGCGGGGAAAATTGAGGTCGCCAGCGAGATTCATCTCCAACTCTTCCCGTTATTTAAAGCTTTATTTCTCACTTCAAATCCGATTCCAGTGAAAAAAGCACTGAAACTTCAAGGTTGGCAGGTTGGTTCAACTCGTCCACCCCTATGTGAAGCTGACTTAGAAGTAAGTCAAAAGTTAGAAGCGGTTCTGAAAGAACTTAGTTTAATCTAACCACCATCCGATTAAGCACTGTTAATTTGCTGCTTTCTAATGATACATATAAACAATGGTCATAATTGTTCATAAGTTGCAATTTAAAAATCTGTGTTAGGACTGATAGACATACTATAAATTCTTCAGTGTCCAGTCGATTTTATTTAATAAAAAATTGAAATCTTCAATTAAAACTTGATTGCTTTGGGACTGAATTAAGAGACAAATGATGTTGTCTTAAATAAAGTTCGTTAACTCTCAACTAAATTAACCACAAATAACAATCTAAGGAGAAAATGGCTAAAAACGAAGCTAATAATTCCGCCTTGAAAATTATTCCTTTGGGCGGTTTGCACGAAATTGGGAAAAATACCTGTCTTTTTGAGTATGATGATGAAATTATTCTGTTAGATGCAGGATTGGCTTTTCCCACAGAGGCGATGCATGGAGTAAATATTGTTCTGCCAGATACGACCTATCTGCGGGAAAATCGCCACAAAATTAAAGGGATGATCGTTACTCACGGTCATGAAGACCATATTGGCGGGATTGCTTTTCATCTTAAGCAATTTGATATCCCGGTGATTTATGGGCCCAGACTAGCAATGGCAATGCTAGAGGGTAAATTAGAAGAAGCAGGAGTGCGCGATCGCACAGAAATCAGAACAGTTTTACCACGTGATGTAGTGCGGATTGGCAAAAACTTTTTAGTGGAATATATCCGTAATACCCATTCCATCGCTGATAGTTTCACTGTTGCCATTCATACTCCCCTTGGTGTAGTCATTCACACAGGGGATTTTAAAATTGACCATACCCCAGTGGATGGTGAAAAGTTTGACTTGCAACGGTTAGCAGAACATGGTGAAAAAGGTGTTCTTTGCTTACTAAGTGATTCTACTAATTCTGAAGTACCAGGATTTACACCTTCAGAACGCTCAGTTTATCCAAACTTAGAGAGAGTATTTAGTCAAGCCACTGGACGATTATTCGTCACTACCTTTGCTTCTAGCGTCCATCGCATCAACATGATTTTGGATATTGCCAAGAAGCAAAACCGTGTAGTGACGATTGTGGGGCGTTCCATGCTGAACTTGATTGCTCATGCCCGCAATTTAGGTTACATCAAGTGTGAAGATAATCTGCTGCAACCATTGCACGCAGTCCGCAATCTACCTGATGAAAGAGTACTAATTTTAACTACAGGTTCTCAGGGCGAAACGATGGCAGCAATGACCCGCATCGCCAACAAAGAACACCCTCACATCAAAATCCGCGAAGGAGATACGGTAGTATTCTCTGCTAACCCAATTCCCGGAAATACGATCGCAGTAGTCAACACCATCGATAAATTGATGATTCAGGGGGCGAAAGTGGTCTATGGGCGGGACAAAGGGATTCACGTCTCCGGTCACGGCTGTCAGGAAGAACAAAAGCTGATGATTGCCTTAACTCGACCCAAATTCTTTGTGCCATTTCACGGCGAACATCGGATGCTGGTGAAACACGCAGAAACGGCTCAGAGTATGGGCATTCCCGCAGAAAACATGATTATTATTCAGAATGGTGATATTGTCGAACTGACTGAAGATGCCATTCGCGTCGCTGGGAAAGTGCCATCTGGTATCGAATTGGTGGATACTACTAGTTCGGGTATGGTAAGTGCCAAAGTGTTGCAAGAACGGCAACGCATGGCTTCAGAAGGCATTATTACGATCGCAGCTGCCATTGATTGGAATGGTAAACTGTTGGCAAAACCAGAAACTCACCTCCGGGGTGTAGTTACAAGTGTAGAGCGATCGCTGCTACAAACCTGGGTAAAACAACGAATTGAAGAAATCCTCACTGTGCGCTGGACAGAATTTGCACCTAGCGAAGGTCAAGCAGCAGATATAGACTGGGGTGGATTGCAAGGAACTTTAGAACGAGAATTGCAACGTTCCATCCGTCGGGAATTGCAATGTCAGCCATCTGTGACTTTGTTGATGCAAATCCCTGATGAGCCACCCGTAAAAGTTGCTGATGGTAGAAGACGGCGGACTCGGACTGCTGCTCAGGTAGCATCATAGAGAATTTAAGATAAAAATCTCACGCACAGGCGCAGAGACGTAGAGTTTTTCTAACGTCTTTGCGCTTTGACGTGAGATATAGTCTTTTACTATAAATATAGAAACCACTTAACAGATGAGGTTAGCCAATATCGCCATCAATTTTTACACTTGCGTCTAAAGATGAATGAAAAAATACATCTGACGTACAAACTTATGTAAATAATTAGCAGGTGTTGGGTAGAAGCGCAGTGTTAAAGCTGAATAATATCAGGTATTAACTCAACCAACACTAATTCTTTTTCATAAGAGGAGAAAAGATGTACAACCGAGTGACTTTTTGGGGTTCTATATTTTCTGCCTTTCTTTTTTATACCGGATTTACCTTCAATATTCCGATAGCAAATGCACAAGTAAAGCCAAATCTATTGATAAATTCATCGGTATTCAAAGCGATAGTTCCGGTGGGCGAAGTGCCATGCTCAACATTTCTACAACCCTATTTTGATTGGGAAAGAGGAAGTTTTCTCAATTTTGTAACCGCCTCTGTAGTTTTTAACAACGCAGCAAACAATCTAGTTACTTACACCACTGGAACGCTCAATCTAAATGGCAATAACCTCACAGGTGATTTTACACAACTGTTGAGTAACCGATTTATTAGTTTGCCAGGAGAGGGGCCTTTTAGTTTCCCTTCTCAACCCTTCTCCATCAATCAACCAGCTTCCATCGGTATAACGCTTGCAGCCGATGGTTCAGTAACCTGGGTTCAGCGAAGCAATAATACGAGCTTTAATTACAAGGCAATTTGTTATTCAAATAATACTGCAATCTTATTACCTTTATTCAGTGCAGACACTTCATCTGGAGTCATAACGTTTGGAAAGGGCACTGGCCCAAAGTAAACTAGAGTTAGCAACATACACTAAGATAATTTGATTTGCATGACTCACTTTAGTAATTAGAGCGATCGCCCTCAATGAACCCAGAGATATAGTAGAACTAAAGTGGATAAGGTTAGTGGCGCTCCAAAACGCAGGTGTTCCCAAAAAGTTAGCTTGTAACCTAAATCGGCAGCAGCTTCTACAACTATCAAGTTGGCGACTGAACCAAACAAAGTCAAATTACCAGCCAAAGTTGATCCGGCTGCCAACAAAAGCCAATACTTAGTATCACCTGGAGGAACCAGGGGATGCAATAAGAGTACAGCAGGCACATTAGAAATTAAGTTAGATAAGACAACAGTTACACCCAAAAAACTCGCAGCAGAGTTGATTGCATGGGTAAATGGCTGGAGCAAATTCAACTTTTGTGTGACTCGCGTCAGGATAAACAATCCAGAAAACATTACCAGCAAGTTCCAATCGACCTTTTGCAAAATGCGTTGCGGTTTAACCCGGCGAGTGATTAGCAATAAGCTAGCAGCAACTAAAGCAGACTCCGCTAAGGGTAAGCCGGCAGTGAATGCAATTAGCAACCCAATTGTGATGACTAATGTTTTTTTAAATAAAGGTTTAAAAATCCGTTGATTGCCAACTGTTACCTGTTGGCAAGGTTTGACTGAGCGCACATCTGGGTAAAGTAGCCACAGTAATCCTACTTGAATTACCAATCCTGCTAGGGCAACTGGGGCCAATACACGCAGAAAATCTAGATAGGAGATGCCTGAAAAGGAGCCAATCAAGATATTTTGGGGATTACCGCTCAAGGTTGCTACCGAGCCTATATTAGTTGCACCTGCGATCGCTAGTAAATAAGGAATCGGATTTAAACCCAAAGCTTGAGTCAGGCTCAAAGTTAAAGGTGTGAAAATCAACGCTATAGTGTCATTGAGAAAAAAGGCGGAGAGAATACCACTACCAAAAGTTAAGGCAATTAACAAACCTAGAGGACTGCGAGTGATACTCAATATCACCGACAGTGATCGCCTAAAAAACCCTGCATAGGATAGGTTGGCATTAATTACCATCATGCTCAAGAGAAATACGATGGTATTGGCATCAATGGCCTGCCATGCTTCCTGTAAATTCAGAACACCTAAAGCAATTAAAAAGGTAGAACCGACCAAAGCAATGGTGGTGCGGTTCATGCGTAAACCAGGAATGTAGCCCAAGGCTAATCCCAGATAAGTTAGCCCTAAGACGCTATAGATTGCAAATTGAAGAAAAATCACTTTCTTTACCGAGACTTTGCGACGACCGATATTTCATGACTAGCCGCTCTGCATCTACTAAGAAAGCCAACCCACCTGGTTTTAAGCCGCAACAGACTTCTGTGTGCTACGGCATTCCAGCAATCAACAGGACGCTCTGAGGTGGGAGAGTGGGAAATACTGAGAGGAAAGACGCCTACTAGGGTATTACTGATATTTATACTCAGCAAAAATAGTTGCTGGAAGACCTTATATTAAGTTCTGTAAATGTTACACTAAAACCTATCCAATGACGGATGTCTTTATTAAAATCTAAACTATATCAAGTTATGAACAAGATCCTAATATTACACTACCGATCCCCAGAAATTTGCGATTAACTTGACGTAGTAATAAATTAAGTTCTGACTTAAGTGGCTAATCAGGTATTACATTATATCGCAGTCAGGACGAGATTCTTCCGGGAAACTTCGTTGCCACATTGTATATATTCATCAAAAAGATGAATAGCCTCAATAACATAGAGGATTAACCATGAAGGTATTCGATAATACCACAAAAAAGATTTTTCTGGCAAGCTGGGTATCAATCAATCAACCAGAGACTAGTGACCAGAAAGTAACCCAGTTAAACCGTTCTGCTTCCAAGCCTTACTGGGATATTCTCCAACCCCTACGGCAACGGCTAGAAAACATTCAAGTCCGCGATCGCCAACTAGCTCACCGCTTGTGCAAACTGATTCCATCTCAGTGTCCCTTCGAGCGAAATGTCAAATTATTTGGGAAAACCCTGTTTCACATTCCGCCCATGTGTAAGCTCAACCCCTTATATGAAGAAGTGGTTGGTTTACGTTTCCGAGCGCTGTGCTATCTAGCCGACGAATGTGGCGAAGATGTGTCACAGTACTGCTAATACTGTGAGCGGATAGCTAAGGTTTAGCCTGTGCTGAGGGAAAAGTTACGAGTCAGGAGTAACGAGTCTTGAATTAAAAATATAACTTTTAACTCCTAACTCCTAACTATTTTTTTACTATTTTTTTACTATTTCTTTTGCCATTTTTGGATGGCATCCTGAGCATCTTCATAAGCAGCTGTCTCTTCTGGCACTAAAGCAGCGGTCGCAATTGCGGCATTACGTTCTCCTTCGGCGGCGCGACGCTTGGCCAAGTCTAAAATTTTCTCACTCCAGTTATTTATCGATTTTTGGGCAGTATCAAAGCCTGGTTGACCTGCTGGTACTTTATTGGCAACTTCAATCGCACGATTGTAGGTAGACGCCTGTTCAGACTTAATTAAGGCATTAGCTGCATCTAAAAGAGTTTTGTTACTCACATACTGCTTGCCCTCTAACCGCCACAGGTTAATTGCTGCTTGTGCTTTGGCGTATGGGGCTTCATCTTTGGTGATTAATCGAGCAGCAGCAATAGCGCTAGCATACTGTCTTTGTTTAACACGTCCCTCTGCTAAATCTAAAATCATCTGGCTCCAAATCTTAATATTCTCCTGAGCTTGATCGTAAAGTGGTTCACCGGGTTGAATTTTCCGGGCTGTTGCGATCGCCATGCCCAAATCGCTAGCCTGAGTTTGTCTAAGCGACATTTTCGCCAGGTCTAATACTGCTTGATTGCGATTTTTTGACTCGGAACTAGAAGTTATTTGGGCGCTAGATTGGTTTTTAAGTCTAACTGGTGGAGTGCGATCATTTGGTAAACTCTGGACAACCTGGCGATCGCTCGCAGCAGCATTGGGTGATGTGCTTGATATTTGCTTAATTTTAAAAGTTTCTTGATTACGGAGAAAAACTACGGCGATTAAACCTGCTACTAGCAGGCTGCCTCCGCCCCATAAAATAAACTGTTTCCAAAGAGGGATGCTTGGCTGATTCGATGGCAATCGAGAAACGTAACCTTTAGATGAATTAGGGATAAATCTTCCGCTCGGATTCACTCCTAAAGAAGTTTCCGCAATTGGCTGGGAAACTAAGCCGGTAGCTGACTCATGGACTTGTTCACCTTTAGATTTTTCGACCTTGTGAGCCTTCACCTGTTGGGAGGAGTTCACAGTAGCTTCTCCCCATCTACCCCGATCTGCTGAAGTTTTAGGGTAATCGTCGAGGGGAGGAGCTGCAAGGGCAACAGCAAAGGATTCTTCCGGATAAATCACCGGTTCTGATTGAAAGTCGCTTTCCATTGCCAATTTTGGCAAGATTACCTGTGGTCTTGATGGGATGATCGTGGCAGGGTTTTGGACAGGACGCCAGTGGTGGTGACATAATTTTGGCATGAGCAGGCTTAGGTAGGTTTCTAAATCTGCCAAGTTGCTGCCATTACCAGAACGCAAAGCTTCTAACAAGGCTGCTGTAAAGAATCCGTGACCTAGTTCGCTACTTTCATGGGAAAATTGCTCTGGTTGGCAAGAAAGAATTGTCGCAAGCTGTAGTTCTTGGGCTAATTCTATTGTTTCTTCGCCAACCGGAGCATCCGCTTGAGTGCCAAAAGCGCGGTTGATATCGAGTAGTAGCAATACATTTAGATCGGTAAGTTGCAGACTTTGCATTAGCGATCGCAATTCTATGCCTGTCTCTTGCACGAGTTCGGGGTTACCCTCTGCTGGCATTAAGTAATCTTTGCCCTTGTAGTTGACCCCATAACCGCTAAAAAATAACCACAGATAATCTTCTGGTTGCCAACTTGTAGCTGCCAAATCCTCAAGCAGCAGCAAAATATTCTCTTTAGTCGGATAAGTTGATCTATCCCCAATCGGCGGGGAGGTATCCGTCATTAGCAGGCAGTGTTTGGGGAGAAAGCCTGCCTCTGTCACCAAAAAATCCTCTAGTGCCTCAGCATCTGCTTGGGCATAACTTAAAGGTTGAAATAACTGATATTGATTGATGCCAATCGCGATCGCCCAGTAATTTGCCATCCCGCTATTTGTCAGTTATTGTTTGCTGGTCTTAAAATTGCGGTTGGCTTTGCCCGAAAAAACAAAGCTAACCTATGTCTTATAGTCTAAGTGATTCTAATCGAATCTTCAGTTAACATGTAATTTTTATTACCTTAATTACCTGGAAAATACCTTTTACCTAATTTCAATAAAAGATCATCACTAAGGAGATAGAAGGTCATGAGCAAGATTTCTGCTCACCTACCATCATCGATCACTCCCTTTTCATTTATTAGCCAAATTGCCGGAAGAATCCGGATAGTTCCTTTATTAGTTTTGCTCATATCTACCATTCCTACGTGGTTTTTGACGGAAGCGATTGCACCGCAGGTTGTGCGAGCTTACACCGCTAGAGTTGATCTAGCTATTGACAGCCTGCCAGATGAAAACTACGAAACCGTTCTCAAAAGGGCGGAAGCAGCCGCTAGAGCATCTGCTCAACGGAGCTTCGACCAAGATATCTTGGTGACAGATGTTTCAATCATTGTGTCCGTACAAAATAAGGGAGCGATCGCACCAGTTTTGGCATTAGATGTCAGTCGTCCCCAATGGCGATCGCGTCCCGATGCTCAAAATTGGGCCACTTACTTCAAAACTGCGCGATCGCTACTTTTCTTGGAAAATAGCCAGGACTTACCCAAAAAATAGCCGAAACCCTTATTTTCAGTAGGGGCAATTCATGTAGACGCTGCATCGGTGAGGGGGTCGCAGTCTTCTCTATGAGACGCTGCGCGATGGCGGTTCCCGTCGAAAGCATTGCGTAAAGCCTACGGCATAGCAACTCTTAGAGACGCTACGCGAACGCTTAGAGCGAGTCATCTCCCTTGGCGCTAGCCTCTCCCAATGTGATTCGAGGAGACGATGCCGCGCAACGAGCGTCACCCCCGAACCCGGAGGGCTTAAGGCAGGGTATTGCCTTTACTGTTGTCCTTCGCGTCAGTGGATGGCCTAGAATAAGAAGGTTGTCAAGAATCGCGATATCTGCTGACATGGCTGTTCCTAAGAAGAAAACTTCAAAATCAAAACGAGATAAACGTCGAGCTACCTGGAGGCACAAAGCCGTCGTCGAAGCTCAAAAAGCCCTTTCTCTGGGCAAATCAATTTTGACTGGACGTTCTACATTTGTTTATCCAGCTGCTGAAGAAGAGGAAGAAGAATCATAATTTTCCAGTCAGGAAAAGCGTGAACAGCACCGATAGATTTGATTGCCAAAGTCACCAATCAAACTTCTTACCGTTGGATAAATGCTTTTTCTTAGCTTTCCTGATTGCATTATGAATCCTAGATACTCTACACAAGCTCATTAGATCAAAAAAATTGGTAGTGAGTAATTGGGAATATCCATTACCCATTACCTATCATTCATGAGTAACGATCAAGCAATCATATAAAGATTGAAGAAGAATTCAGCTATTCTCAATTTCAGAAGCAAAGCCGGAGACGTTTTTGTTGGTCTGGTCAAAATCAAGACGCTCTCTTCGAGACGCTGCGCTATCAAAATACCCAACTGAATTCTGTTTTGGTAAAACATCTGGTGCTATTGGCAACTCAGCAAAAAAGTTTGTAAATATCTTGAGAAAACTTATTTTTCTCTAACTATGCTAGGAAAATTTTTTCAGAAACCAGGCAAAGAAGAGAGCGATCGCGTCCCTCCTGGTCAACATTTAGCTAAAGGTTTCCCGGTATTAACTTACGGTGAAACTCCCCAAGTCAGCACTGAGGAATGGGAGTTTCGAGTTTGGGGTTTAGGAAAATCTGCTACCTTTAGTTGGTCAGATTTTATGGCGCTACCTCAACACGAATTCACAGCTGACTTCCACTGTGTAACGCGCTGGTCTAAACTTGATGTCAAATGGACTGGCATTAAAGTTACAGATTTTATGGGTCTGATTGAATTAGACCCGAAAGTAGCCCACATTATGGAACACTGCTATGGCGGCTACACTACCAATATTTCTGTAGAAGATTTTCTGCGCGAAGAAAACTTCTTTGCTTTTAAAGTCTTTGGTGAAGACCTTCCATCTGAACACGGTGGGCCGATGCGGTTAGTTGTGCCCCACCTCTACGCTTGGAAAAGTGCTAAGTGGATTAATGGTTTGGAATTTTTAGCTGCTGAAGAACTTGGTTTTTGGGAACGCAATGGCTACCATCGCCGTGGTGAACCTTGGGCTGAGGAGCGTTACAGCAAAGCTTTTGGGTTTTAATAATTAATAGTTAAGAGTTAGGAGTAGAGACGCGATTAATCGCGCCTGTACAGGAGTTAGGAATTTAGAGTTAAAAATTCATAATTCATAACTCCTAACTCCTAACTTTTTTTAACCCAGAAGTTTCTTTATGAGTGGCAATTTGCCCTGATATGGAGCGTATCGCCATTTTAAATCGAGCCAGAAGGAGTTTTGCAATACACTTTTCTTATGGGAAAAGGTGTCAAAGCTAGCTTTACCGTGATAGTTACCGATACCGCTATCTCCCACTCCACCAAATGGTAAAGACGAGACACCAACCTGCATAACTGTGTCGTTAATACAGACTCCACCAGAGGAAGTTTGCTGCAAAACTTGCTTTTGCAGGTTTTTATCTTGAGAAAATAAGTACAACGCCAAGGGTTTGGGTCTAGAGTTAATCAAAGCGATCGCTTCTGCAATGTCAGTATATTCAATCATGGGTAAAATAGGCCCAAAGATTTCTTCCTGCATTACAGAATCTTCTAGTGAGACATTATCAATCAGTGTAGGGGCAATATAACGCTCTGAAGGTTGATTTTCTCCACCGATGACAACTTCACCATCTTTGAGAAAACTCACCAATCTATCAAAGTGTTTTTGACTGATAATCCGGGCATAATCAGGACTGTTTACAGGATTCTCACCATAAAATTCTTTTAAGGATTTTTCCAGCCCATCTATTAAATCTTTCTTGATTGTTTTATTAACTAAAAGATAGTCGGGGGCGATACAAGTTTGTCCAGCATTAATAAATTTGCCCCAAGTAATTCGTTTGACAGTGTGTTCAAGATTAATGTCAGTATCTACAATGCAAGGACTTTTGCCACCCAATTCTAAAGTCACTGGTGTGAGATATTTTGCTGCTGCTGCCATGATGATTTTGCCGACGGCTGTACCACCAGTAAAAAAGATATGGTCAAACTTTTCTGCAAGTAATTTTTGACTTGCTTCCACGCCTCCTTCAATCACTGCAAGATAAGCAGGGTCAAAATTTTTGGCAATAATCTTAGCTATGATATCAGACGTATGAGAAGCAATTTCTGAAGGTTTGATAATTGCACAATTACCGGCTGCGATCGCACCTATTAACGGTGAGATAATTAACTGAAATGGATAGTTCCAAGGCCCAATAATTAAGACAACCCCTAACGGTTCTGGATAAATTTTCGCTGAGTAGGAAAAGAAATCCCAGGAAACCGCTGCTTTTTGGGGTTTAGTCCAGTTTTGAAGATGTTTGATGGCGTAATCAATATCCTTAATTACGCTGATTTCTGTAAGGTAAGTTTCTACTTCTGGTTTATGTAAATCCGCTTGTAATGCCTCGACTATTGACTGTTCATGCTCAATGATTGCTTGCTTAAGATTTTTCAGTTGTTCAATGCGAAAAGTTACATCTTTAGTTTTGCCCGTTTGAAAAAACTCTCGCTGAGTCTGGATAATATTGCCAATGTTAGATAATTCAGTGGTAATCATTGTTTTCTCCTATCAAAAAGTATTTATTTAATCTTAATGCTGTTATCTCAGCATATTTGATTCGTCAATTCTTAGCGTTTTATTTTCCAATGGAATTTTTTAGTTTAAATTATCGGTAGATAGTAGTAAAGTTATAAATAATGAATTGCTAGGATAAAAAACTCTACAATTCCTAATTTATAATTACTAATTTTCTCATATATTAGTGGGTAAAAGCACAATAAATACACTACCTTTGCCCAACTCAGAATTAAGCAGAATAATGCCTTGATGTGCTTCGACAATTCGACGAGCAAGATACAGTCCTAAGCCACTACCAGAACTCTTATGACTGCCTTGGCGAAATCGTTCAAAGATGGTGGCTTGTTCTTCAGGGGGAATACCTGGGCCAGTATCCGCTATCTCAATTCTAATGTAGTCAACGGAATTGGATTTTTCAGATAACTCAGATTGATTACTTTTGTCGAACTGGCGCTGAGAAGTAAAACGAATAGTAATAGACCCAGCTTCGGTAAATTTGATCGCATTTCCGATGAGGTTGGTAAATAGACGATGCAGTTCCAAGCGATCGCCCATCACTGTGTTTGTGATTGACTCTTCAGTAACGTCCAAATTTAGGGACAGTGTTTTATCTTGAGCTAAGGGTGACAATTCTCCAGTCACTTCATCTAGCAACTGACCCAGATTAACTGGTTGAAACGCTAAACTTTTGCGACCCGCTTCAAAACGATAAACTTCCAATAAAGTATTCACCATAGAAAGCAGGTTGATATTGCTACGGGCCATGATGGCGATTACTTCCTGCATTTGCGTTGATAATGTTCCCAATGCACCTTGCTGAAATAGCATCAACATCCGATCGGCGGCTACTAAGGGAGTGCGTAAGTCGTGGGTGAGGCGGGAGACAAAATCTTCTCGCTGACGGGCAATTTCATCACGTTCATCCATACTATGCTTCAAACGTAGGAGCGATCGCACTCGTGCCAGCAATTCATCTACTGTTACAGGTTTGCGGATAAAATCATCAGCACCCAAGTCTAAACCGTGGGCGACGTTGGGCGCATCGTGGGCAGTGATCAGCAATATGGGGATGTATTGCGGCAATTTCATTTGACCACGAATGTGCTTGGTGACTTCGTACCCGTCCATACCTGGCATCATCAGATCCAGCAGAACTAAATCACAAGGAGAAGCTTTCAATTCTGCCAAGGCCGAAATCCCATTTTCTGCGGTGCTAATCGTGTAACCCTCTTCTTCCAAAATAGTTTTGATCAAAAACACGTTATCAGGAGAGTCATCCACAACTAGAATTTTGTCAGAGCGAGAAGATTGTGAAGTCATATAGATGCAAGGTATGGGGTAAAAGTAAATTTTTAGAGTAATTGCTTTATTGGTATAGTTTTACTAGATATTACCCTTAGATATATTTTCTCCAAAAAAAATTGTTTATCTAACAAATTTATACAAATTGACTTTCAAAACTACTTTACTTACCTTTTTTAGATATAGCCACAAGCTAATTAAATTATGGCTCGTAAGCTTCTAGAACTGAATACAGAGGATGGGGGCACAATTTTGGTAGCAGTTGAACTACCAGATGCATCAGTAGGTCGTGTATCGTCCACTGGTGAGTTACCTATAGAAAAAGTAGAGGCTAACTTCGACGCAGTTAAGGAATTGATTGTTCGCGGGTGTCGCCCAATTACAAAGGCGTTTCGTACCTTGCAGCAAGAATCGCAACCTGTAAGTGGAGAAGTTGAGTTTGGGGTAAATTTTACCGCCAAAGGCTCGGTTTATGTGGTCGAATCCACTGGGCAGGCATCACTGAAGGTGAAAATAACTTGGAAACTGGCACTAGAAGAAAACAAGTAATAAATTTTCATGAATTGGGAATTAGTTAAAGCTTGTACCGTGGCGATCGCTACCCCAGAAGGTTACATCCAAGGCACGGGCTTTTTTATCTCACCCAATGGACATTTACTCACCTGCGCTCATGTAGTTGAGTCAGCAGGAAGTTGGGAAAAAGTGCGAGTCAATGGGCAAGGGGTTGAGTTGATTTATTTAGGCGATCGCACCCGTGTGATTTCGCCATATGCACAGCATGAGCTGACGTTAGAACAACTATTGCAAATTGCCCCGACCGAAGAAGGCTTATATAACAACCATCTACTCCGCTATTGGTCAACATTAGAAAATAATCCAGAACTACAATCAGCCATGAAGCAAGTAGTTATCGCATATTTAACTGAAATTCATATTTAATCAGCAAAAAGGCATATTACTTTCTCAAAACTTCATATTCAATAAGCAATCAAGCATTTTGAGAAAGCAAAATGCTTGATTGCTTACTCAAAAAGGCATATTGCTTTCTCATTTTGGTGTTTTCCGCAAGCAAAATGCTTGATTGCTTACTCAAAAAGGCATATTGCTTTCTCATTTTGGTGTTTTCCGCAAGCAAAATGGCATTTAACTTTCTCATTTTGGTGTTTTCCGCAAGCAAAATGGCATTTGACTTTCTCAATATGCCTGTTTGCTTGTTTATTTAAGTAATTCACGCATTCATTTTAGTGTATCGTTGAGCCGAAAGCTTGCGATCGGTTCATTCAGCAAGAATCTTTCAACGGCTGACTGGTAACTGTGCTGGCTGGTCGGTTAAATATTGGCGATTGTTCGCTTAGGGTTTGAAGCCATGAACCAAACATTGAAAACCACGACTACTGAATTAAATGCCCAAGTCTATTGTTAATGCATCGGAGCGATCGCATTTATTTCTCAGAGGTGAGGTTATCCAAAACTTGCTGGAATTCTGCTGTGGAAGGAATAGCGATCGCACCCATTACACAATTTGCACTGACTGAGTGTTAATTTATGTGAAATTAACCAATTTTACATCATTTGTAAACAATGTTGCATTTAGAGATTTTGCAGTTGCTGCAATTATTGCGTCAGGAAGCCTGAGTTTGTATTGTTTGCGAAATGCAATTGTTAAATTTTTAATATTACTATGAATATCAATGATTGTAATTTTATTTAAAAAATCAATAACTTGTGTTTTTTCTAAACTGAGACTCGGATAAGAGAGCAATTCAATCTCAGTAATCACTGAAATCAAATATTGTCCTGATAGTAATGGATTTCCTAAGCGACCACCCAAAAAATACAAGACTACATTTGTATCTTAAAAAATCAAAGGTTGTCTCAACACTACTCATCCCTAATTTGCTGCTGATATTCCAAAGGGTCTTGAGTTAGTTGAATTACACCCGCATACTGGTTTAAATTAAACTCTTGTTTTTGTTGTGATTGATGAGCTTCTAATATCTTCTCAATTTGCTGCCAGTCCTGATAATCAATCAACACCGCTACCGGACGCATCGCTTCATCAGTCACTATTTTTTTATTAAAAGGTAGCATGATTTTCTACATCAGATGCAACGTTTAACTATTTGATCGTAACTCCAAAACAAAAAATTTATCAGGGCAATATTACTCTCGTCCTTAAAAGCGATAAATTGCTCGGTCATGAATTAGAACAAAAAGTATCTTTGTGCCATTGGTAAAACTGTCGCAGGTTCACAAATTAGCAACTCACCATCAGCCCTGACTTGGTATGTTTCTGGATCTACTTCAATGTGGGGTAGTGCATCATTCAGCTTCATATCCCGCTTACTTAATTGGCGTGTCCCAGAAACTGCAACTACTGCCTTTTGTAAACCTAACTGGCTGGGAATTTCTTTCTCTAAAGCTGCTTGGGAAACAAAAGTTAATGATGTAGCATGACGTGCCCCTGCAAAACTACCAAACATCGGTCGCATATACACTGGTTGGGGTGTGGGAATACTGGCGTTAGCATCGCCCATTTGCGACCATGCAATCATCCCGCCTTTAATCACTATCTCTGGTTTCACGCCAAAAAATGCAGGACGCCACAAACATAAATCTGCTAATTTTCCCTCTTCCACTGAACCCACATATTCAGCAATTCCGTGAGCGATCGCTGGATTAATCGTATACTTAGCAACATACCTTTTTGCCCGAAAATTGTCTGCTTTTTGCTCTGTTCCTTGTGGGTTAAGAGTTCCCCGTTGCACCTTCATTTTGTGAGATGTCTGCCAGGTGCGAATTATCACTTCCCCTACCCTTCCCATTGCCTGGGAATCAGAAGAAATCATACTAAATGCGCCTAAGTCGTGCAAAATATCTTCGGCGGCAATGGTTTCTCGGCGGATGCGGGACTCGGCAAAAGCGACATCTTCAGCGATCGCTGGGTCGAGGTGATGGCATACCATCAACATATCCAGGTGTTCATCTAAGGTGTTGAGGGTGTAAGGACGTGTGGGATTGGTGGAAGATGGCAGAACGTTGGCTTGGCTGCAAACTTTGATAATATCTGGTGCGTGTCCGCCGCCTGCGCCTTCGGTGTGGTAGGTGTGGATGACACGATTCTTGAAAGCAGCGATCGTATCTTCGACAAATCCGGCTTCGTTTAGGGTATCAGTATGAATCGCTACTTGCACATCATATTCATCGGCAACACTAAGGCAGGTATCAATTGCTGCGGGTGTGGTTCCCCAGTCTTCATGAAGTTTTAACCCCATTGCACCGGCGGCTACTTGTTCTACAAGTCCTTGGGGTTGACTGGCATTACCTTTACCCAAAAATCCTAAA
The DNA here is from genome assembly GCF_964245575.1 of uncultured Nostoc sp. Taxonomy (GTDB): domain Bacteria; phylum Cyanobacteriota; class Cyanobacteriia; order Cyanobacteriales; family Nostocaceae; genus Nostoc. Next base: position 20,741 of record NZ_CAXTNP010000017.1, on the reverse strand, counting down.
TTTACGGGAAAAGCATCAGCAGCTTGCAGCATTCGGTAAATATTCCAAGGGCCGGGGGTGCAGGTAGTGGCATTTGTACCTGTGGCAGGGCCAGTACCACCGCCGATCATTGTGGTAATACCGGAAGCGATCGCCACTTCAATTTGTTGGGGACAAATAAAATGAATATGGGCATCGATACCGCCAGCAGTGAGAATCATTCCTTCACCAGCTAAGGCTTCAGTACCGGGGCCAATAATAATATCTACATTATTTTGAATATAAGGATTTCCGGCTTTACCAATTTTGAAAATCTTGCCATCTTTAATGCCGATATCTGCTTTGACAATACCCCACCAATCGAGGATTAAGGCATTAGTAATCACTAAATCTACAGCACCATCGGAATTAGAAATGGGGGATTGTCCCATTCCATCTCGGATGACTTTACCGCCGCCGAATTTTACTTCATCGCCGTAAGTAGTGAAATCTTGTTCAACTTCAATAAATAATTCTGTATCTGCAAGTCGGATGCGATCGCCTACTGTTGGGCCATAAGTTTCGGCGTAGGCGCGGCGATCCATTCTGTAAGGCATATAAAATCCTTCTTTTTAACGCAAAGGGACGCGGAGGGAAGCGCAGAGGTACGCAGAGGGTTTTTAGAGGTTTCCGTTAATTTTGGCGTTGAAGCCGTAGACTTGGCGAATACCGACGAGGGGGACTAGAGTTATTTCTTTTTCATCGCCTGGTTCAAAGCGGACTGCGGTTCCTGCGGGGATATCGAGGCGCATTCCTCTGGCTTGTTCTCTGTCAAAATTTAAGGCGGTGTTGACTTCATAAAAGTGATAGTGGGAACCAATTTGTATAGGGCGATCGCCTGTATTTGACACTTGCAATTTTATAGTTGGACGACCAACATTTAGTTCAATTTCACCTTCTGGTGTGATAAGTTCCCCAGGAATCATAATAAATTTAAAGTTCTAAACTTAACGAATTGGATTATGTATTGTTACTAACTTGGTGCCATCAGGAAAAGTAGCTTCTACCTGTACTTCATGCACCATTTCTGATATTCCTTCCATGACATCATCCCGCGTCAATAAAGTTGTACCATAACTCATTAATTCAGCTACAGTTTGCCCATCTCTTGCACCTTCTAAAATGGCAGCAGAAATATAAGCGATCGCTTCAGGATAATTTAGTTTTAAACCCCTTTCCTTACGTCTTTCTGCTAATAAAGCAGCAGTAAAAATTAATAACTTATCTTTTTCCTGCGGCGTTAGTTGCATTCTTATCTCTTCCTTCGCGTCCTTCGCGTCTTCGTGGTTCGTTTAAACCTGCCACACTCTTGGTATACAATTACCACGATTCAAAAAAGAAACTCGCAGTAGTTGCCAAACATTTGTAAACCAGTTTCTTACCTCAGATGTAGAAGCACCGCGATATCGACACAATAATCCATGTTGTAATCGGCTAACACCCGCTTCTCCTTTCCCATCCCATAAATTTCGCGTTTTTTCGACAATTTCTCCTGAAACTGCACCACCAACCCAAACTAGACTACCTACTATTGGTTTTCCTGCCAAGCCGTGGGGACTATGAAAAGTTTCTTCGCTACCCCGTAACCATTGCCGATCAATCCACAAGGGAATATCTTGTTGCCAAATTTCGGTGTGCGATCGCCATTCTCCTTGCAAGAATTTTTCTCCTCTAGCACTGCGACCAAATCGGGTAATTTCCCAGCCTAACCAACTGCCCCCGGTTGCTAATTCTACCCGTAAATCTTGCCGAAAAATCGCGTCGTTAAATAAAATTGTCTCTTGCGGCAACCATTCTAAACAAGCACCAGCATCAACTTGCATCTGGATAGTTTGTCTAGCTTGTAAGCCATTACTGCGGTATATCTTGCTTGCAGCAGCTGTAGTGATTAAGACTTGGGCTTGGGATTGGAGGTGGATGTTAGAGGATAAGCGATCGCCTCCCACCATTCCCCCAGCTGTATGTAAAATGACGCTATGACAGACTTTTTCCCCTTCTGGATAGAATGGGCGTTGTACCTTCAGAGGTGCTTGTTGGTGATTGTAAATTAATTGGGTTTTACCCTGGCGATCGGCATAGACTAAATTAAGTTTGCCATGCCAACCTTCTGCTGTTTGCTGATTGCAGGTCATTTATAAATTTAAGGTTAAAATTCACATACCTTATATTTATTTAATACATTCTCTGCTACTTTACCTGCAATTTCTCATTCTTTTCTTGCCAAAATTGCATAATCATCTAATGTATAGTGTAACTGATGCTTATGAGCAAAATATTGCTGTAGAAGTGGACTCATATATAGTTGTTTTGGTAATTTTTCTCGAGCAAACTTACCAAATTCAATACCGGACAAAGGTATTCTTAAACCTGTTGAGGTTAGATATTTATACCAGACTAACTCTAATCCAAGTTCTGCCAGAAATTTGTCCACTACGTTTTTTTCTTGTTCTTGATTTTCAACTTGGTGAACATCGTAAATTTTGAATAACTTATTATCTTGCACAATTAGCAGAATATAACCTGAATTTTTTAAGCTTGTGGCAAATATTTGCTTGTAAGTATTATTAGCTTCAACCCTCTTGGTTTTATCTATAAAGAAGCAGTGCGAAATTACGATAAAGTCGAAAAAATCTTTGGGTAAATTATTCGATTGAGTTTTCCAAGTAAAAATATCAGCAGTAACAAAGCGGAAGTAAGCATTTACTGGGTTTAGCCGCGACTCTATATATCGTCGCCAAAACTGAAGTCCACGAAACTGGAAGGCATCTTGTTTTTCTAAAGAGTAGTAAGATATGTGCATTTGCGGGATATGAAAAAAACCGCTACTACTTTGGAGAAATAAAGCTAAACCATAAGCAACTGTTCCTGGGCCTGCTGCAATATCAAGGATATTAACCTTACTTAGTAGTAAAGCATCCTGGTAAATGAGAAACCAAGCTAAATATATGCAATATATATTTTCTAAAAAATACTTCATAAAGTAGACATGAGGAGTTAGACTAAAACGATAGTCTGGGTCTTGTCCAACTTTTAAATTATTAATATCCTCAAGAGCATCTTCTAGCTTAACAAATAACTGTTTTTCAGGAATCCTACTAAATTCTTCTTTAAGATATTCAACTAAACTTGATTCCAAATTATCAAATATCCGCTCATCAATCCCAGTAGATTGCAGTTCACATTCATCGTGCTGTATTAACTTAAAAACTTTAGAGATATATTTAACAAATTCCTCATCTGGCATTAAGATGAAATTATCTTTTTGCTGGGATGCTTCTGTTAATTGTTTACTTAAAGTTTCTGTTTGTCGTTTGTATTCTTGGGAATAACGTTCCAGTTGAAGTTTATCCCTAAATAGTTTTTCTAACCATGAGAATCTTGCACCTGACTTTTGAATCTCTTGTAATAGTTGGACTGCACGTCGGATATCGCCGCGTTTTACAGATAATTTGAACTGCTGACTTCGCCACCAATTTCCGATAGGATTATTCATAACCAAATCCCTCTTTACCTTCCATAATTTCTACACCCGGAAGCGCGGAAACTAACTTTTCCTTAAATTTCCTATAGCTTAATTTCTCATGCTCATACCACCAAGCGTATTTTTGCTTAATTTCTTCAGCTTCTTGGCGAGTTGATGCAATGAGAGAACGACTATTGCTAGCATGAAAAGCTTGAATTACAACTCTATCGGCGATGGCTAGTTTGTCAATAAAAGCAGCTTCATCAGTTGCTAAAGTAGGAAGTAAAGGGGTAATAGTGATAGATATTTTAGGAACAAAACCTTTATAATAATTAATACTTTGTTTAATTTTAATGATAGCATTTAGTCTGGCTTTAATACTGGGCGATCGCGGTTCAAAATCTTTTCTCACTAATTCACTCCCAGTAGGGATGCTCATATTAATTCGCAATCGCTTAAATCGCTGTAAATAATCAATATCTCTAATAATAATTGGGCTACGAGTTTGAATCACCAAAGTTGGAGTTGGATAACCGTCAATCCCCACATCTAGCATTACCTCCAACAACCGACGAGTCAGTTGATGTTTAGACTCAAGTGGTTGATATGGATCAGTAACGCTACTTATGTATATACTAGGAGGAGTCTGGGGATTTTTTTCATACCATTTTTTTAATTCTTTCGCTAAAATTTCAGCAGCATTTTCCTTAAAAATTACCCATTTACCCCAATCTTGGCGCATTTGAGCATTAGGACTAAATGCAGCAGCATAGCAATAACTACAACCGTATTGACATCCACTGTAAGGATTTAGTGTGAAATCATAATTACCAATAAAACCAGTAGCTTTTGTTAAAAGTGATTTAGCATTTTGTGCAAAAACATTGACATCTCTAAACTTTTCTCTGACTAATTTGGTAGGAATGCATTCGCAATAACCTTGATATTTTGGTTGTGCCATGTGAATCCTGATATTTATTGAGAGTGAATTAACGCACCCTACTTCTTATGATTCCCATTTTTCTTTTTAAATAACTTCTCCAAGGTGTACGCTAGTGCGATAGACCATATAGACAAAACCACTCTCATCACGAAAGCGCTGATATAATTCTTGAAAACTATTAATAAGCTGTTCGTATGCCAAGCCTTCACGCGGGAGGTAAGAAGCACTCATTGCTCGTCCAATAAGTCCAGTTAAATCTAACTGTTGCCTATAAGTAAAATTATATTCGTGGATGTTAATAAAAAGGGGAGTTACTAACAGTGGTTCTACCGACTGCATTCGAGATTCTGCTGGGTGATCATTAGATGCTTCGCGGACTATTCGGCTATATTCTGTGGTTAATGCATCTTCTTGATCGCGATTATTCCACACCACAGCCAAGCGTGCTGATGGTTTTAAAATGCGGTGAAATTCCAATAATGTTGGTTCGGGATTGAACCAGTGGAAAGCTTGAAAACAAGTAACTAAATCAACTGATTTATCAGGTAGCTGGGTAAATTCTGCTGTTCCATCGCGAAACTCTATCAAAGGATGTGCTTGGATAGCTTTTCGCATCGCCGCGTTTGGTTCTATGGCGATGACATTAACCCCCCGTTCCGCTAACAATCTTGAAGCAATTCCTGTACCTGCACCAATATCTGCTGCTACGAGTTGTGAATTTTCACCTAATCCTTCTAAGATAATATCAATTGCATCTGCGGGGTAGCTAGGTCGATATTTTACATAATCCTCTGCTCTGTCAGAAAATCGGTTGAGTGGGTTTAAGGTATGTAAGGGGGTTGTTTCAGGATTAATTTGGCTCATGGGTTTTTATGTAAAAGTAGAAGTGCGATCGCTGTAGTTCAGAAAAGCGATATCATAACAATTAAACCGCTCTAAACAGTAACATCTACATACAATAATGGAAATATTGCTAAACATCCACATTGAGAAATTACCAGAAGGCGTTTATTTAGCAACATCTGATGAACTTCAAGGTTTAGTAGCTCAAGGACGGACTGTTACTGAAACTTTATAAATTGCTCGTGATGTAGCGGGTAAATTATTAGAAGCACAATCTCAATATCAAAAACTAGATTATTTGCAACCAATAGCTGAACAATTTAACTATCCTTTAGTTATAGGTTAGTAGTCAATTCATGAGACGGCTAGCTGGGTTTAGCTACAGACAAATTATCAAAATCCTAAAAACCTTTGGCTTTGTTTTTCATCGTCAAGCAGCAGAAAGTTATGAAATCTAGTTTAATCCTGAAAATAACCCTATTTTATTCACTTTTATCACAGCCTTCTGCTATAGCTAACATCATGTTTGTGAGGTTATTAAAAATAATTTCTGCTTCTTCATCTTCAATTGTCTGTAGATATACTTTTGAAAGAAATGCAAAACATTGATGTTTACAAGCAACAATTATATATGAGTGAGGGTCATGATAAAAAATAGGAAACCAATCTGATTTCCAAATATCAGCATTAACAATTTTTACTTGTAATTCATTTTCTTGTTTATTTAGTTCTGGGATAATAAATCCATTCGTCAGATCAACCATTTCAGCTAATTCTTCATTTAAATCTTTCTCCCACTCATAATCAAGTTCGGCATCATCCCACAACCCCATTAGGTGGTTGTATTCATCAATTGCATTTTCTAAGGAAAGAAAAGTGTATCCATGAAAAAACTGCGCTATTTTTTCTCCTTTACATATACGCATACCATTCCGCCATTGGTAAAGTTCATAAACTTCTCTTGGCAAGCTAAAGGGCAAGTTTTTAACTTTTTTTTCAATTTCTTCATAAGTTAATCCTGGTTGCAGAGAAGAAGCATAAGAGGGTTTGTTTTGCTGCAACCAATTTATAATTCTGTCTAAAGCATCTGTTAACAGTGACATAGCTCCAGAGATTTTTACTTTTATAAACAGTTGCCTCTAGATTAACTTCTCTTTATACTTAGGGTGCAATTCAAATAAAAACAACCGCTCCATAAAACAGCAAATTTCATAGTTTGATTAAGCTTGTTATTACTGCTCTAACCAAGTTACCAAATCAGCAACTTCCGAAAAATCCAACAATGCCTCTCCTAAATTTTCTAACTGTTCAGCAGATAAATTCCGAACCTGCTCAAGTAACGATCCATCAATATCACCAAAACGCCGTTTAAGCTGACGACTTATCAATTTAAACGCTTCCTTTTGAACTTCATTCATTAGCAGAATATTTGTACTACTATTTTTGCGCCCCTAGCCTCCGGCAAAACAGCTTCATCAAAGACAGTTCAAACAAAAAAACAGCCGCCTCCACAAGGGAAGCAGCTGTTTTCAGAAATTATGTAACTACCAAGTATTAGTAATCGAAGTCGCCGCCGCCAGCACCAGCGCCAGCAGGAGCGCTATCCTTAGGCTCAGGCTTGTCAACTATAATACATTCGGTTGTCAACACCATACCAGCGATGGAAGCAGCGTTTTGCAGAGCAGAACGAGTCACTTTGGCAGGGTCAACAATACCAGCAGCTAACAAATCGACGAATTCGTTTGTCGCAGCGTTGTAGCCAATGTTGAAATCCTTCTCTTTGACGCGTTCAGCAATAACAGCACCATTCTGACCGGCGTTTTCAGCAATCCGCTTCAGAGGTGCAGGTAAGGCGCGAACAACAATCAAAGCACCAATCAACTCTTCATCCTTAAGGTTGCTCTTTGCCCACTCTTCCAATTCAGGAGCAAGGTGAGCCAGAGTTGTACCACCGCCGGGAACGATACCTTCTTCCACAGCAGCTTTGGTGGCGTTGATAGCGTCTTCTAGGCGCAACTTCTTGTCTTTCATTTCGGTTTCGGTCGCTGCACCCACTTTCACTACAGCGACACCACCAGAGAGTTTAGCAAGACGCTCTTGTAATTTCTCTTTGTCGTAAGAAGATTCGGTTTCATCGATTTGACGACGAATCTGTTCAACACGAGCCTTAACAGCAGCTTCGTTACCTTCGGCAACAATTGTAGTGCTGTCCTTGGTGATAGTGATGCGGCGAGCTTTACCCAGGCTATCCAGCTTGGTGTTATCTAGCTTCAAACCAGCATCTTCGGTAACTAGTTGACCACCAGTTAAAACGGCGATATCTTCTAGTAGTGCTTTGCGGCGATCGCCAAAGCCAGGAGCCTTAACAGCAGCTACGTTAAGTACACCGCGCAAACGGTTTACTACCAAGGTTGCCAAAGCTTCTTTTTCAATATCTTCGGCGATAATTACCAAAGGACGACCAGCACGAGCTACTTGCTCTAACACTGGTACAAGGTCTTGTACCAAAGCAATTTTCTTATCGGTCAGCAGTAGGAAAGGCTCATCAAAAACCGCTTCCATCCGTTCAGCGTCGGTAGCGAAATAGGGAGAGATGTAGCCTTTGTCAAAGCGCATCCCTTCAGTGATTTCCAACTCGGTGAACATAGATTTCCCTTCTTCTAGGGAAATTACGCCTTCCTTGCCCACCTTATCCATTGCTTGGGCAATCATCTGACCAACTTCTTCGTCATTACCAGCCGAGATCGCACCAACTTGGGCAATGGCTTTGGAATCTTCCACTGGACGGGCGTGTTCAGCAATTTTTTCTACCAGGAAGGCAGTAGCTTTGTCAATACCGCGCTTCAGCGAAATTGCATTAGCACCAGCTGCAACGTTCCGCAAGCCTTCTTTGACGATCGCATGAGCTAAAACGGTAGCAGTGGTGGTGCCATCGCCCGCAGCATCATTGGTCTTAGAAGCAGCTTGACGAATCAGAGCTACGCCAGTGTTTTCAATGTGGTCTTCTAATTCGATTTCTTTGGCGATCGTTACACCGTCATTAACAATTTGCGGTGCGCCAAATTTCTTTTCTAGGACTACGTTACGACCTTTGGGGCCAAGGGTAACAGCTACAGCCTCAGCCAAGATGTCAATGCCTCGTTCTAAGGCGCGACGGGCGTTTTCGTTGTAGATAATGCGCTTTGCCATAGGTGTCTAAATTCCGGGAGTAAGTCAATTTTTTGTTGAACTGGGCACTTGTACTGAGCGAAGTCGAAGTATTGGGCATTGGGCATTGGGCATCGGGAAAGCTCTTTCCCATTCCTCATTCCCCACTCCCCACTAGATAACAACTGCTAAAATATCTTTTTCAGAAAGCAGTACATATTCTTCTGTGCCGAGTTTGATGTCAGTGCCAGCGTACTTCGAGTACAGCACCTTATCGCCGACTTTAATTTCCAATTCTTGACGGTTTCCGTCGTCATTGCGCTTGCCAGGGCCAAGAGCCACTACTTCCCCTACCTGGGGCTTTTCCTTGGCGGTATCCGGCAAATACAGACCACCTGCGGTCTTTTCCTCAGAGGCGTTCACTTTTACGAAAACGCGATCGCCTAAAGGTTTAACTGTAGAAACGCTTAGAGATAAAGCTGCCATATTATTTCTTTCCTTTAGAGTTTAGCACTCTCAACTCCTGAGTGCTAATCTACCGAAAAGTAGCGTCCAATGGCAAGAATTCTTTGAGTACGGGTTCCCGCACTCAAAGATTGCGGGTCTACTGAAGTATAAATGCTTAATTATTTCTACCCTTCAGGTTTTGTTCCGTAAGTTACGAAGAGAGTAAGGAGTGGAGAGTTAGGAGTTATAAGAATTCTTCCCCCATTCCCCATTTCTTACTCCTCTTCTGGGTCAACTTTATTTGCAAAGCTTGGAAATTGTTATGAACTGTAATCAGGGAGCCGCTCGATGAGTAACATTACAGTGATCCAGTCTAGCCATCAAATCCCCAAAACCGCTAATTCACTAGAATATAAAGCCCAGAGTAATTGTCTAGAAATTTTAGGAGTTGCCGAAATTCAGCGACACATTTTTATTTGCGCTGACCAGACAATTGCTAACAACCGCTCAAAACGAACTAGTCTGGAATCCTGGGAATACTTAAAAAAAGGGACTAAAAGAGTTAAAATTTGATGAGCCGCAACAGAGTAATCCCATTTGCGTCTATAGAACTAAAGCCAACAGCTTGCGCGTTTGTTGTTCTAGACCCATAATGGTGGTTTACCTTGATGGTGTCTGGTATCGCCAAGCAAGCCCGGAAGTTACCCTGCGGATCATCCAAGAACACTTAATAGGCAATAAGGTGGTAGAAGAATATGCATTTTTAACCCATCCTTTGCCAGAAACTTCCCTAGTTTCTTGTGAACACCTCATAGAGGTTTAACAACCGAAGGATATGGTACAGCAGTAAGCTTTAAGAAAGTGCGGGTTGGTTTTGAGGTAGGGTCATCTTTAAGCCAATACTTACTTGTAAGTCAGAAGGATTATTATTTAATCAGTGTTTTTTCGCCCGTCACTTTCAATGCGATATATAATAGCGCATTATAGATACTACTGCTATACGTATCCTTGCTGGACTTTTGCTATCCAGCTACTAGTCTCTTGAAAGTGCTCGGCATTTTTGAGACTTCGAGACAGCAAAGGCAAGTTAAGTAGGAAAAAGGACAACATCTCCAAATAACCCACCATAGAGGATAAATATTCAAGACTTTGATGGACCGAAGCGCGACAAGTGCCACTGCTATGAAAGAGCCCAGCATGAAAGATCACAAACGACTTCTATTGATTGATGATGACCCTAACCTCATCTTGCTGGTGAAGGATTACTTAGAATTCCGGGGATACGAAGTCATCACCGCCGAAAATGGACGTGAAGCTCTGGAAATTTTAGAGCAAGATGTTCCAGACATGATTATCTGCGACGTGATGATGCCGGAAATGGACGGATATACTTTTGTAGAACAAGTCCGGCAAAACGAACGCACCAGCTGGATTCCGGTTCTTTTCCTTTCAGCTAAGGGACAAAGTGCAGACCGAGTTAAGGGTCTGAATAAAGGTGCTGATGTTTATATGGTCAAACCCTTTGAACCAGAAGAACTCGTAGCGCAAGTTGAATCCTCGCTGAAACAAACTATCCGTTGGAAAGAACACCAAGCAAAAGGAGGCGAAAACGGTTCCCGTATCCAGGTTCCCTTCGATGTGCAATTAACCCCAACCGAACTGAAAGTAGTCCAGTTTGTCGCTAGGGGTTTAGCTAACCGGGAAATTGCTGAAGAACTAAATGTTAGTCAGCGCACGGTTGAAAGCCATGTGTCCAACATGTTGGGCAAAACTAATCTCCACAACCGCACTGAACTAGCGCGGTGGGCGATTGAAAATCAAATGGCCTAAACCCAGTTAAGAGTTAAAAGTTAGGAGTTATGAATTTTTTAACTCCTAACTCCTAATTCCTAACTAAATCTACCAACCATCTTCTTCAGGGCTGGATTGGTGCAAAACTTCTAAATCCAGTTCATCCAGGTAAGTTAGGGCGCTTTCAATCTGAGAAACAGTACCTCGCAGTTCCAGATCGAAGCAGCTATATTGTGGCACGTTTGCGCTTACCTGAGCATCAGCAATAATGACTATGACCCCATAGTGAGAAACCAGTCGTGAAATGACTGGTTCCTCATGCAAGTCTTTAGGAATGCGAACTTGGATACGAGTTTGGGTGCGTCTATTATCTAAAATATCTGTATTAGATTTTACTTGTTTATTTGGAATTGCCATTCTAGCTTCCTACTCGACTTCTGGGATGAAGGTTTTACTTTGCACAATTCTTTTAACACTAGCGTCACTTATCCCACGCAGGCAAGCAAGAAAGTATTTGCCTTTGCAAACCACTAATCTAAATGTAGTAAATGTGAATAATTGCTCATAATTCAGTAGTTATGAAGTTAATTTTTATTATACGGCGGTTTTCGAGCAGATTGAGTATAGCCAATCTGTAGGGTTACAACAATTGTTGTAACCCTAATTTATTTTGTATAAAAGAAATATTATTGCAGATGCATATTCTAAATATTTGAGCCTTCGGTGTATTTTCCTTTACCTGTCTAGGTTGAAGCCTTGTTTCTGTCTCAAAAATGTTTAAGTCTCGCTAGGACAAAGTGGCTTTGGTAACACTTTTGAAGTTGACGAGCGTGGCAAAACTAAAGTCTTAAAAATGCTGACTGAGAATAACCCCAAAGCCATTGAACTATTTAAGTAGGAAGCAAAGGTTTTGAGTCAGCTAAACAATGCGGGTATTCCCAATCTGACTAAGGAGTTGTACTGGCAAAATATGCGCTCAAGATTTCTCCCCTTTTGGCAGATTTAATAGACATACACTATTAGATAAATTCCCCCACAGGTAACAGCGAGGTTATGAGAGAACACGACCTAGTTTCTTCTTCTAGTGCAGCACTAGAGGGATTAGAGGGCATTAGATATCGTTTGCACGGTGGTTCTACAAAAGAAAAAGTGGATGCTCTTTTAGAAGCATTTCAATATGGGCTTAAAGGAATTGATTTAGTAATCCAGGCATTGGGCGATGATGTCAGAGAAGTGCGGCAATCAGCTTTGCTCTTATTGTCCTACAGCAGCGAAGCTAATGCTGAACAAGCCATATTGAATTATCTGCCCTTTGCAAAAATGCAATGCCTGTATACCTTGACAGAATTTAATCTAGATTGCTACAACCCTGAACAACATCATCCATATTATTTTGCGATCGCAGACTACAATAACACCCTTATTTGCTATTGGGATCTGTTTTATAAGCAATCTTTCGTTAATATTTGGCATTTGGAAACAGGTCAAAGTAACAAAGATTTTGATCTGGCGATGGCTCACGAATTTTGTTTAGGCAAAAGCAGCAAGGTGTGTATCATTAGCTTTCAGGACTTTCTCTGGCCATTAGATACAGAAACACAAGAGCCGATTGGCACTTATCCCGATTACCTTATGCGTACTGTTCAAGCCCATCCCCATTGCTTGGCTATCTGCCCAACTAAACAGCCATTAGTTGCTACTGGCTATACTCAAGGCAGAACAGGAAAGTTAGATATATGGGATTATGAAACATATACTCGTCGTCTCCATCATCAATTTCAAGATGTGGCTTTAATTCCTTATGATAATTCATGGAATCAATCAAAGCTAAACCTTTGGTTGACTACACCCCTTCTCTTCACCCCTGATGGAAAGTTCTTGGTTGCACGTTTCAAGCAGAGATTGCAGAATAGGCTACAACTATGGAATACCGAAACAGGAGAACTTACTCAAACATTAGATAATCTGCCTGCCCTGACAGTAAATTCACTTGCAAATCGCCTTGATGGGCAAATTTTGGCTTGCGGAATTCGGGAAAACAAGGTGTGTGTGTGGGAATTGATCAGCGATCGCATTCTCTATACATCTTCGGGTGTTGCTCCTTGCCTTATAAGTTCAGATGGTAGAGTCTTCATCTGCTGTACAGACAATTACGAAATAGTTGTTTGGGATTTAGCAATGAACAGAAAATTATGTACATTGCAGAGCCATACAGCGCCAATTGGTTATGTTGCCATGAGTAGCAATTGTGAATTCATTGCTAGTTATAGCATTGATAGAAAAATTAAAGTTTGGGCAGTGCCAGAGTCCCTTAGATACCTGTAGCAACCTGTAAATAACGTTTGAAGTGAGAACAGATTATTTGCAAATAACGGGTAGTTTATCTAAGAAAAACCTTATGCAGGATAACTACAAATAAATATAGCTGCTGCCAGTGGAATTTTAGCAGGTCTGGTGTTAAATAAAAATGTAATTAGCAAGATTTTAAGGAGTGAGATTATGCGCGAATCAGTCATTTATCAACAAATCCTAGAAGAAGGCGAAGCGAAAGGTGAAGCAGAAACAACAAGAAAGTTGGCTTTAAATTTGTTGCGAATTGGAATGAGTTTAGAACAAATTGCTCAAGTTACTGAATTATCTATTGAGCAAGTTAAAGTTTTACAAGAGGAGATTCAAAAATCTTAATTTTAATTAATCGTTTTAGAAAATACATGGCTATACAAGCAAAACCCGCATTCGCGGGTTTCAAAGTTTTTATTAATCCGCACAGACGGAATTGGTTGGTATAAACGCGATAACAGGTCTAAAATTTAAACTAAAACTCAGCACTTTGTGGTGTACGCGGGAACGGAATCACATCACGAATATTTCCCATACCAGTCATAAATTGCACGAGTCGTTCAAAACCTAGTCCAAAACCAGCGTGGGGGACAGTACCATAACGACGCAAATCAAGATACCACCACAAGTCTTCTGGCTTTAACCCTTGTGCTAACACGCGGCGTTCTAAGACTTCTAGACGTTCTTCGCGCTGGGAACCGCCGACAATTTCACCAATTTTAGGTGCAAGAATATCCATTGCGCGGACGGTTTTTTCATCGTCGTTCAAGCGCATATAAAAAGCTTTGATTTGCGCTGGATAATCTGTAACGATCGCAGGCTTTTTAAATAATTGTTCAGCCAAATACCGTTCGTGTTCTGATTGTAAATCTAAACCCCAACTTACTGGATATTCAAATTTAACATCAGCTTTTTCTAAAAGTGCGATCGCTTCTGTATAAGTTAGACGCTCAAATTGATTATTAATAATATTTTCGGCTGTCGCCAATACAGATTTATCAATGCGTTCATTAAAAAATTCCATGTCTTCTGGGCAAGTTTCCAACACATATTTAAAAATGTGTTTGAGAAACGCCTCAGCTAAATCCATATCGCCTTCTAAGTCACAAAAAGCCATTTCTGGCTCAACCATCCAAAATTCTGCTAGGTGGCGCGAGGTGTTGGAATTTTCTGCACGGAAGGTAGGGCCAAATGTGTAGACGTTAGAAAACGCCATCGCCATAACTTCCGCTTCCAACTGACCGCTAACTGTTAAATATGTGGGTTTAGCAAAAAAGTCTTGGCTGTAATCTACTGCTTGATTTTCTGTGCGGGGAATATTCTTTAAATCTAAACTGGTAACGCTAAACAGTTCACCCGCGCCTTCGCAATCGCTAGCAGTGATGATCGGTGTGTGTACCCACAAAAAGCCTCTTTCGTGGAAGAATTGGTGAATTGCTGTTGAACAAGCATTTCTGACGCGGAAAACTGCACCAAAGGAATTGGTACGCGATCGCAAATGTCCAATGGTTCGCAGAAACTCAAAGGAATGGCGTTTCTTTTGCAGAGGATATGTATCGGGATCGGCTTCTCCGTAAACTTTCACCGTCTCGGCTTTCAACTCAATTCGCTGTCCTTTACCCAGAGAAGCCACTAATACCCCTGTCGCCTCGACAGCAGTACCCGTATTTAATTTTTTCAATATAGCTTCATAATCTGGCAAATCCTGATTAATCACGACTTGCAAATTAGCTAGTGATGAGCCGTCATTGACTTCAATAAAAGCAAACCCTTTGGACTCGCGCTTTGTCCGCACCCAGCCTTGCACTTGGAGGGACTCATCAGGTTGGCCACTTCGCAATATTTCTGCAATCCGTCGATTTACCATATTTATCCAGCATAAGACTTTAATATCCAGCCTATGATAACGCCCATTCCACCAAAGCGGACGACTTGCCAGAAAGGTTTTTTGAGGCTACGCCAAGAAAATAACTGGCTTTCTAAGTTTAGTTCTAGCATTTCCAACTGCTGTTGAATTTGCCGTAACTCTGCTTTGATTTCTGGTGTCTGAGATTTATTGTGCTTTAGTTGATCGCGGCGCTGTTGCCATTGTGCCTGTTGTTGGCGATCGCGTTGCACTTGATCGTAACGTTCTTTTAAGGATAGGAGCGATCGCTCTACTTCCTCTATTTCTTGTTCAAAATCTGGTTCTGGAGTTTCCCCTGGCTGTTGTGATTGTTTAGACGGCTTCATGTACAAGTAGTAAACTAAGATTAAATGCGAGTCTGCCAATAGTCAAAATTAAAACTATGAGTTTTGACTCAGCACTCAGCACTGGCTCAACCATAGCTATCCGCTAACAGCACTCAGCACTCATAATTATGTCCCAATCTACCCAGCTGCCGAAAACCAGTCAACTGAATGAACTTAGTACTCTGGAATTAGCTCAAGCCCTCATGGAAAGACTAAGCATTTCCCCTAACGATTGGCATCGCCTCAAGTCTAACCGCAATTCCCGCGCTAATGAACAAGTGGCAGCTGCTATTGTGTATCTTTTAAAGAATCAGCCACAAGAAGCTCAAGCTAGATTAGAACAGGCAATTGGTTGGTTAGATCGCTCTATTTCTGCCCCTCCCTGTCCAACTCACGGGAAGTAGAGAATAGGGAATAGGGAATAAAAAATCAATTAACTAATGACTTTTATTCTCTACTCCCCTCTTATGGTTTTTATCGTCGCAGAGATAAACGGGGACGATTTTCCATTTGTTTACAAAGCCTCAATTCTGTGCCTTTGCGGTTCCACTCCACCTGATCAAAAATTTGATGCAGAAGACATAAACCACGACCACTTTCTGACTCATCTGGTGGGAGATAGTCTGTTGGTTCTTCTTCATTAGTAGATGAAGGAGTAAAGCCGCTACCCTGGTCTGATATTATCCACCAATATTGATTATCTATTAAGGAAAAACGAACTACAACTGTTTTACTAGGATCAAGATTATTGCCATGTTTAGCTGCGTTTACTAAGGCTTCTTGAAGTCCTAGCCGCAGTTCTGCTTGTAATTTTGATGGGATTTCTGCCAACAGTAAATCTAATATTGGACAAAGGTAGAGGGTTGAGGCAAAACTAATAGTGCCCCAATAACGTGCAACTGGACGGAGTGAAATAGTAATCACAAAAGAAACCCCATAGCTTTCAGTTAGCTAGACATCAGTTTGCTATTACAGGCACCCTGATAAAATTGAGGTGGTCATGCTGCCTTCAAACTTGCGTCTTTAAAACTAAATTTTGAAAATGCTAGGGAGCATTAGCTTTATAGTATGAGTTGGGATTGTTTAGATAGATAACGGCTGGAATAGTTTTGATAATGAATTAAGCAACTTAAAAAGATGCTAGGAATTTGACAGAGTATTGCCATACTCTACTTAATTGCCGATTTTTCATTTACACAATCCAATTCATATTTCTAAGAACCTATGCAACTTGAATTTATTTAAACAAAATGAATTTTTATTTTTGCCTTAATTCAATTTTAGCATCTTTAGTATGCACCAGACTAAAAATTTCAAATTTCAGTTTTTGTAAAGGAATTACTATCCTTGTCCAAATGTGATAGCACAAGAAAGGCGGCAGCTTCAACATGAGCCGTTTGAGGGAAAAAATCAGCAGGTTGTACCCGTGTGATAGTATATTGCCCATCTTGACAAAGCAATTTCAGGTCACGGGCAAGGGTGGCTACTTTACAGCTGACGTAAACTATCCGAGATGGTTTCAGTTGCCGTAAAGTATCGATGACTGCGCGATCGCACCCCTTACGTGGCGGATCGAGTATTACTACTTCTGGTATTGCCTCCATTTTTGTCAGCAATTTCTCTACTGCCCCGACTTGGAATGTCACATTATCAATTCCGTTGCGGTGGGCATTTAAAATAGCTTGTTCTACTGCTGCTGGTTGCACTTCTAATCCTGTAGCAATCCGTACTTTTTTGGCGAGGGGTAAAGTTAAAGTTCCAATACCACAGTAGGCATCAATTAGCAACTCATGCCCTTGAAGATTGAGTTCTGATTGAATTACCTGTAATAGTGCCTCTGCTGTTTCTGTATACACTTGGAAAAATGTATCTGGGCGCACTTGAAATTCCAGTCCAGCAAACTTTTCACGCAGGTGTGGGACTCCAGCGATGCAACGGGTTTCTGATCCAAAGATAGCATTTGTGCGATCGCTATTGCGATTGAGCGACACTCCTACTAACTGCGGATAACGCTTTAACCATTCCTGGGCTTGGATTTCAATTCCTGATAAATTCCAGTCCTTCACCACCAAAGTCAGCAACATTTCCCCAGTGCGTCGGCCAATGCGTAAACCGAGATGGCGAATTTGTCCAAGGTGGCGCTGTTCGTCATAGATTCGCCAACCCCGTTGTTGGATATCCTGCTTAACTTCGGCAAGTAAGGGATTTAATCGCGCGTCTTGGACTGGACATTGATTTAAGTTAATTAATTGGTGACTACCTTTTTGGTAGTAACCAGCTTGTACCTGTCCTGTTGCCGATAACAACAGAGGATATGTAGATTTATTACGATAGCTTAAAGCAGAAGGGGCGGCGAGTACCGGATCTACCGGTGGTTGAACAAAACCGCCAATCCGTTCTAAAGCTTGGATAACTTGATTTTGCTTGGCTACTAGCTGGTAATTATAATTAATATGCTGCCACTGGCAACCACCACATTTATCCGCCACAATGCAATTGGGTCGGATACGGTGGGGGGATGGCTCTAATAGCTGCTGGAGCTTCCCATGAGCGTATTTTGGTTTAACATGTACCAAGCGGACAATGGCGCGATCGCCTGGGATAGTATCCGGGACAAACACTACACGCTCATCAGCGCGTCCTACTCCATCACCTGTATCACTCAGGTTAGCGATCGTTACTTCGATTAATTCACCTTGTTGCCAAATTAATTTAGTCATTGGTCATTAGTCATAAGTCATTAGTTATTGGGCATTGGGAAAACACTTTATTTATCCTCTTGTCCCCTTGTCCCCCTTATCTCCTACCCACTTCCCACTCCCCAAATAGATAAATTCAATACATAAGTAGCTCCTATCCCTTCACTTGTGTACCTCCAACTCGCTAAACTAACAGATAATATTTAAGGTGATTTCAATCATCATGACTGTAATTAGCCAAGTTATTCTCAAAGCCGACGACGAACTGCGTTATCCCAGCAGTGGCGAACTTAAAAATATCAAAGACTTTTTGGAAACCGGCGTACAACGGACGCGGATTGTAACTACCTTAGCCGAAAACGAAAAAAAGATAGTTCAGGAAGCAACCAAACAACTTTGGCAGAAACGTCCTGACTTTATCTCCCCTGGAGGTAATGCTTACGGAGAACGCCAGCGCTCTCTATGTATCCGTGATTTCGGTTGGTACTTACGTCTAATTACTTATGGTGTGCTTGCCGGTGACAAAGAACCAATTGAAAAAATCGGTTTGATTGGCGTGCGGGAAATGTACAATTCATTGGGCGTTCCCGTACCTGGAATGGTAGAAGCGATCAATTCCCTCAAAACAGCCTCCCTGAGCTTACTGAGTGCAGAAGACGCTGCCGAAGCAGCACCCTACTTTGATTACATCATTCAAGCGATGTCTTAATACAAAGTGTGTGCTGGTTTTAGGAGTATACTTCCGGTCTACTAGAGTGAGTGCAATATATTAGCGCTCGATAGGCATAAGATACCCAATTTGATCATACCTTCCCCACATTTGGTAGTGGCTGTGGCAAAATCTCTGTCAAGTTACTAACCAGTTGTGGGGAAATTTATTTAAGTATAGTTATGGGGCATTTCTCAAAGGATGAAGGACATACGGACATAAAAAACCGACAGTCCTTGGTTAAGGCTGTCGGCAATTAAGTGTGTTCCCTATTAATGACTCGGCTAGAGTTCAGTTGTCATTAATTATGCCTAGTTAGCGATCACATGGAGACGATCCTAATCATAGATATGTGTGATTCTCGTCACATGATTGTTACAACTAAACTGCATATACCCGAATAATTCCTGAGCATCAGTAAATATCCGTAAGTTCTCGTAAGAATATATACGCTAGCAAATGCTTTTTCAGCTTAAGAGCAAACAACACCAATTAGACACTCAGGGGTTAAAACACGAGATAAAGGAATTAACAAACTCATGCCCCGTTTGCCAAAGTGCTGTAGGAGAAAGAGCTATCTGCAAAGATAAATTTTTCAAAGCCAGTTGTAGACAAGGTAATGGTGTTTTCATTGTTGTTGAAACTGATGTTGGCACTTTCAAGGGTATTGCCAGAAATAACACCAGATACAATCAGTTGGGAGCGTTTGAAAGCGCCCAAATCCAGGGTGTCAAAACCTTTACCACCATCAACACTCGCAACGCCAAATCCTTTCAAGTAGTCATTCCCAGTGCCCAGATCAATCTTGATCCCGCCACCGATAGAGACTTTTTGTTGAACTCCATCTAGGATACTGGTGGCGATAAGAGAGTCATTCCCATCGCCAGTCTTGATGATTCCTTGTCCATAAATGCCGTATGCAGTACCACCAATTGTTGAAGATGCCTGTCCAGTAAGTTTGTCACAACCATTGCCCTGATCAATGACTCCATCGTTGACGATGCCATAGGCAGTGGAGTTTGTTCCAGAACTGTTCCCATAACCCGTAATCGTGTCGTTGCCCCACCCTGTAGTAATGGTGTCGTCTTTAGTGTTCTGAATGCCGATTCCAGCACCGCCATCACCGATGCCGCCAGTACTGGTGTCACTGTTGCCGCCGTTCCCTGTGCCGATGATCGTGTCGTTTGCATTCCCTGTATTCAAACTGCCACTATTGGCGATGCCTGTCCCAGTAGCACCATTGGCGCCATTGCCGTCTTGGTCTATGCTGTCCTTTTTGCCACCGTTGCCGCCAGTACCTGTGCCAGTGATCGTGTCTTCTCCGTCTCCAGTATCCAGTTCCTTATTATTAGTAATACCAGTTCCAGTACCGCCATCACCCCCGTTGAAAAACCCCTCGCCGCCGTTGCCGCCAGTACCTGTGCCAGTGATTGTGTCTTCTCCATTCCCTGCATTCAGAGTGGTACTGTTGGTGATACCGATCCCATCTCCGCCGTTGCCGCTGCCGACCCCATTTCCGCCATTGCCGCCAGTACCGATACCAGTGATCGTGTCTTTTCCGTCTTCTGTATTCAAACTGCCATTGTTAGCGATGCCGATCCCAGTTCCGCCCTCGCCAGTACTACCGCCGTTGCCAGCGGGACCGCCGATGCCGCCAGTACCTGTGCCGATGATCGTGTCATTTCCATAGCCTGTATTCAAACTGCCACTGGTGCTGATGCCTGTCCCAACTCCACCATTGCTGCCGCCGCCTCGTAGATTAAACCCACCGTTGCCGCCAGTACCTGTGCCAGTGATTGTGTCTTTTTCGTCTCCTGTATTTAGAATGCCACTGTTAGCAATGCCTGTCCCAGTTCCGCCGTCGCCATCAGGCTCATTGCCCCCCAAGATATCGCCGCCATTGCCGCCAGTACCAGTGCCGGAAATCGCGTCTTCTCCATCCCCTGCATTCAGACTGCCACTGTTAGCGATGCCTGTCCCAGCTCCACCGAACGAGCCACCAGCCAAGGCACCGCCGCCATTGCCGCCAGTACCAGTGCCGGAAATCGCGTCTTCTCCATCCCCTGCATTCAGACTGCCACTGTTAGCGATGCCTGTCCCAGTTCCGCC
>NZ_CAXTNP010000016.1:0-53970 GCF_964245575.1 uncultured Nostoc sp. | reverse complement strand
AATTCAATAAACGACTGCCCGAATTCAATCAACGACTGCCCGAATTCAATCAACGCCTACCCGAATTCAATATAGGAACTTAGCAAATTTGCTTTTATTAAACACGAAAGCGATGGCTTTGCCAACGCCTGCCGTAGGATGCTCGAAGGGCTGTAGGGCGAACGCAAGAGTTGAACTGATATAGCTGTAGTCACTAATGCTAGGACAGTGTTGAGCGCTCAAAGCCTTGACAAAACAGGGTTTTTACTCATAAGTCAGCACTTTGCTATACAAAGCGTAGACGCTTCTTCGGCGAGTCAAGAGACATCGCCTAAAAGTGTATGAAGAACAAGAGCGCGATTGTAGTAATACCAATTCTGTATGAAGCGCCAAACTATATGAGGAACGAACCGCAAAGGGCGCAAAGGAGAGGCAGCGCGGTCTTGGGGGTTTCCCCCATGAGCGACTGCCGTCACAAAGAAGAAAGAAAATTTGGCGCAGCCTTACAAAGAAATGGTATAAGCGATGCTTACGGCAACCCCTCCGGACAACGCCAAAACTGACGAATTATTTGAGCGATGCCTTTGGCAACCCCAGAGCGTGTACGGAATTGTTAATTTTTGCTTGATTGCGTAGACGCTGACTTGGCGAGTCAAGAGACATGGCCTATTGTGTAGGAAGAATCAGTGTGATTAAAGCAAGCGATCGCCTCCTCACTCATCCACTCATCCACCCTAGTACCGCAAGGCGGAATTCACTCATTCAAAATTCAAACAGGTATACAGTGTAAGCGTTTCGTTGATTTGGAATGGTGAGGCAGTCCGGTCTTGGGGGTTCCCCCCATGAGGAACTGCCGAACCCGAAGGGCTGGTTTATTTACGCCGTGTTGTACTAGTGACATCTCACCTGTAAGTCTACAAAATCATTAAAACAGAGAAGGTCAAAACTCCCACGAAATTGTGCCCTGCACCGTGAACGGCTCACCAGGATAAACACGCAAAAGGTCACGAGCAGACTCAAAATAATCCACATCAAACAAATTTCTGAAATTGACCTGTGGGCGGAGCTGTCCTTGTTTATAAAAAATGGCAGCATCAGTACGAAAATAGCTCGGGAGTTCAAAGGAATTCTCTAAATCTGCTTGGCGATCGCCTACATAGAATAATCCCAAACCAAAGCCGAGTCCTTTGAAACTACCAGATTGAATTTCATACTTCGTCCACAAATTGAAACTATTTTTTGGTACATTGTTCAGGTAATTACCTGGTGTGTAAGTCTCGTCTTCGGTGATTTTGGCATCCGTGTAAGCATAACCTGCAATCACATTCAAACCGGGTAAGATTTCACCCCCAATGTTGAATTCGATACCTCGGCTGCGCTGCTCACCTGTTTGAATCGAAAAATCTTGATTAATTGGGTCTTCAGTCAAGACATTGGAGCGAGTCAGATCATAGAAAGCAAGTGTTGTAGAAATTCTCTGATTCAAATCTGCCTTAACCCCGACTTCATACTGCGTGGAACGTTCTGGTTCAAAGGTGCTGCCATCAAAGCTACGTCCAATCGCTGGGGTAAACGAGCGACTGTAGCTAGCATAGAGTGAAATTGGCTCTATGGGTTGGTAGACAATACCGAAACGAGGGCTAAACGCATCTCCTGACTGGCTGCTTTCGGTGTTTGCGACCAAATCTCCATCTGTCTGTTTAAAGGCATCAAACCGTACACCCAACAGCAACTTCAGATTCTCACTCAGCGCGATCTGATCTTGGACATAAATACCAAGTGCCTCTGTTAGAGAAGAATTATTTGGAGTACTGGTAGTTTCACCAATGGATTGGTCATAGACTGGGTTAAACAGGTCAATGGGTGCTGCATTAGCATTCCTAAATAAAGATTCATAAGAGAATCTACTCAGGTCAAATCCAAACAACAACTGATGCTGAATGGAGCCAGTTGAGAATTTGCCAACGATGTCTGTTAACAGATTGTAAGCCTCGTCATTAAACTCTCCTTGATTAAATTCTCAATTTAGTATTCGGTTCTCCACGAGAGGAGTACCATCACGTAGAAAAGCACTGGTTTCAAAATGATAAAATGTTGCCCGAAAAGCGTTTTTTAATGACCAGTTGTCACTAAATTTGTGTTCTAAGCTATATCCAATTCTACCAATGTCTTCATGAACATAATTGTCATTCTTGTTAGGTCCACTCGTGTTCAGGTTGCGTGGTATTTTCCCATTTGGGTTAGGTAGTACAGTGCCGACGGCTGGTAGGAACAATCGATTGGTGTCTGCACTGATGTACTCTCCTTCCAGAGTTAGCTTTGTTCGCTCACCAATTGCAAAACTCAAAACTGGCGCAATCAGTAGATTTTTATCATGAGCAAAATCGATAAAACTGCCTGCATCTTTATAAGACACATTCAGTCGATACAGCCCTGTTTTGTCATCGTTTAAAGGTCCAGACAGATCCACAGCGCCCCGATAATAGCTGTAACTTCCAACCGTTGCTTCAAGGGCATAGTAAGGAGTTGAGAGGGGCTGCTTGGTAATCAAGTTGATTGTGCCACCGGGACTACCATTACCAAACAGAGCTGAAGCCGGACCCTTGAGGACTTCCACTCGCTCTATATTAGAGAGTTCCAGTGAGCGTGAACCCACAGGATCTGCCAGACCATTCCTGAGAATAGTCCCACTATCAAAGCCCCGAATGGTAAATGAACTTTCTTCGGTATTGCCAGTTGATCCCAATGTTGTAATCACACCCGGAACATTTCTTAAAGCATCGTTCAAGCGGGTGACTTGTTGATCACGGAGTACCTGTTGGGGTACAACTTGAATTGATTGTGGGATGTCGCGCAAGGGTGTATCGGTTTTGGTTGCAGTGGTCGCATCTGGTAGATTGTATCCATCTTGTTCCCCTGTTACCACCAACTCAATTGGCTGATCACTTTCTGCCGATGGTTGCTGTGGCTGGGTTTGGTTTGTTGCCTGCTCTACTTGAGGTGTTGGTTGTGTTTGGGGTGGCTGCTGTGCAGTAGATGCAGCAGTTGTCAACCCGAAGATCAGACCTTCATCACTGTCAAATAACTCGACTGTTGGTAAGCTTGCCTCACCTATGACTGTCACTCGGATAGTATTGGCATCAAAATTATTGACTATTATTTCACTAATTCCCGCAAGTGGTTTATCAGAACGGAATGTAAATGCCTCACCTGAAGGTAAGCGCAGCTGGGCATTGGGAATATCAGCAATAAAACTATTACCAGCAGTGCGATTAGTAACTTGTAATTGTTCCCCTTTGCTAGTTTGTAGAATCACCTCTACACCTTTATCAGTGGGATTTGCCTTCACTTGCGTCACTTGCACAACTTCACTTGGAGGTGTTGCTTGTGGGGTTGACGATTGAGAAAACAACCCACTAACATTGGTGGCTGGGCGTTCCATTTCGCTCAGTGACTTAATTTTTGTAATTACTGTTTGCGAATTTTGTTTCACTTCTGCCCGTACAGATTCTGCCATAAACATTGGCAGAAAACTGATCGCCAACCATAGCCAAATAATAGACGACAACTGCTGACTTCTCACAATAATACCCCACACTCCAGTAACCAAAACCCTTTTTGTTGAGAAGGTTTCTGAATAAACTCGAAATGTAGATTACAGGAATTGGATGAGTCGCGTCTACCCCAATACAGAACTAATCATCGTCAAACAGACTTTTCACCCAACAAACACTGACTCGGAGAGATACCAAATTTACGTTTAAAAGCAACACTAAAGTGTGTGGGATTGGAGTAACCAGTCATAATTGCCACTTCTAGGACTGTGCGATTTCCTTCTCTGAGCCAGCGTTTTGCTCGCTCCATGCGTTTATCTGTCAAGTAACCAAATACGGTAGTACCAAAGAGTCGCTGAAAACCACGTTGAAGGGTGCGATCGCTTACTCCCACAAGTTGTGCTAATTCTAATAATGATGGTGGATTAGCTAGGCAAGAGAGTAAAATTTCTCTTGCTTGGTATATACGCTCAACAGTTCCAGCTCTAAATCGCGGTTGTGGTTGCAGTCCACCTTGTTCAGCTAAGAAGGGGGCAAGTTGCAACGATATCAACTCTAGCACCTTCGCCTGTAAATACAAACGCTTCGTCATCCCGTGGTAGGGACAGTTGACTATTTGCTGTGCCACTGTCTGTATTGCTGTTGTAGTTTTTGGGTAGAGCAATGTCTGCCACTCGTTACCTTTTACCAAAAAACGTAGTTGCGGTGGAATTTCTCCGTCCCCTATAGGAAAAAAGGTTGCTAACAACTCAACAGGCATACACAAGCCAATACCCACCTGTGCTTGAGAAGCCAAAAAAGTCATATTTCGTTGAATGCCGCCACCTGAAATGAGTGTGTATCCTTCTCCTAATTGCCCTCCAAATTCATCTATAGTTGTTCCTGAAATATTAACAGCAAATTCCAAAGGGTGAACGCATTCACAGCCTGGTTCTAGTATGTCATCGTAGTATTCGTAGTTACAAATCCCCAGCCACACTTGGGGATGCACTTCTATGCTTCGGCTATATCCTTTGCCTAGTTGCTTGGGTATTTGAGAATAAGATTCAAATGGCTCTGAGGAGTTTTGCTGGCTATTTTGTTTAGCTTCTGCCCAAAGGTCTCTTTCCTGTTCCGGCGTTAGGGTAATGGTCATGGTTAATGATAATAATAAAATTTATCATTAATTATATGTTAGTCTGGCCTTAGTAGAGCTTACCGAGCTACGCGTAGCATCTCGTAGAGAAAGTATCGCTTATAGC
Source organism: uncultured Nostoc sp. (assembly GCF_964245575.1). Taxonomy (GTDB): domain Bacteria; phylum Cyanobacteriota; class Cyanobacteriia; order Cyanobacteriales; family Nostocaceae; genus Nostoc. The sequence continues at coordinate 49,196 of NZ_CAXTNP010000016.1, read as the reverse complement.
AGTTTTCAGTCACCACACAAGCCACGCGTAGGCGTAGCCAGCCGTAGGCATCGCTCAAATTTTTTCGTAACTCATTCTTAAATAGCTGGCGATCGCGTAGCGTCTCCAAAGGAGAATCGCACCTGCACATATCCTAGTTAGTACTCCAAAAAGGCGACGCCGATAGCGAAGCGTTAGCGAGTCTTCGAGCGTCATAGCCCGTCGAAGACATCGCACCCGACATACCCTTAGTTATGGATCTGGCTGCTCAGGTTCCGGTTGTTGTGATGGATAAGTCGCAATTGCAACATACGCTTCATCTCAAGGATAGAAGCGTAAGATACCCACGGTGTTTGCTCAAAACTGCCAGGTAATTGTGCCCTGGATTGTCAGGGGATCGCCAGGTATAATCCGATTTACGTTTTGTGCAGAGACAAAATAATCAGTGTCGAACAAATTCCTGATATTGATCGCAGCTCGGTAATTATCCCGCTTATAATAAATAGCTGCATCTGTACGTACATAACTAGGTAACTCAACCGTGTTGCCTAAGTCGGCTTGCCGATCGCCGTAGTAAAAGGCTCCTACACCGAAACCTAATCCTTTTAAACTGCCGGATTGAATTTCATAAGTTGTCCAAAGGTTGAGCGCATGTCTTGGCACATTATTCAGTTGATTACCTACTAGTAAGTCGTCGTCTTCTGTGATTACTGCATCAGTGTAAGCATAGCCAGCAATGATGTTCCACCCCGGTAATATTTCGCCAGAAATATCAAATTCAATCCCACGACTGCGCTGTTCCCCAACTAGAATTGTTAATCGAGGATCGTTTGGATCTGAGATTGGTAGATTTGTGCGAGTCAAATCATAAAATGCCAAGGTTGCAGCTAATCGCTGTGTCAAATCTGCTTTAACCCCAATTTCATACTGCGTTCTTCGCTCTGGTTCCGGTGGAGCTGCACCCAATGTATATAGCCCCTGACTGAATGAACGGCTATAGCTGGCGTAGAGTGAGATCGGTTTAATCGGCTGGTAAACAATGCCAACACGGGGGCTAAAAGCTTCTGCTTGGTTAAAGTCGGTTGTCTGGTTCAATAAATCTTCATACTTTTGATTGGCAATGTCAAAGCGTCCACCCAAAATTACTTTTAAGTTTTCTGCTAGAATAATTTGATCTTGAAGGTAAAAACCTAATTGTTGGATCGTATTTTTGAGAGCAAAATCTGGAAGAGTTGCTTGTGTAGCAGTTCCATACACAGGATTGAAAACATTGAGAGGAGTAGTGCGATTGAAAAGAGCTTCGGCATTAGTGTCAGTTTTATTCAAGTTAAATCCAGCGACTAGCTCATGCTTAATACTACCTGTTGTCAACTTAGCGACCACATAATTGTCTAGATTATAAGCATTTTCATCGTAGTCAAAATCCTCAACGCCTCTATCTATGGTACGCAAATCATCTTGTAATCCGAAAGGAGCGACAATATTTCGTCTCAGGCGAAACAAAGAAGTCTGAAAAACGCTCCGCGCTTGCCAATTTTCACTAAAGCGATGTTCAAAGTTATAACCAATCCGAAATGCACCGTTAGAGGCGTTATTCAAATCAGGCTCACTCAGAAAACGATTACGAGGAATTTTGCCATTGGGGTTAGGCAGTACGCTTCCCTGTGCTGGTATCCCAAAATCATAGGGTCCCTCTGCATCAGAATAGCTTGCTTCTAGGGTCAGCTTTGTTCTGTCACTAATTTGCCAGCTTACAGTAGGTGCAATTAGATATTCCTGTTGATTGTAGAAATCAATAAAGCTTTCGTTCGATCCAACAGAAGCATTCAGGCGATACAACACCGTTTTACTGTCATTCAACGGACCAGATAAATCAATTGCACCGCTATAGGTATTGTAGCTACCAACAGAAGTTTCCATGGAGTAGAAAGGATCGCGTAATGGTTGCTTCGTTACTAAGTTGACTTTACCGCCGAGTCCGCCTTGACCGAATAGAACTGAAGCGGGCCCTTTGAGTACTTCAACCCGCTCAATATTTGAGCCAAACCCGACACTCCCGATTGAACGGTCTTGTACCCCATTGAGTAGAGTGTCTGAAAAAGCATTAAAGCCGCGAATACTGTAGATATTGAGAGGATCGCGAGGGCTTCGACTTCCTACTACAACACCCGACACATTTTTTAACACGTCTGTTAGGCGAGTTGCTTGCTGGTCTTTAATCACCTGTTGCGGTATGACCTGAATCGACTGGGGAATATCACGCAACGGTGTGTTAGTTCGGGTGCCCACACTACTATCAGGTACGCGATAGCCGTCAAGATCACCTGTCACGACTAATTCAATCGGCTCATCACCCTGTGCTGATGGTGTCTGTGTTGGTGTTTCACTTACTGGCTGCTGTTGTTGTGGCTGTTGTGTGGGAGATGTCGCAATTGCAGCAGAAGTTATACCAAAAACTAGACCTGCATCATCATCAAATAACTCAACTGTTGGTATAGCCGCAACACCCACCACCGTCACTCGCACAGTATTTTCATTGATATTTATAACTGTTATTTCAGTAATTCCCGCAGTCGGTTTCTCCGAACGAAATGTAAAAGCATCGCCTGATGGTAAACGCAACTGCCCACCAGATACATCAACGATAAAATTATTACCCGTACTGCGATTTGTAACTTGCAGTTGAGTGACAACAGGTGTCTCTAAAATCACCTCTACGCCTTGGGGAGTGGGATTGGCTTTAACTCCAGTAATCGGTACAACTGAACTTCTTTGAGAAGGAGGGTTATTTGGTACTGGCGACTGTACTAGCATTCTAGCGCTAGTGCTGGGGCGCTCAACTTCACTCAATTGTTGAATTTTTCGAGTCAGCAGTTTTATATTTTCCTGGCTTTGAACTTCCTGCTTCCCAACCGTTGATTTAATTTCTGCCCATCCAGGTTCAATGGCAACAGTACTCAAGCATCCCGATAGACTAACTAAAAACCACAGTCGCACACTAACAAATAACCAGCAACGTTTCATCACAACTCCTGACACCAGCTTGCAGAACTTTGCCCAATTAATCCGCTTTGCAGTCATACCCTTTAATACTTGCCACTTGTAAGAACAGACACGAAAATCTGTTCCCTGCTTGTTGAAGCAGAGTTCTCAGGTAATATGAATCCAGTTTTTCAGACCAAAAATGGATTAGTGCAAATCGTTTCTAATTCAATGAAGCTGAGTATAGAGAATTAATGGCAACTGTGTCTACTCAAAAACCGCATCACGATCCCGAAACCGACTTTTTCCCCATTAAACTTTGACTCGGTGTAATCCCGAATCTGCGTTTAAAAGCAGCTGCAAAGTGTCCCAGGTTAGAATAGCCAATGCGGTTACCAACCTCAGCAATAGTCATGTTTCCCTGACGCAATAACTGCTCTGCCCATTCCATACGTTTTTCTGTCAGGTAGCTAAATGCTGTTTTGCCAAACAGTTCCTGAAATCCACGTTGCAGGGTGCGATCGCTTACTCCCACCAACTGCGATAATTCCAGTATCGATGGCGGATTCTCCAAACGGGAGAGTAAAATTTCCCTGGCATAATGAATCTGGGCGATAGTTTGTGCCTTTAATCGTGGCGGCTGTTGCAGTCTCCCTTGCTCTGCCAAGAGGGGAGTTAATTGCAACCTCATCAGTTCTGGCACTCTTGTCTGCAAAAACATCCGCTTGCTGATTCCTTGATAGGGACAATTAATGATTTGCTGTGCCACACAGTTGATAGCAGCTGTCTTTTTGGGCTGTAGCATTATCTGCCAATCATCACCCTTTGCTAGTAGGCTGAATTGAGAAGGAATTTCGCCGTCCATTGTTGGGAAAAAAGTTCCTTATAGCTCAGGTGGCATATGAATCTGAATATCCACATTCCGTTGGAATTCTAGATTCTCGAAAGTCCGTGAGCGTTGAACACCAGCACCAGAGATAAGTGTATTGTCTGCATAAATTCCTAAAACATAGACACCAAATTGCAGTGGATGATTTGATTGAGGAATTTTCACCAATACATCATCGTGATATTCACTGTCACTAATTGTAAGCCAGAGATTGGGATACACTTCAATCTCTCGCACATAGCCTTTGCCGAGTTGCCTGGGCACTTGATAAATAAATTCATCAGGCTCTGGGTTTTGCAGGCTGTTCATTTGGGCTTCTTCCCAAAGTTCACACTGCTCTTTCTCCGTCAAGGTAATTGTCATAATTAGTATTAATTAATGATATTGGTTATCAATAATTTACCGCAATTTTCCCCTCACTTTTGATTGAAAATGTTGCAGCCTCTAGAGAAATTATTGAGAAATTTCTCTAAAACTGAGACAAATATTACAGATGGATAATCAATTACAAATTTTTCTCAACTGTATTTCTACAATCTGCGATCGCAGATGCTGATGTCACAGAGTGCAGATATCCTTAAAATGATTAACACCAGATGAACTCTCCCATGTGCGGCTGTATCAAAAATTGATTCTGTGAAATGTATTTCTTTTTCCCTTGTTGCGATACCACCACATCACAAACTTGGTGACAAACTTAAGGGTATAAGTCTGAAGAATACATACAAAATTTCCGGTGGTATTCCCCAGAAAGTTTTGTAGTTTAAGACAACTCATCAGATATCATTCATTTCCCAAATAAGCTTCAATTACAGCCCGATTATTTCTGACAACTGATGGTTCACCCAATGCAATCAATTGCCCAAAATCTAACACAGCAATGCGATCGCACAAACCCATAACCAATGGTACATGGTGTTCAATCAGGATGATCGTCAAATTGAATCGATCGCGCAGGCTACGGATAAATTCACTGAGTTGCTGCTTTTCGTTGGGGTTCATCCCCGCCGCAGGTTCATCGAGAAGTAAAATTTGCGGTTTTAATGCTAAAGCACGGGCAATTTCTAGCCGACGCTGATCGCCATAGGCAAAGTTTTTGGCTTTTTCATCAGCGCGATCGCTTAATCCCACTAAATCCAATAAATCTAAAGCTTTTAGCTTAGTTTTCAATTCTTCACTAGGCGCTGGTGGTAATCCCAAAACTCCTGCAATCATATTACTTTTAGTATGTAAATGCCGAGCAATTATCACATTTTCTAACGCCGATAATTCCCCAAACAAGCGGATGTTTTGGAAAGTACGGGCGACACCTAAAGCAGCAATTTGATGAGGACGCAGTTGGGAGATTTCTGCATCTTGATAAATTAATTGACCGCTAGAAGGTGGAATGAAGGCAGTAATCAAATTAAACAGTGTTGTTTTGCCAGCACCATTAGGGCCAATCAGTCCAAAAATCTCATGTTTCTTTACACTAAAAGATACATTATTTACCGCCACTAAACCACCAAAGCGACGAGTCAATGCTCTTGCTTCTAAAACAATACTGCTGTTAGTTTCTGGAATACTATGTGACATTTTTGCATATTATTATGAATATAGGACTTACGCAATAACTCTCTAAAATCTTATTCCTTTGCGTCCTTTGCGTCCTTCGCGGTTCGTTTATTCCTGATTTTCCGTCTTTGAAAAATATCTGGAGTAATTAGCCCTTGGGGGAAAAAGATTGTACCTATTACTATTAGTAAGCCAAAAATAATTAATCTCCCATCGCGTAAAAATTGTGCTAACCAATTAGGTAAACCACCAGTATCAGCGAGACTTCGCAGAATCTCTGGTAAGGCTGTAAACAGCATACCTCCGATTACTGGGCCTAAAAAACTTCTCGAACCACCAATCAAAACAAAAGTTAAATATATAATACTGGAATCAAAAGTACCTTGACGAGCATTCCAGGTGTTGAGAAAGTGGGCGCTAATTGCACCTACAACCCCTGCAAGCATAGCCCCTAGTGTAAACGCCAAAACTTTGTAATAAGTAGGATCAATTCCCATTGCACCCGCAGCTAATTCATCTTCGCGGATAGCGATAAAAGCCCTTCCTACGCGGATGCGTTCTAAACGATAAAGCAGTATCATACTAATTAATAGTAAAGGCAGAGCAATCCATAAATATTCAATTTGTGTTTGGAAAGGTTGAGGAATGCCAAAAATTCCAACAGCACCGCCTGTAATATCTAGATTGAGAGAGACGACGCGCAGAACTTCCACAAAAGCTATAGTAGCGATCGCTAAATAAATTCCTCGCAATCTCAACGCTGGAATTCCCACTATTACACCCAATAAACCAGAAATTATCCCAGCAATTAACATCTCCAATAACAACAAGGGAATAGGAAATAAAGTACTGCTAGATGTAAAAACTTTGGTAGATAAAATTGCTGCAATATACCCACCTAAAGCATAAAATCCTGGACTAGCTAAAGATAATTGTCCTGTCATTAGCGGTAAGTAAAGCGATAACCCTACTAGCGCCCCTAATACCATAGAGACAATTAGAGATCCGTAAGTAGCTAAAAAATCAGTCATTTTCAAACATTGTGATTAAGCTTAATCAAACTATCACTATTCTCACCTATTAAACTGTTAATATTTGGTCTGCTGTCAGCGCCAGTTCAGGAAAAGTTTGTGACACAATCCGTTCTGAACCTCTAAACAGCGTCCGTTGGTATTTTCCCTCAGCATCTAAGAGAAAAACAAACACAGCCGGAACTTTTGGATTTCCTAAATACTCTCTTAGTCCAATTGCCAAATAATCTACAATCCAATATTCTGTAATACCTAAGCGTTGATATTCATCCAATTTATCAATGTAGTCATCTTCCCAATTAGTTGATGTCACTTCTACAGCTAACTGGATAGGTTCTTCAAGTGCAGCATAAGCAGAACGATTTGAGCGCCATTTATCTTTATCTATGACACTTACATCAGGCTTGCGCCCTTGCTCTATTCCATTAGCAGTTATAGTTTTAAAGACTGCTGTATTTTTTACTACGTAATTCAGATTTAAACGTTTAATTTCATCTTTGAAAGAGTCAGCCATAAAGTCAGCGACATCATCATGATTTCTGGTTGCACGCACCTCTACAATTTCTCCATCTACAAGTTCATATAAACCTTCTTCTGGACACTGTTCTAAAAATTGCTCGAAAGTTAGTTTTTGTCTAATGTATGTTTTCATAGTGCTACGTCTATTTAAACTTTTTGAATAAACCGCCGCCCTAGCAAACCTTGGGGTCTAACTAATAGCATGATAAACAAAATTCCAAAGGCTACTGCGTCTTTATATCCAGAGAATTCCGAAGGAACAAACGCCTCGACTAATCCAATTACTAAGCCTCCCACTACTGCACCGGGAATACTACCTAAACCACCTAAGACAATTACTGCTAAACCCCGCAAACCAAAAGCAATGCCGAAATATGGCCCAGCAATACTAACACTAGAAGCAACTAAAGTTCCTGCTAATCCTGCTAAAAAACTGCTGATGAAGAATGTTAGGATGATAAAGCGATCGCTATTAATTCCTAACAAACTAGCTGTAGTTGGATCTTCTGCGATCGCCTGCATTGCCTTACCATATTTAGTCCGATTGATAAAATAGGTAAGAATTGCCACAATCACCACTGATACAGCAAAAATTACCACCTGAACGCTACGAATAGGAATCGGATTATCTGGACTACCAAAATTAATCGCAGGTGGCAAATTACCGTAAGTATTTGCGGGGTATGTGTAACTTTCTGCGCCTACTAAATACTGGATTAAATTTACAATTACCACTCCTACCCCTAAGCTAGAAACAACAGTTAGCAAGGGATCAGATCCTTGACGGCGCAAAGGTTGAAAAGCAACCCGTTCCATCACTACCCCTACAAATCCCGCCAAGGTACTTCCTAAAATTAAGGCTATAACAAATGGTAATTTTATCGGAAAGGCTGCATTAGCTAGCAAGCCGTTAAATCCAAAGTTACCACCCATGAGTGCATAAGTGAAATATGCACCCAAAGTAAAAATCGCGCCATGAGCTAAATTAATGATGCCCAAAATAGAATAAACTAGGGTATAGCCCAATGCAAAAATTGCATAGATACTACCGATAGATAATCCGTTCAAAAATTGTTGCAGAAATAGAGTTATATCCATGTTGCAACTATTTTATAAATACGAACTTTCCAGTGTTTCCATCTTTATCCATCTTAATTTGGGCAACGTAAAATTCTTTTTGAATCACATCACCGACTGGTGTAAAAGCAATTTCACCTAAAGGAGTATCATACTTTCCAGCTAGTATTTGCTTGTTCAATTCTGTCCGCAGTTTATCAAGAGGTAATGTGCTGATTTTGGTTTTTTTATCCAACTCTTTAAGAGCTTCAACATACACCTGCACCGCAGCAAAAGATTGACCGGTGAATTGGGCTGGTTCTTTCTTGTATTGCTCAATATAAGTTTGGCGAAATACCTTATTAATCTCACCAGTATATTCAGGACTATAAGCTTGAGCAATCAGCACACCATCGCAAAGTGCTTTACACACAGATAAAACATTTGGTGTATTTAGACCATTACCACCAATAATTATGCCTTTATAACCCAGTTCTCGCAGTTGTCGCACTAAATTACCACCATCAGCAGCTAGTCCCGAAATAATTACTAAATCTGGTTTTAAGTTAATTGCATTGGTAGCTTGGGCTTGAAAATCTGTATCAGTAGTTTGAAACTTTTGAACTGTTACTAATTCTAGCCCTTGTTCTTTTACTGCTGTTTGAAAAATCTCCGTTTCTGATTTGTTAAATGCATCATTTTGGGCGTAAAAAACTGCCACTTTTTTAATTTGAGGATTTTGCTTGAGTGCAGCTTTTAGTGAATTAGGGGCAACTATAGAGACGGGGGAAGATACACGAGCTACATAATCACCGATTTCTGGAATTCCTTTTGCGGTATTTGATGCGCCAATAACTGGGACTTTAGCACGTTCGGCGATGGGGTCAGCACTAAAAGCTTGCTGTGACAAAGTAGGCCCAACAATACCGACAACTTTATCTTTGTTAATTAAAGTTTGAAAAGCGTTAATTGCTCCAGCTTCATCACCGCTAGTATCTTGGTTTACCAATTTAATCGGAGTGCCATTAATACCACCTTTACTATTGAAATACTTCTCGGCAATTCTGGCTCCTACGAATCCCTCTTGACCAAGTAATGCTACGTTGCTGGTTTGTGCTAAGGCAATACCGATGGGAATAGCACCTGATGTAGTCGTTGTCTGGGCGGTGTTAGTTGTAGTGTTATTTGTGGTGGTACTAGTTGGAGAATTTGTCACAGAGCCACCGCCACCACCACAGCCTGTTAGTAGCAAAGCGCAAGTTGATAATAATGCTGTTGTCTGAGCGATCGCGTTCTTCATCGTTAGATAATCATGTAGTTATTAGATATTCGGCAAAAGCTAATAGTAATTTTCATCATCTGCAAACAAATTACGCAGATTTCCACTTTTGCACGAATTATATTAAATCATTCTTATTTGACCATGCAAAGACAAATATTCAAAGTGTTTGTAAATACAAATTATAATTAGCCATAATTTTACCATTCCCAGGTAAAACTTGGGAATCGTTAAACATGAGCGCCCTCAGGTGTCAGATGTTCGAGTCAAACTTAAGTGTCTTAACTTATGCAGCCGAATAACGGCGGAGTATCAGACTAAGTTGATGCATGATTTGTTCAGACTTAAACTCTGGTATAAACAAAGTTTTACCTAAAGTTTACTTTAGTAGAGTTTAATTCGATCAGTGTTGATGCAACGGCTGATAATAGCAGTTCTATCGCACGAAGATTATGAGTTTGAACTGGATAATGTAAAGGCTTGTAACTGATTTCTCTAACTTTTAGAACTGACTCTCCCCAGTTATCCTCTTCCCCTTCTTTAATAATTTGAGATCGTTTGAGTATTAGGCAGGTAAAACTTATTAAGACCTTTTTTCACTACCAGCTAATTCCTTAGGTTCGTAGTGACGACAACCATTACATGGGCCTTGGGGATTGACAGCACAACGCATGTAGCCAGATCGGGCATTAAATTTGCAGCTGATATCGCCAATCAGATAACCCACACCTTCTAAATAATAGCGATCGCCTTCTACAGGTCTGACGTTTTGTCGTCCCCGTATCGGTCGAAAATTCATGGCTGCTTGTCTGAGTCGTAGGCGCGATCGCGCATGGGTTTTGCGGATCGCCCACAGAGAAATCAGGGACGGTAAAAAACCAACGGCAATCACTAAAAGTGTCTTTAACACCTTCTTTTTACCTCTTCTATGCGCTGATTGATTGTCCCTGATGTTGCACTCTGGTTTTAGGGAAGTGCAAATATTAGGGCAGCTTTGCCTATTTACTACCACAGTTGGTAGCAATTAGCAATGGCAGTGTAGTGAGTAATTTTGAGGAAGAATTTCCTTCTGCCACTTTAATCAGCATAACTGTTACAACCTCAGGGGTGATCTGCCGTTGAATATTGATAATTTTAAGATTTGTTGACTAATACCTTTTTGAAAAAGTGTTTTGTGTCAGCCTTAGCCCCATTCTTGTTTTTTCTGTGTCGCTGCGATGCTAATCTTTTTTTGGTTTGCTGACGAAGTTGCTGTGCTAGCAGTGCGGCTTCCCTTTCGGCTCGGAGTAAATCAACTTTTCGCGTTGTCAAAATAAATGATTCGTTAGACTTTCGTTTCACCCAAGGCACCCTAACTGCGAAATACTGACAAATATTTTTGCATAGCTCCTTTATCAAGAATGGGCAACGTTTTTGAGTATTCAGTGTGTTAGCGATCGCTTTCAACTCCAATATCGCTGCTTCTAACTCTCCCGCTATCTGATTGATGCGTTCGACTTGTGTTATAAAACGCTCCCGTTCACTGATGATTTTTTCTTGGGGTTGCAGTGGCACTATAGCAGTAATTACAGATGTAGGCTGGAACAGCAAAATGGGCTTTTTGTCCGTGTCTTGGATTTTTTTCATACTACCTCAAGCAAGGCTAGCTGACTTTTAAGGCATTTTAGCAGTTAATTAGTATTTTTGTACTATAAGACTGTGTGTATACGAAGTTTAATCTAAGAAATTCTGCTGCATATAGCTTTTCCTAATCAAATGAAGTAGATTGTAGCCCCCTATCGAAGAGCGGGGAGACAGGGTGTTTTCATACAACGAGAGAAACAAACTAAAACTGGGTTTTAAAGCCTCTCTCCATTTGCCTAACGGCAGGCTGACGCCAACGGGAAGAGGAATGAAAGTGGGATCAAAATCTATAGTTATACATGAGAAGTCAAGACTTATGTATTTTTCTTTTTTTGTATGAAACCACCCTGCTCTCGAAGAGCGGGGAGGGGTTCCGTGAGAACCGCTATAAGCGAAAATGACTGCATTTGTAAGCTGAAGTAGATCCGCCAGGGGTAATAATATTTCTAGTAGAGTTATTTGTAATTAATTATCTTATTTATGAAATTAAGAATATACGAAATAGCTGATACCGAAGAAATTATGAAACTGTTTTACGATACTGTTCATGAAGTGAATATTTACGATTACACACAAGAACAAGTAGATGCTTGGGCACCAGCAAATATGGATATTGACGTTTGGATTAAAGGTTTAGCAAGTAAGTTTACTTATGTAGCAGAGGAGCAGGGTAAAATTATTGGTTTTGGGGAATTAGAGCCTAATGGACACATTGACCGTTTTTACTGTCATAAAGATTTTCAAAGAAAAGGGATTGGTAATAAAATCTTAGAACAGCTTGAATCAAAAGCAAAGTCTTTGAGAATTGAAAAGTTATTTACAGAAGCCAGTATTACAGCTAAACCTTTTTTTGAAAGCCAGAATTTTATTGTTGTGAAGCAGCAAGAGGTAGAACGTAGAGGGCAAAAACTGATAAATTTTATTATGGAAAAATCAATTTAATAATTTTTAAATTTATTTCAATAACTGATTAATTTGAATTTGCAGTTTTTCTCGTAATTGTTGTGCCTGCCGATAAGTTATGTTACGCCCTTTGTTTGAATGGTTATGCAATTCTACTGGTTCCAAAGGTTGAATAAAGTAATGCAGCCGAGTTCTCATTGCCCAAATTCCCATTGAAGGAAACAGAATTAAGGCAAGCATTAAAGGCGAGATAGGCAAAAATGGTAATTTGACTAGTCGTTGCAATTTTTTGAAATTAACAGCCCAAGGATGTAAAGATTCGCTACCGATGCAAACTACTGGCAGAATAGGAATTTGATAGCGATCGCTCAATTTAATAAAACTCACATCAAACTTTTCTAGTTGATAGCGTCTCCTCCAACCTTTCAAAGGGCCGCGGATACCTTCAGGTGCATATAAGACAATTTTATCTTGGGCGATCGCTGTTTCAAAATCATCTAATTCGGCTCGCACACCACCCAAAACCTGCGACCATTTAGGTGGCAACCACCAAATCATCCAAGGATGCTCAAATAATGCTGGACTTGCTAATGGTTGTACCACCCATCCTTTAGCTTCACTTAATAAATAACCCAAAGTCAAAAAATCCCAAGGAAAGCTCATCCCTGCGTGGTTCATTGCCACAATTAATAGCCCTGTTTGCGGCAAGTTTTCGACTTGTTGTAATTCTGCACGAAAATAGTATTTGACGATGGGGCCGAGAACTTCTTTGCGAAAAGCTTGTTGATATTTGGGATCAAATTCACTAACTTCTGTTCGGGGTGAACGAAAACCAAGACGCAACCAACGACTCAGCAGCGCCAGATAAAATCCGCCAGGAATTAAAAATAATCCATATTCTGGCCAATTCCAACCGTCTGAATCCGTATGATAGTGCTGCCAATGACGGTTGAATAAAATTAGCCAGCCTGGAGGATACCAAAGACAAAACCAATCAAACCAGCTAAATATATAGCCTTCACCTGGTGCATTTTCCAGTTGAGTATTTAGGAGGTTTTCAGAGTGTTGATTAATCAAAACAATGATATGAATTAGGCAAAAACTTTATTTAAATCTTATTATAGCTTTATAGCTTTGCCATTGGGATATTACCTTAGAAGTAAAATTAACTACATGATTTGGAAATACTTGTAAATGCAAAGTATTAGATAAAACTTAAACTTATGTATCCAATATATCAGTAGTAATTTTATCTAAATTGTCAAAATTCTATAAGTATACTATTTTGGCATCACGCACCTGAGAAAACTTAATTTTTATTTTATAGTTAGCTAATATAGTTGTTTTGTCTCAACAATTTTTTGTGGCATCACCTTAAAACAGTTAACAGTTATCAAAAATATGGTGGAGACTTAAATCAGTGAACAGTACTTAATGAAGACTGATAACTAATATTGGTATTTAGCCAAAAGATGAAATTGATAATAACTAATGACAGTTTAAATTCTTCCTCAAGCTGGAGACAAATGGCAAGACACCTGTCCTACTCTTCCTATTATGGAACTAGGAAAGTCACTAAAAATTTCAAATTTAATCCGTGAACTTCGGCAGCAGCTTGATCTCTCTCAGGAAAAGTTTGCAGCCAAGTTGGGAGTTTCCCTGCGAACAGTTAATCGCTGGGAGAACGGATCTACAACGCCTTCACACATGGCACTAAAGCTAATTGAAGAAATGTTACAGAAGATGGGCGAACCTGGCAAAAGACTACTGAACGAGTATCTTCTAAAAGCGGAGCAGCGGCAGGACTCTTAAGATGATGGTGAAAGTACTCGAAAAAAGTTTGATGATGCGCTCTTGGCTACTAACATACAGCGTGATGATTCTGGCAGTCATAGCGGCGTTACTGCTGACGCGACTGTTGTTGCCAGTCTTCGATCCGAGCGTATTTACATTTTTTTATGCTGCTGTGGCAATCAGTGCCTGGTATGGTGGCATGAGACTTGGAGTACTAGCGATCGCTCTTTCTGTTACAACTGCGCTCTATTTTTTGATCGAGCCAGTCTACTCGTTCGATTTTCTCAGCCCGAACGTCTTGGTACGATTAACCTCGTTCTCACTAGTATCCTTCTTAATTACCGCCCTCTCTTCAGAGTTACGAACTGCCAGACGCAAGGCAGAAACAAGCCTAAAATTGTTGCAAAATAGCGAAATGCGGTTTAGCCGATTGGCAGAATCCAACATCATTGGAGTTATGGTAACTGATATGAGCAACGGCTCGATCATGGAAGCCAATGATGCTTTTCTGAAGATGGTTGGCTATACGCGAGAAGATTTTGCCGCTAACAAAATGAACTGGCGTAAGATTACCCCACACGAGTATCTTCTTTTAAGTGAGTGTTCAGTAGAAGAACTTAGAACGACCGGAGTATGTAAACCCTTTGAGAAAGAATATATCCGCAAAGATGGCGATCGCATTCCCGTTCTGCTCGGTTCTGTTGTCCTGGGAGATACGCAAGAAACGGTCATTGGCTTCGTTGTTGATTTGAGCGAACGCAAACAAGCAAAAGCGGCATTACAGCAAGCCAATGAGCGGAACAGACGCACTCTGGAAAACATGAGTGATGCATTTATTACTTTAGACCGGGATTGGCGAATCATCTACCAAAATGCCGAAGCAGGGCGAATTAACGGCAAATCCCGGACAGAGGTGATTGGTAAGTCGTACTGGGAGGAATGGCCCTTATCAGTAGGCACTAATGTAGAGTGCCAGTACCGGCGGGCGATGGCAGAACAGATTCCCGTCCACTTTGAGCATCACTACTACTTCCCGTCCAAGTATGACCTGTGGCTGGAGATTCACGCCTACCCTTGTGAAGATGGTCTTGACATTTTCTTCCGTGACATCAGCCAACGCAAGCAAGTAGAACAAACTTTGCGGGAGAAAGAGGAACGTCTGAGATTAGCTAACGAGCGTTTTGAGTTAGCATCTGCTGCGGTCAACTGTCTCATTTATGACTGGAATATAAAGCAGGATACCGTTGAAAGAACCGACGGGTTAACCAGAATTTTGGGTTATTCCCTCGACATTGCCCAACCAACAGGTAATTGGTGGCGTGAGCTTGTCCATCCAGAGGATTTGCAACGTCTAGAAGAAGAGGCAGCGATCGCTTTGGCAAATGGCGATCGCTATGCTGCCGAGTATCGCATTCGCAACCAGGATAATCAGTACATCTATATATTGGATCAGGGAATAGTAGTGCAACGGGATGGTGATGGAAAACCAGTCCGCTTAGTTGGCAGCACTACAGATATCAGCGAACGCAAGCAAGCAGAGAAGGCAGTCCAAGCAAGTGAAGAACGCCTCAGGAGTTTTGTGAAAGCGAATATAGTTGGCATTCTCTTTGGTGATGTCAATGGTAGCATCACTGAAGCTAACGACGAGTTCTTGCGAATTGTGGGCTATACCCAAGCAGATATCCAGGCAGGCAGACTACGCTGGACTGATATCACGTCTCCTGAGTACCAATATTTAGATGAACTGGCTATTGCCGAGGCAACCGCGAAGGGAACCTGTACACCCTATGAGAAGGAATGCATTCGCAAGGATGGTTCTAGTGTGCCGGTTGTAGTTGGTTACTCTCTGTTAGGAGAATCTCGGCAGAACTCAGTTACATTCATTCTTGATATTAGCGATCTCCAGGAAGTTAAAAAAGCGCTAAGTCAGAGTCAAGAGCAATTTCAAGCTTTTATGGACAATATTCCAGCCGCAGCATGGATTACGAATGTAGACGGACGTGTACTTTACCTCAGCCCCACTTATCTAAATACATTCCATGTAGCAACAAAGGCGATTAATAAAAATATTTTTGATCTATACCCAGCCCAAATCGCTCAACCCTTCCTCGATAACATTAGAATGGTTGCCAACACGAATCAGGTTGTTGAAACCATCGAGTCTGCCCCACGCACAGATGGCACTCTCGGCGAATTTTTAGTATATAAGTTTCCGATTGCCAATGCATCTGGGCAACGCCTGGTAGGAGGGGTTGCAGTTGACATCACCGAACGCGAACGCGCCCTTCGTGAACGCCAGCTTGCTGAACTTGCCTTGCAAGAGCGCAGTGAAAGACTCAAACTGCTCTCTGAAACAACCAGTGATTTGCTTTCAACCGAGCGCCCCTTGGATTTAATGAACAGCTTGTTTAGTAAACTCTCGGCGCAGATGGATTTGCACTTTTACTTCCACTATCTAATTGAGACGCACGAAAATAAGCAGAAATTTCGGTTAGTAGCTTGGAACGGCATTACTGATGAAGTATTTCAAGCAATTGAATACCTGGAATTTAATCAAGGGATGTGCGGACTAGTAGCGCAAGAACGCCATCAAATTGTCGTCAATGATGTGCTGCACTCTAGCCATCCAAATGCCCAAATCCTTCATCCTTTTGGAATCACAGCCTATGCTGGTCAACCGTTAATTGCTCAGGGAAAGCTGCTTGGTGTCCTTTCCTTTGCCAGTCGCACCCGTACCCACTTCACTTCTGGGGAAATTGCCCTGCTGCAAGCAACCTCCGATCAGGTGGCAGTTGCTCTGGAACGCGCTCAGTTGATGGATTCGTTACACCAGCAAAAAGAGCAATTAGTCCAAGCTAACCGAATCAAAGATGAATTTTTGGCGGTTCTTTCCCACGAACTTCGCACACCGTTAAACCCGATCCTGGGATGGTCGAAGTTACTGCAAACTAAAAAGTATGATCAAGCAACCACCACTCGCGCCCTGGAAACCATTGAGCGCAATGCCAAGCTTCAGACGCAACTAATTGAAGATTTGTTGGATGTCTCTCGCATTTTGCAAGGTAAACTCAGTCTGAATATTGCTTCTGTGAATCTGGAAACTGCGATCGCAGCAGCAATAGAAACTGTACGTCTAGCGGCTGAAGCCAAATCGATTCAGATTAACACTGTCCTTGAACCAAACATCGGCCAAGTAACCGGTGATTCAGCTCGCTTGCAACAAGTTATCTGGAATTTACTTTCCAATGCGATTAAGTTTACACCCCAAGGTGGACAGGTAGAAATCAATTTACAGTCACTTGATTCTCAGGCTCAACTTCGAGTCAGTGATACAGGTAAGGGAATTAACCCAGATTTTTTACCCTATGTATTTGACTACTTCCGACAAGCTGACGGTGCAACTACCAGGAAATTCGGCGGACTGGGATTAGGATTAGCTATTGTTCGTCACATTGTAGAGCTACATGGCGGTACAGTTCAGGCAGAAAGTTTGCGCGAAGAACAGGGAGCAACCTTTACAGTCATGCTACCGCTGATCAAGATTTATCTAAATAGCCACGAGAGTGAGCAACAACCTGATGATTCGCCTGATCTAAATGGGGTAAAAGTTCTGCTTGTAGATGATGAGCGTGATACGCGAGAGTTAATTGCTTTCATTCTGGAGCAGTCTGGCGCGGTAGTAATTCAAGCAGCATCGGCTGTGGAAGCATTACGAGTCATGCCTCAGTTCCAGCCAAATCTGCTGTTAAGCGACATTGGAATGCCGGAAGTAGACGGCTATATGCTGATGCGTCAAATCAGAGCCATGTCACCAGAACAAGGAGGGACAATTCCAGCGATCGCTCTCACAGCTTATGCAGCTGAGGTTGATTATCAACAAGCAATTGCTGCCGGATTTGAGCAGCATATCACCAAACCAGTAGAGCCAGCTAAATTAATTCGAGCGATCGCTAACCTTATTTGTAGTTGTAGCGATCTGCAAACTAACTTACGATCCTTTTAGACTCCAAAATGACTTTGTGTAAGTTATCTTCTGAAGAGCTTCAAACCGTCTACCCGGAAGCGGAAATTCAATTGTGGTGCGAAGATGAACAGACGCTCGAAGACTCGCTAACGCTTAGGGCTTAAGCCAATTCTAAGACGAGTTTATGTACCTGAGGGAGAAACACCAATTGCCAATGTCAATTGGAGATTTAAATGGAAATGGAAAGTATGCATTCGTACATCCTAAAACAGGAGAAACAAAAGGCGTGGATTCTGCCATACGTCAATACCGAACTTTTTAATCAGGTTTTAGCAGACTTGGCGCGTGAATTTGAATTAGGTGCTAAAAAACACATTCTTCTAGCTGTTGACCGAGCTGGGTGGCATATTAGCCATGATTTAAAAATTCCATTCGGGTTACATTTAACACTTTTGCCCTCTCATTCACCCGAATTACAACCCGCAGAAAGATTGTGGACTTTGGTTGATGAGCCGATCGCCAATCAATCATTTAAAACCCTAGATGATTTGGAGGAAGCTTTATTTCATCGATGCCAATCTCTGCTTCAACAGCAAGATTTGATTCAAGGGTTAACTAGTTTTCATTGGTGGAATAAAATCGGAGTTTAATCGTAAGTCATTTTCCGGACATGATATGAAGCGTAAATATAATCGGGAAACCTGCGGCTGATTCGATTGCTAACCATCCTGTCCTCAAGAAAGGAAAAAAATTGCACAAGCTTCAGGAGAAAGCTGCGTAATTTTTCAGGGAATATAATTGTCTTACTCTTTTACCTCAGCCCAAGAGGTAGAAAAGTAACGCGAATTTTTATTTTCGCGTATGACATACATGAACTAATCTTTTTTGTCTAAAGTCAAGAATTACGAATTAGTAATTATTTGGTTAAGCTATCTTCAATTATGAAGCAGAGACTACAGCTTCAGGTTGATAGCGGATGCCTGCTTGCTTGAAGCGATGTAAAGCTTCACCCAAGCGATCGCAGTCGGCAATCAAACTGATCCTTACATAACCCTCACCTGCAACTCCAAAGGCATTACCTGGCGTAAGAACAACGCCAGTTTGCTGCAACACATTCAAGGCAAAATCCGTGGAACCCATACCCACAGGACACTTCACCCAAAGATACATAGTCGCCTTGGTTTTGGGGATATCCCAACCCAACTCTCCTAACCCTTGAATGAGGAAATCGCGGCGGGTACGGTAGCGCTGTTGTACTTCATGCAAATACACATCTGGCAATTGCAAAGCGGTTTCGGCTGCTGTTTGTAATGCGGCAAAAATGCCGTAATCCAAGTTAGTTTTCAGTGTCCGTAAACCTTGAATTACATGGCGATTACCCACCACAAACCCAACGCGCCAACCAGCCATATTGTAGGTTTTAGATAAGGTGTGAAATTCCACACCAATTTCTTTCGCGCCGGGAATTTCTAACAAGCTAGTGGGTTGATAACCATCAAAAGCTAACTCGGCGTAACACAAATCATGCACCAGCAAAATTTCATATTTGCGGGCGAAGGTGACGATTTCTTCAAAAAATTCGCGGGGCGCGGTGGCAGCAGTGGGATTACTGGGATAGTTGAAATAGAGAATTTTAGCTTGTCTTGCAACTTCGTCAGGAATTGCAGCTAAATCAATTAACCAGTCATTCTCTGGTTTAAGAATCAAGCTGTGGATTTTCCCGCCTGCGATCGCTGGCCCCCGAAAATGGGCAGGATAAGCTGGGGAAGGAACTAAAACTAAATCACCAGGGTTAACGTAGGCAAGTGCTAAATGGGTTAAACCTTCTTTAGAACCGAGTAGCGGTAAAGCTTCACTATCAGGATCGAGAACCACACCATAACGACGATGATACCAATTGGTGATCGCCCGGCGGAAACTAGCAGTCCCTTCAAAAGGAGGATAACCGTGATTGGCGGGATCTTTTAAAGCGGCGATCGCAGCTTCTACAACTGGTGCTGGTGTTGCACCATCAGGGTTTCCCATACCCAAATCAATTAAATCTAACCCTTGTTCCCGCGCTTTAGCTTTCAGTTCATCTAAACGGGCAAATACATAGGGTGGCAGTTTTTGTATACGTTCTGCTGGGACAATCCAATTTAAACTCATGCTTCAACCTCGTCACTCATTCCCTTGGGCGAAACTCGATTCATAGTATCTCTACTATCTATGGGTGCAGTGGTGGAAACCATTGCTGCCATCAACTGTTCTGGCGCGACTTTAAATGGTAGTCGATGGATGTCAGAATTAGGAACTAGGGCAATTTCGGCGGCTGTTTGCAACTCGCCTAATGTAATATTGCCCAATCCCAGATCACTTAATTTTTGGGGTAGTCCAATTTCTGTGTAGAACTTTAACAACTGTTGCCGTGCCGATCCTGCTAGTTGATTGCCTTGTAGCATTTCTTCTAAACGCAGTTGCACCAAAATCCCAAAAGCAACTTTTTCGCCATGAATACTGCCATGTCCTGAAATGTGCGTTAAACCATTATGCACGGCATGGGCCGCAACTGTGCGACACTGTGCCCCTCCAAGTCCTCCAACTACCCCAGCTAATAAAACAGTCGCGTCTACGACTTCTCGCCAAACCTCACTACCTGGTTCTTTCAGGGCGGGGGCTGACTTTTGCAATAAGATATCTCGCAAAACTCGCGCTTGTTGCACCGCAGCAATAATTAAAGTGTCTTGCAAATGCCCACTGCTAACTGAGGCTTCATACCACTTAGCGATCGCATCACCAATTCCAGCGATTAAAGTCCGTTGTGGTGCAGTTTTAATCAAGTCATAATCTAGTATCAATAAATCGGGACAACGAGACAGCCCCACATCGTAAAGAAACGCCCCATTTTCCGAATAAACATTCGACAGGGCACTCCAAGCTGCACAGGTAGACGCTGATGTCGGAATTGTCACCACTGGTAACTGTAACTGATGCGCGACTAATTTCGCCGTATCTAAAGCTTTGCCACCACCAACACCAATAATTACGTCAGCTTTATGTTCTTTTGCTTTCTTCTGTAAAGATTTCAGGCTAGCTTCGCAGCAATCTGCACTGTATGAAGCTTGGGCAGTATGTAACTGTTGCGTTTCTAAAACTGGGAGCAAATTTTTTCGGCTGATGGCAAGAGTAGATTCACCTGCCACAATTAAGGGACGACTTCCCAAACAGGCGATCTCTGCTGCGGCTGCTTGCAACACCCCAGAACCACGGATTACTTTTGCTGGGGCAACTGTGAGCGTCAATAATGAATTAGAGGTTTGAGTAGACAAAGAAGGTTGAGTAGAAAGTTGATTAGACATATAATCTAGTTTGCCAAAACCTTGATATTTCTTAATACTAATAGACTGGTGATAAGGAATACTTGTTGCCAAACTGTTTTTTGGATGGCTCCAACCTTACATCCGACTCATTTGGATTTGAGCCAAGCAATAAACTATACAGAGTAGTTTCACGAAGTTGCTTGAATCTATAATGCCCATTAGCTTGAAATTCCGAACTATCAAAGTTTTGAATAACCGTATAATTAATTAACATTACCATTCTCAGATTCTCAAGAAAAGGGATTGAGAACTGAATAATCTATCGATGGTCATTCCAGCTATGGATACGTGCGTAGGGTCGAACATTTATCTGTACTCTCCACAGTTGATTCATTTGCTGCAAAGACTTATGAAAATGTCAACAGTGGTAATTAGGATAACAACTGACAAATTACAACTGTCAGTACCCATTACCTGCACGTTAATTAACTTTTTCCCAAAGTGTAACCACTAAAAGTGTGAATATCTTAATCGAAAAATAACTATTAATGTATCGGTAAATACAAAATAAATTATGTCATCCTGATAACAGGTAAATTATTTTTGTCCTCTTGCATGAGACAGGGGATAAGGAGAAACTTGTACAAAAATTCCCCCTACCCCTCTGGTTCCTGCTCCTCTGCTTCCTGCTTCTTAAGCGGTAGGTTTTGGCAATTGGGCGAATTTTTCTGTGTAAATTTCGACTGCGATCGCAGAATTTTCCCGAGAAACGAGCGATCGCTTGGCCTCACCCAAGTAAACTGGTATAGAAGTCCCTGGTTCCGGGTGGATAATGGTACGAGCGCGAACTGTCAACTTGTCCTCTTGTCGTGTACCTGAGCGACCAGAAGAAAACAGATTACTAACTGCTTGACGTAAAGTTGCTTCTAATTGTGTGGGTGTAATTTGGGGTGATGTGGCAATCACCGCTTGTGTTGACCCATTGTCATAAACTAAAGTGTACCGGGCTGCTCCTGGAATCACAGTCCGACTCAAGGGGACTATCGAAAGTGCAAATAAACCAGCCGTCAGCACCAGCATAAAGCCAGTCGTACCCACTAGCCGAAAGCGGATGCCCCATTTGAGAATAAAAGCCAAAAATGTTAAGGCAGCAAATAGCGAGGTAGCGATGCCTGACCATTGGGTGTACTGAAGAAAGTTAGCTGTTGTGAGCATAAGGTTGGTTATGGAGGCGTCTTTTTTTTCGTTACCGACACACCCATTTTACCGAGAGCTTACACCATAAGGGTTATCGTAGTCTTTAATTCCAATCAGAATATTGTGTGCGTAGATGCTTCCTCGGCTTGTCGTCAGCAGTCCATGTGCGGGACGCACCTTCAGAATGGAAGAAACCAAAAATCCATCCACAGACAGTCAATAGTTAGCTTAGATGAGCGAACAGATAACATCGTAGTAATAGCAGGTGAAAAGACAGTTGTAGTAATTAATCCAGAAGCAGAGGTTGATTATGAATAAGCTTAACTTTAGAGAAATGACACGCAAGCAATTGCGAGATTATATCTTACAAAATCGTGGCGATGCCGAAGCAATTCACGCCCTAGCATTACACGTTCAGGCTAATGGTAAACGTCTCAATTCAGTAGATGAACTACAACAAGTCATCCAACAAAAACGTAACCAAGGCTTAGAGCCATAGCTAAAAAAAAATTATCACTCCGTTAGGAAGCTATACGATTTTGTTAGGTTGTAGTGAATAAAGCTGGGAAATAAATTGCTTAACCAACTTCCCCAGCCTCCCCAATTTTTCTAGAATAGTATTGGCTCACCAGAGACAATATGGGAATTTTTAGATGTCTGCAACCTAGTTTGAACACTATCAATGATTGCTACCCAATCGGCATCTCTATTCCATTCAGAGTGAATTCTGGTTTTAGTTGCCGCGTCGTAGAGGTTACAAAAAACCACATTCTCTTTTCCAGCAATTGCAGCGATAATCAGGGGCTTGGAAAAGTCCTGGACACATGATGCAGCTAAAAGGAAAGTTTTAGCAAAGTTCGTTTCTATCCCAGTCCTAACAACATAAACTTCATCCGCACTAACAACGATGTGTAACTTAACGTTGTCCTTTCCCTTAAATTCTGTCGTTTTTAATTTCAGTTCAGATATATACCCAGTTAGCCCTGTTTGGTGGACAGGAATAGTTTGATCCTTATTGATATCGTAGTTATACCACAAGTAGGATTCCCCGTTTAATTCTCCGCTTTTCACATACAAATAAATTGGTTCTGGCGGGTTACAAAGACCTAATTTCATTTCAGTGACCATGTTTTACATTCCTTTATGAAAGCTCAAATTATTTCAGAGATTCCGTCAAATCAATAGATTTGAAAATTGTGTTTAACTGAAGAAAAATAATAAATATACAAAAGGGCATCTACAAGAGATGCCCGTCATGCAGGAAAATCCCAAAGGGTTGTCCCTACACCTTCCCAACAATCAGCAACAGTAACTAATTAAGTATTAGTCACACTCACAGACGTGAATATAGTAATCTTATTAACTTGAAAAGCTAAATGTCCCCAGTGCATACACTGAAAATAAAATTATGGATATTTGAAGTTGCTGTTTGTCATTTCCTGACTAATTTGGATGAGATGCAAGTTTGTCATGTATGTTATAACGATATACTACTCCACAAATAGCAGCTAAAATTAACCATGAAAATGCATTCAAACGAAAATCGAATATGGTTACATCTACTGTATTCAATAGAACCCACCCAACAAAAGCCAGAAGATAACTGAAAAATATCAATCTGTCTTCTTTATTTATATATTTTGACTTTCGGAGTAATTGGACACCTGTAATCAAAATCCAAGCGAGTAAGCCACAAAATAAAAGAGTACTGGGAAAACCAGTTTCAGCAGATAACATCAAAAACAAGTTGTGGGGATGGCCCAAGGGAATCTGCATCTTAGCTTGGTAGAGTCCACTAAAACTGCGTAACCCCCAGCCAATCCAAGGATGTTCCTGAGCCAAAGACCAGGCAAACTTCCACTGAGTTTTTCGCATTAAAGCGACTGGTCTATCTGGATACATGTCATCATTTAACCTTGCCCAAAAGAAGGCAGGAACGTACTGACGAAAAAATTGAGCGACTGGCGAGGGAGCAAAAGCTGCCAAAAGCACACTAGAGATGATCGCAGCGACGCCACCCACAAGAATGCGCCAACCTTGGTAGAGTGCATAAGCTAAACAGGCAAAAATAGTGATCGCCCACCCATTGCGCGAGTTGGTAAAAATCAAGGCGATGAAATTTGTAATCATCGCCACGGTTAGGAAGAGAAAGGGGAGTGGGGAGTGGATAGAGAGGCGATTAATCGCGTCTGTACTGGGGAGATGGGGGAGAAATGACTGTTTACTTTTGACTATTAGTTGCTGATAGTTTTCTAGCCACAACCCTAAACCAAGGATGAAAATTATCGCTAGATAAGCTGCGAAGGTGTTAGCGTGCAAAAAGAGTGAGGCTATGCGACCTGGCGGATTTCCTCCTGGTACAATTATCCAATTCAACACAACCCATAAAATCTCGAAATTCAAACTCCAGCCCAAAAATAACTGCCCCAAGCCGATAATTATCAGGGGCATAGAACCGATCACCAAAACCCAAGCCATTTGCCGCAATTGAGTAAATGTTTGAATCAGGGCGCTATGGGCAACGAAAAGTAAAAAGAAGGGTAATAAATTAAATAAGCCGAGGAAAGCTGCTGTCTTGTCATCGGCAAACCCAGCACTCACGATCAGCAAGACACTCAAAAGGGCAAATCCCCAGTTGAGGGGGCGGCGACTAATTTTGCGGGATTGTTTCAACCAAGTTATTAATGATACAAAACCGATAGTCACAGCCCCCATTAAAGGACTCAATGGGAAGATTAACAGTGCCCATAGAGAGTAGTTCCAAGCAGATCGCCAACGAGACTTGAAATAGTCAAAAACCTTGTTCAAGCTGGCTCCCAACATTCCTCACGAGTGAGGCGAATTTGAGCTAAGGTGAAAATAGTCGGGATGATCCGACCATAGTTAGTAGCGATCGCTCTCCACCCTAAATCTGCAAAAAACCAAGTCCACATTATCGGTCCAATCACAGCAAACATAGTGCGGGCTGCCCCATAACGAGCTGCACTCACAGTCATACCCCGTTGCGCCATTTGCATAGCTACATAGCTTTGAAATTGCGTTGCAGCTGCTTCTGAGCCTGTAATCGCCGCTTGCTTGCCTACTTCATAAGTAGCAAAGTGGATGGCAAATTGACGGGCAATTTGCTTAAGTACAAATGGCTGGAGCATAGAAGTAACAGCGATTGCACTACCGCCTTTGAAAAGTAACCCTAAGGGGTCACGTTGCAATAAAAGTGGTAGCGGTTCTTTTAGTTCTGATTTGACAAGCTGACGCTGCACTTGTACAGTCAATTTTTGCTTTTCCTGTTCAGGTAATTTTTTCCACACCTGTCCTAGCAGATGCAAAAATACTTCTGCTTCTAAATCAATGGTTGCCAGCCGATTAGAATAGGTAATTTTTAGATACTTACATACGTGAACTAACGCTTCTCGGTAAGTTACCTGGCCTGTGCGTCCCCGCAATACTGTCATCCCGTCTGCCGCCAAAAAGCGAAAGCGACCCTCTAATGCATCTAACCAAGCTTTGCGGTCTTGGCTTTGTACTTCGATGGGTTCGGGTGTGTGTACATAGTCTAGAGGATTGAACTTACGACTAAATAGAATTGCTGTTAAATCTTGCAATTCTTCTTCGGTTGCTAACTCTAGCGCCGCCCTCATTTCATCCAATTTCCCTTGCTCCCTTCCATGCAGCTTTGTGTACCTTATTCTACTATTAGCTTTCAGCAGTCATTAGTAGTAATTTTGTCCTTTGATAATAACGAATAACTAATGACCATTCATAAGGCAGGAGGCAGGAGTAACCCACGCGCAACTGCGTGGGACTTAGGCTGTGGACACTTTGTATCTTGCGGCACTTTCCGCTTGTACCAGTATCTTCTTTTTAAACTGGGTTTTTGACCCAGAACTAAAGTTTTCATTCATACTTCCTTATTTCCTCCAGCAAGAACTGCCTTCTCTTATAGACTAATAACCAATGACTAGGGACTATTGACTCATGACTGATATTGCAGTGATTGGTGCCGGAATAGCCGGTTTAGTCTGCGCCCAGCAGTTAAGTCAAGCTGGATATTCGGTGCTAGTGGTGGAAAAGTCCCGTGGTTTGGGAGGAAGGCTGGCTACACGCCGCTTACATGGAACTTGCGCGGATCATGGGGCTTGTTACCTGAAGCCAAAGGGTGAATTGTTGGGACGTTTTGTGGAGATATTGCGGTGTCTAACGACAAGCCGCTTTGCGTCTACGCGCCATATCCTCGAAGTTTGGACAGAGGAGGTTTACGAACTCACAGCAGGCGCTCCTTTATCTGAACCCAAAAACCGCAGTCCGCGATATGTTGCACCTGAAGGAATGAGTGCGTAGACGCGAAGCGGCTTGTCGTCAGACATCGCTAAATCCCTCGCCCCAGGTTTAGAAATATTACTGAATCAGCGTGTCATCCCTATTACCTCAACTACCGAAAATAGTTGGCGTTTGACTCTCGAATCCAGTAACGAAGAATTAACTGCAAAAGCTTTAGTCGTCGCTATTCCTGCACCCCAAGCTGTGATGCTGTTGTCACCTTTGGGTGAAAGTGTATTGGATGCAGTCTTTCTTAATAATTTGCGTTCTGTAGAATTTTACCCTTCCATTAGTGCGATCGCTGGATATCCTTCTACATCTCAACCCCTGCCTCAGTGGAAAGCTCTAACTTTTGTGGATGATCCTGATTTAGCATGGATTGGTTTGGACAGTAGCAAGCGTCCTAACCCTCAACAACCACATTTTGTGCTGCAAAGTAGCACTGATTTTGCCCAACATCATCTAGAATTCCAGGATTTACAACCTGTCGGACAGCTTATGTTGCAACGAGCAGCTGAATCTCTGTCCCTTCCTTGGCTGAATACTCCCGAATGGATGCAAGTACATCGTTGGCGTTATGCCTTTCCTAGCCGTCCTTGGCATGAAGCTTTTTTGTCTGCCGGAACTCCCTTACCTTTAGTTTGCTGTGGTGATTGGTGTGGCGGCAATCTTGCCGAAGGTGCGATGCTTTCTGGATTAGCTGCTGCTAATGAAATTAATAATCAGTTGCGTCATCTACCTTTAGATAATGTGAACTTTCTGAACGTTTTTGTCTGATCCCTTCATCTGTCACTAGACTGATTTTGCCGTCTAGCGAGTCGCTATCTTTCTGAGTTACTAAATCAAGATGCAACAAATAAGTTTTTTAGATGAAACAGCAAATTTTGCCGCAACTCTAAAAAGTGATGTAAATTAACAACAGATCTTAACTTCATTAAAAACTTGTTCCTAATTCAAGTTGTTTTATTGCCGTTAAGCTTGATCCCCTAACCTTGATGCTGCATTTTATGTAGATTTCTGCCAAAAAGGCAGAAATTTGAAATAATTAAGATTATAAATATAAAATGTCGCGAAATTACCAGCATATTGGACGCTGCTTTAAGAAGTCATGCTGTAAAACAGTATAAACTTTAACTAAAATAAGCGAAGCCAAATGTCTGATATTCTACCAAGATAAAAGGCTAGTACCGCAAGGCAAAAGTCACTCATTCAAAAGTCAAAAGTCAAAAAGCTTGTGTTGTCAGCTTTTCCCTGATTGTGAATGGTATCTCTATTTACGCCGTGCTGTACTAGTTTCAGTGTCTATTGCATCTGTCAGTTGAATCACTTCTAACTGATTGTCATGACGACGTTACCATCTCAAAAATTTGTTTTTAGCAATACAGTTCAGTTAAGACTTGCTCCTTCCTAACCCTCCTTAAAAAGGAGGGAATTCAGCCCCCCGATCAATTGGGGGGTTGGGGGGAGCTTCCGGGGCAAAATATCACGAACACTAAGCCTATTGGGATTAAAAAAGGAGTTGAAAAATCATGAAAACGGTAGTCAATTTAACACAGCAATCGATAGTAAGAGAGATTGAAAGCGTTTTGGATACATATCCATACCATCCATATCAACAAGCCTTTGCAATTCCTGACTTACGCCAACAGTTAATTACTTTCGTCCTCAACCGTATTCCCTCCTTTTACAGCGCGATGTCTGACGGACATTTTCCGCTAGCGGAGGCTGAAGAAGGAAGCTTGGCTTATTACAAATTGCCTCGTAAACCCTTAGAGCAGCAACTACATTTACAGAATTTGATTCACCAAGGCATTTGTTTAATTGTTCAAGAAAAGTCAGATTGGATTAACCATCGTGTTTATGAAACAGTTCAACCAGCTTGTGAACCCTCTCACTGGTTTGGTTAACGAAAATTGGCGGGAATTCCATCCTAACAAGAAGGGTGAGAGGAATAGCCGCCCGCCGATTTAGTCATTACTCATTTGTCCTTAGTCATTAGTATGAATGACTAATGACTTCGATTTCCCCACGGTTATGAAAACCAGTGATCGCACTTTGATTGAGTCAAGATTAAGAGTGCGATCGCTTGAGCGAAAAAGACTCATGGTACAGAGCAACTAAATTTATTTATGGAGAAAAAATGTATGTAGTGACGCGTTGCGGGTTAGCCCTTGGCGAACGCAAGAGAGAAATACGGCGTCATTATTATAGAGCAACTAAATTTATTTATGGGGATTATTAATTTTGAATGCGTGAATGCGTGACTTCCCCGAACGCGAACAGCGTTTCCAAGAGTTGGGGCTGACTATTTTGCCTTATCTATAAACACTCACTGTCATGAGTCAGTTGATAGAATATCAATAAGTTAGCTGGTACTGTATTAGGAATAGGCGTTGCTTTGGGAGTATATCACCTAGCGAAAGAAAACAAAAAATAGCAAGCTAATTCAGGTGCGTTACACCTACGTTAACGCACTCTAAAGATTGAATATGCAAGTTAATAAATAGGTTATATAGCAATCCGATTTTATTCCTGAATTACTCGTAGACACTGGGGACTGGGGACTGGGAAGAAGGAATAAAGGTGTACTGAGTTTTTTTCACGCAATCAAATATGAATCCTATATAAATCACTAATAATACTCAATCTTTGACTGAAATTAGTAATCCTTTTACCGCACATATAGTGTGCGTGTTCATAATAAAAGTAAAATATCCACTGGAGTCTAGATTAGATGAGTAATTTTAAACAGCAATAATGAAAAAACTCCAGAAATATTTGTGAAAAATCTGGAGCCAGGAAAGATACGCATTTACCTATACCAAATTTTCACCGTAAGAGAATCCTACGTCATCAGGGTATACACTCAAATGTAGATAAAAATCTATGAGGACAAACCACTGTGCTTCTCGTTTACCAGCTATGACTTACATATTGACAAAAATGCCAACTTCTCTGTCGGAAGTAACGCAAAACAGCCCCAGTTAATCTGAGGCTGTTTTGCGAGAGTTGTTTGGCAGGAGGGGTACATCAATAAGTGATGCCCCATGTTAGATATAGATACTTCAGTATGCATCCTTATTCAGCCGTGCTTTGGCATATCCGGATGATTTGGAAAATTGCGACACCGAACAGCCCGTCGTAGACATCGCTTATTTCCAAAAAGAAACTCCAGATGCCTTAAGCGCATCTGGAGTAGTAACAGGTTTCTAACATCAATCAATTTTGACCGATGCGATCGCCAGATGTCGTTAGGGTATATACTCAAATGTATTTATGTCTGTTCATCCGCAAATCGACCAGCAAGTTACCTTCTTTTATACCCATAATCTCAATGCATCTACAGAATTTTACGAACAAAAACTAGGCTTGGAGTTATGGCTTGACCAAGGAACCTGTCGGATTTATACTGTCAGTGGTTCTGGATACTTAGGATTGTGTCAAACAAGCGAAATATCAACTCCTCCAGCTGACAAGCAATCAAGTGTCATTTTTACCTTGGTAACACAGCAGGTAGATGAGTGGTTTGAATATCTCAAAGAACGTGGCATCGAATTTGAAAAGCCACCTACACTAAACGAAAAGTACAACATTTACCACTGTTTTTTACGTGATCCCAGTGGTTATTTAATTGAAATTCAACGTTTTGAGACTAACCGCTAAAAAAAGACATAACTAAATAAGTTATGTCTAAAGGTTTAATTTAGAGGGCAGGATTAGTACCTGACAATTCAGGCCATCTGCAAAACCTCACTTCTATTTCTCTGTTTTTTTAGGAGAAAGACTTTGAATTTCCCCCTTAGAGCGTCGGCAAGGGGGGAGTGCGCTTCGCGCACGCTACGCGAATGAGGTTTCAGGTTTTCAATGCGTAAGTCGTGTTTTTGATTTACTGGGGTACATCATACCGACTAATGCTGTTTAACCATCATTAATAGCCATGTATCTTTTCTTCTATCGATTTATGGGGGTGACGCGCGGGATTTATGCAGCTACCGAGAAATATTTACATTTCCTTACAATTAGCCGCGATTGCTTTTGACTTTTATATAACAGAACGCAATACGTTTGGGATCAGCCTCCCCTACCTACCTCAGAGGATTGTAACAGAAGGTAAGATACAGTCATTACCGCCAGCATATCTTGTGATCTTCGCAACAGTATTTCTTACAGTATCCTCTTTGCCAATTGTGCTATTACTATAGTTATTATTTTTAAAGTATAGATATTTTATCTATCGGTTCACTAAATATTTTATTAGGGTGACTGCATGATAGCCGAAAAACTCACATGGCTACGCACTAAATTGCAACTTAAAGGTTCAGTTATGAAAGCAATTTATAAACATATTTTATGGTGCGGAACTTTCGGATTTTTTATTTCTATACTTTACCATTTTGATTTGCCTGTATCCCAACCTATTTTAGGAAGTATTATTCCTAGTATTGTTTTAGGTTTGTTACTTGTATTTCGCACCAATACTGCTTATGAGCGATTTTGGGAAGGGAGAAAATGCTGGGGGTCTTTAGTAAATAATATCCGTAATCTGGCCCGGCAAATTTGGGTATCAATTGACGAAATTTCTCCAGAAGATAAAGACAATAAAATTACAGCATTAAATTTATTGGTAGCTTTTGCTGTGACAACTAAATTACATTTGCGGGGAGAAGCAGTCAATAGCGAGTTAGAGGATTTAATGCCATCTACTAAGTATATAAAACTGAAGATTATGAATAATCCCCCCATAGAGGTTGCCTTTTGGATAGGAGATTATTTACAAAAGCAGTATCATCGCAATTGCCTTAATAGCTACCAGTTAACATCTATGCAAGAATTATTGAATAATCTGGTGGATAATTTAGGTGCTTGCGAACGTATTTTAAAAACACCTATGCCATTAGCTTATTCCATTCATCTGAAGCAATTATTGTTACTATATTGTTTTTTGTTCCCATTTCAAATAGTGGAGAGTCTGGGTTGGTGGACAGGTTTAATTGCTGCTTTCGTTGGTTTTACAGTATTTGGCATTGAAGCCATCGGCTTGGAGATAGAAAATCCCTTTGGTTATGATCCTAACGACTTACCTCTAGATACAATTTGCGAGACAATGAAACGCAATATTGACGATTTAATTACTCTGACTCCAAATGCGCGATCGCATCCAGGTAATTTGACTTATGAGAAAAGTTGAGATTGGGAATAACTTACAAGGCTTGGTTATAGCTGTCAAGTTTCATCTGGCGGCGTCCATCTTCTTTTGCAGTAATATATAAACGCGAAACTATCTCTTCATTGGTGGATGTGCAATGATGCCTGTACGTCAAACTTTATCAAAGCCTGATATTCAACTTTCTTACTTAGAGTGGAACCAAGGTCAAGAACCTTTACTACTGTTACACGGCTTAGGAGATCATGCTCTAGTATGGTCTAGTTTAGGAGATTACCTAGCGGCAGACTACCACATAGTTGCACCAGATATGAGGGGACATGGGCAAAGTAGTAAGCCTAAGAGAGATTATAGCTTTGAAAGTGCGATCGCAGACCTCGAAGCACTAATGGATCATCTCGGATGGACTTTTGCCCATATTGTAAGTCATTCGTGGACAGGGAAATTAGCCGCCATCTGGGCAAGGCAAAACCCAAAGCGTTTGCGGAGTATAATTCTAGTCGATCCAATTTTTATCTGGAAAATGCCTAGCCTTTTCAGGGTAACTTTTCCAATGTTGTATCGCTTCTTACCTTTTCTCAAAAGCATGGGTCCCTTTGCCAGTTATGAAGAAGCCGAACAACAAGCACAGCAGTTAAAGCAATATCAAGGATGGAGTTCCTTACAACAGCAAGTTTTCCAAGCAGGAATAGAACAAAAACTCGATGGTAGTTGGGGCAGCAAATTTACCATAGCCGCCCGCGACGGGATTTTTGAGGCAGTAATGCAAGTCCCTGGTTTTACAATCCCCCTTGATACCCATGCACTTTTTGTCCAACCACAACAAGGTCTAAATCGCCAAGATTGGCAAATCAAACCCTACAAAACCTATCTTAAAAACTTACGCATCTGCCAAGTTCCTGGCAATCATTGGCCGTTTTTGACACAACCAGAGGCATTTAAGCAAACTGTAGCAGGTTTCTTAGCAGAACACAGATAGAAAATCTCATTATTATTGGACGGGATTATCATACGGCAACAGAAGAATTAATAGGAGCGATGTCTAGGGGCATTGGGCATGGGGCATTGGGAAGAGGACAACCAGACAAGGAGAATTGGGGACAAGGGGAAAGACTTGTTGCAAGTTCTCACGTGTTGTCACCTTCTCCCCAATTCTCCCCTGCCTCCCCTATCTCCCCAGTACAGACGCGATTAATCGCGTCTCTAGCCACTCCCCACTCCCCACTCATGAGCCTTTGTATCAATCCCGTTTGCCCTAAACCAAATCACCCGAATAATCATCAAAACCGCTTTTGTCAAAGTTGTGGTTCCCATTTGGAATTGCTAGGGCGTTATCGGGTGACGAGCCTGTTGAGTGACAAAACAGGGTTTAGTAAAGTTTATGAAGCATACGAACAAGATACCCCTAAAATCCTCAAGATACTCAAAGAGGATTTATCAGGCGACGCCAAAGCAGTAGAACTATTTCAGCAAGAAGTAATCGTATTAGGACAACTCAAGCATCCCGGCATTCCCAAAGAGGATAGTTACTTCCAATATCGAACCCGAAATGGTTTAGTGTTGCATTGCATTGCAATGGAAAAAATTGCTGGATACAACTTAGAACAGTGGCTACAGCAGCAGAATTACCCTATTTCGCAGGAACAAGCTATAGCCTGGTTAAAACAATTGGTAGAAATTTTGGATTTAGTGCATAGTAAACAGTACCTGCATCGAGATATTAAGCCATCTAATATCATGATTCGATCCCCTCTTGGTAAGAACTGGGGGGATTTGGTACTGATTGATTTTGGCACCGCCACTGAAATTGATAGAACCTACCCAGACAAACTCAACAACGGCGACGGGATGACACCACTTATGTCATCTGGCTACAGCGCTTCAGAACAAATGAATGCTCAAGCAGTACCACAATCAGATTTCTTTGCCTTGGGGCGCACATTTGTATTTTTACTCACGGGATACCATCCTTTAGATATGTATGATATGCAGCAAAATTCATTGCACTGGCAAAATCATGCTATCCATATCTCACCCTTACTATTGAATTTAATTGATTGGCTCACAGCACCGGATATAGAAAAGCGTCCTGCCAATACTCAGGAAATTTTACAACGCCTAGAAGAAATTGAAACCCAACTAATAGAAACTACGGCTGAAAATATTAATTTATTAGAAAATTGTAACATCGAGCAATTGCCACCACCAATTACTAAAACTTCATTTGCTCCACAGAAACAACCAGAAGAAGTACCATTACTGAAATTTTTTGCAACGCTGCTAGTGATATTAGGATTATTTAGTATAGTGGCCTTAGCAACGCGGACATCAAAATTTTCTGTAATACAGAATTACGGGCAATCTCCCGAAAAAAAAGGTAAGATTGATTATTTTCCTTATCAAGAAGGTAGGGATAGTCAAGGCAGGGTAGCCGAATTTAATATAGCTATTTTATCACTAGAATATAAATGGCTTTTAGGTAGCAATTTTCAAATTAAATATAATGATGAAATTATTAGTCTTGACCTTTTAAAGTTGAATTTAGAACAAGAAGGTATACAGAATATAATGGAAGACCCTAGTGAGATTATCTCTGTAGGCACAGTTTCTTGTAAAGGTAATATAGAAGTTCAACAGCGAATGGCTCTAGAACGTTCCAAACAAATACAGTTTTTAGTAAAACAATTATTTATGAATACACCAAGCTTCAAAGGCTATCATATATTAAATTTGGGACAATTTCAACGGAGTGATTGTCAGGCAAATCAGGATTTAACTAAATATCAGAGAAGTATTATAATCATTGGTGTTAGAAAACAATCATCAGGTGTAATTCTCGATGAAGCATTACGGGATAGGTTAGAAAAGAAGCCTTTTGCTGATTTTAAGTTAGAAGATTATTCTTTGGGGACGCCAGAAAAGTTTAAGACAATACCGAGTAATTTATAAAATCTCTACCAAAATACATCAGTGCATAGGCGTAACCCATCGTAGATATCGCCACAAATACTCTAGACGAATTGCGTGGTATCAGTAGTATTCAAACTTCCTCAACTTAGTACATGATTTTATAAATTCGTAGCGAAAAAATTGCCACATATCAAACTTTTGTGTACCCTCTGCGTTTCATCACCCTCAATTCTGCACGGTTTGACGCAAAGCTGTACTTAGCCAAATCATTGAATGGGATTTTTTTAATTGAATGTTAAATTATTTAAGCTCCCATCCCAGAGTACCGCTTTAAACCTGCACGCCAAAGAAAGCGATTCGCACCCAAAAACACTAATATCCATCCCACCATTGACCCAAATCCTCGCCCTATATCCACGGGTAGCCCTACCAAAAGACTTGCAGGAAAATTAATCAAATAGGGAAAAGGCGTAAACATCACTATTTTCTGCACAGGTTCTGGGAAGACTTCTAAAGGTGCTATCAAACCAGATAAAAATAGATAAAACAACAACCAAAAATTTTCTAAAGCACTAGCCCGTTCTGTCCAAAAGGCGAACATCGCAAAGGTATACTGAATCATAAACCGCAAAGCAAAAGCTAGCACCACCGCGAATGTAAACAGCAAAAATTTACTCAAACTTGGTAACCAAAAAGCTTGGGGATAAAGAATAAAAAATAATCCCACTAATAGTAAAGCAAACGTTAGCCGAACAAATCTTTCAGAAACATGACCCGCAACATGATGCCATACTGGGTCGAGTGGTTGTAGCAACTTGGGCGAAAGCTTGCCTTCTACTACCTCTCTTTCAAAGTCCCAAATTACCCAAACAACTGTTAATTGCCTAATGACGAAAACTGTGATAAAGTAACGAGCAAAATCCACAGGTGATAGCCCAAACTGCCCGCCTTGTGCTGCCTGTATCCAGACACCCATGAGGATAATTGGCAAAGACCCAGCCAAAACCCATAAGATTAGTTCTGCTCGATACTCAACCATATAGGCGTAGTATACTGACAGCAAAGTTAAGGCTTTTCTGATTATCCGCTTCATTTATTCACTTCCCGCTACAAAAATTACCCACTCTTGTACAGACGTGATTAATCGCGTCTCTACACAATACCTGCCTGAAAAACTTGTCCAATAACTTCTTCTACAGGCGGTTCGGTAACTGTTAAATCAATTACCTCCAAATCCGTCAAAATCTGAGAAACGGTGCGGGTGAGCGCCTCTCTTGGTACCATAAAATGCACCGATCGCCCTTCTAAGAGTTGCACATCACCATAGGTCATAAGTTTTTCTCTCGGTAGAGGTTGGGCTAACTCTATATGGACTTCCCGATGAGGAGCAAAACGTTTCAGCAGTCCATCCAAACTACCGTCATACATCAGCCTTCCCTGATGAATCAACAGCACCCGTTGACACAAAGCTGTGATATCAGCCATATAATGACTCGTCAACAGCACTGTAGCTTGATAACGCTGATTGTAATCGCGCAAAAAATCGCGCACCGCCACCTGAGCATTTACATCTAGTCCCAGCGTTGGTTCATCTAGGAATAATACGTGAGGACGGTGCAAAAGTGCTGCTAGCAATTCCGCCTTCATTCGTTCACCCAAAGATAGCTTCCGTACTGCTTGGGTAAGCTTGCCTTCTAGAGAAAGCATCTCTGTTAGTTCTCCCACCCGCCGTTGAAACTCTTTATCAGAGATGTTGTATACAGCAGCATTAATTCTTAAAGAATCCAGCGCTGGTAAGTCCCAAAGTAACTGCTGCTTTTGCCCCATTACCAAGGTAATTTTTTGCAAAAATGCTTCTTTGCGATGAAACGGAACTTGTCCAGCAACTTTGACTGTACCGCTAGAGGGATGAATCAGCCCCGTGAGCATTTTGAGTGTGGTAGTTTTACCAGCCCCATTTGGGCCCAAAAACCCCACTACTTCACCAGGGGCAATTTCAAAGGAAACATCCTGAACTGCTTTAATTGAGCGGTAGGTGCGGCGAAAAAAGTGGTTGATTGTACCTTTAATACCCGGACTTTTAACTGCCACTGGATAAGATTTACTCAGGTTTTCAGCAATGATGATTGACATAGTTTTTTATATTAGAATCACCGAAACAGTGCTGAGTGCTGAGTAAAAAAAAGTAATAATCGCACTCAGCTAATGAGTGTCTGAAGACCCAACATACGGTATGGAAAAAGAAATACATATTTATTTCCAGCCTCAAGTGGCACAATAAATAATGCGTCCTTACTTCAATCCCCTAGATTTATCTATGGGGTTACTCTAAGCCAAGGCACTCCTGAAAGATTACACAGGTAAACACACAAAAATGATTGGTGTCTAACGCTATTTATCTATGATTCCAAATACTAAAGCAGGGATTTTCGCCAGTGACATATCATGATTTACTATGCTGGGCATTACTCAAGCACAACACATAGACTTTAGCGTAAACGTCCCGATCGCAATGTACTAATAATTAACCACAAACCCAATAAACTAGCGACGGCAAACAGGGTGGTGCTTAAAAAAGATAGCTGAGTTGTCTGCGCTCTGGTGGAAATAATTGCTGCACCCATAATCAGTGAACCCACTAATATACTAAAAGATAGTCGGTTAGCTGCATCGTCCATTGTGCGCCGCACGCCATCTAACCCCCGCAGTGATAGATTCCACTGTAAGGTTTCTGAGGTAACTCGGTCTAATAGCAGTTCGATTTGGCGAGGAGATTGGAGAGAGAGACTTTTAATATCTAAGGCTGTTCTTAATAGCGATCGCACTGGATTATCGCCCAGCAACTGCCGACGAAACAAGTCTGTAATTAATGGTTTTATTTCATCAAAAAAATTAAGCTCTGGGTTGAATGTCCGCGCTACCCCTTCTAAATTTGCTAGGGTTTTGGCATACAAACCCATATTACTAGGTAATCTAATTTTATTGTTGCGGGCAACTTGTAAAACTTCATAAATTATCTGACTGAAGTTTATTTGCGTGAGGCTGACATTGTGATATTTTCGCAACATGCGATCGTAATCATTTTCTAACCGCGACAAAATTACTGGCTGACCAGAATCTGATAGCTGCAAAGTTAATTGAGCGCACCGTTGAGCATCTAAATCAACGATCGCTAACAACATTTCCGTTAATATCTGCTGCGTACGGGGATCGAGTCTTCCCACCATGCCACAATCTAAGAGGGCAACACGACCATCTTTGAGATAAAACAAGTTTCCTGGATGGGGATCAGCGTGAAAAAAGCCATCAATATATAATTGCTGAAAAAATACCCGAAACAACAAAGTAGTTATTTCTTTACGCTCTACAGCAGGGTCTTTACCATTATTGTTGTTCTCCAAATCCGCCAACAAAAACGGCACCCCATCTAGCCATTCCATCACCAATAATTTTTCTGTGGTCAATTCCCAGTTAATTTCCGCAACCACTATTTGCGTGGGATCATACCACCGACTTTTAGATAAGTTGCGCCGCAGTTGGTCTGTAAAACCCGCTTCTCGTGTAAAATCTAACTCGGCTTCTAGGGCTTTGGTGAATTCTTCAGCGATGGATTTGATTTCATAGGTTTGCCCAAACTCAGTCCGCGCCACTAAATCGGCAATACCTTGAATTAAGGCAATATCTTGAGCAATAGTCAGATCAATTCCCGGACGTTGCACTTTTAAAGCGACTTCTCGACCGTCTGCTAATGTGGCGCGATGTGTCTGGGCAATTGATCCCGCCGCTACTGGGATCGGGTTAACTGTGCTGAAGGTTTCTGCTAGTGAAAGTTTTAATTCTTTACGGAGGATTATTTCTATCTCTGACCAAGGAACTGGCGGTACTTCGTCTTGTAAAGTTGATAGTTCTTCAATGTAGGCGGCGTTCAGTAAATCTGGACGCGTAGACATTAGCTGGCCAAGTTTAACGTAAACTGGCCCCAAGTCTACCAAGATATTTTTTAAAACCGCAGGTGTCGGAAGCTGGGGTTCATCAGCTTTGCCACCAGTGAGTAACCTTCGCATATAGTCCCAGCCATTGCGAAGGAATACTTCAAGAATTTCTCGTTGACGGGGAACAGTTTGGGTGAGGAACATTTTTGTAAAGAACTGCAAAGATGCAGAGGAGTTAAAGAGGTAAGCAGCAGGGGATGACAATACAACGGAAGTCGGCTTTAGCTTTGCTACTGGTTAAAGTTTTGCTAGCTGCGGCACATTCTTGAAATCTTTTGATGGATGATTGTACGGCTTGGTAGAGCTTCTGTTCACTCAGCATTTGTTTGACGTAATTTGAGCAAGAATCCCCGCCGTGTAATAAGCGATGGGAACAAGAAAATCCTTTGGAAGGAGAAATATATTTTTGATAGGCAGTAATAGACTCGATTGCCATTGTTTTGGCGAGAGGCTCAAAGCTAATAATGTCCATAACTGTCAGATAGAATAACAGACAGTCAAGTTATAATGGGAAAATAGACTTTTTCGCCTCTGCCAAGGGTTCTAACTTTTATAGCAGGTCGGTAAATCGGGAATCGCTTTGGAGAATTTTGAGGATCTGCTTGATTTCCTGGGTACGTTCTTTTTTAACGACGAGGGTGACATTGCGATCGCGCACAATCACCACGTCCTCTAAACCAATTGTAACAACTACATCCTCTGGATTTGAGGCGTAAATAATTGCCCCCTGCGTATCTAGCCCTACGTGGGTAGCGAGTTCCACATTGGGAGTCTCTTCTGTCTTCAGTAAGCGTTCGATCGCATTCCAATCTCCTAAATCATCCCAACCAAAATCAACTGGCAAAACGTATGCTAGAGTTGTCTTTTCCATTAACGCATAGTCTATACTCTTCTTAGGCAACTGGGGATAGATATCAGGGCCATGTTGTTCTAAAGGTTCGATAATTTCTGGAGCATGGGTATGTAGTTCCTTGAGAACAACCCCTGCCCGAAAAACGAACATTCCACTATTCCAGCTAAAGCGTCCCGTAGATAAAAAAGTTTCTGCCGTTTCACGGTTGGGCTTTTCAGTAAAACGGTTGACGTGATAAGCTGGCAACTCATTAAAGCTACCTATTTTTTCACCTTGTTCAATGTAGCCGTAACCTGTCGATGGAAAAGTAGGCTTGATCCCCAGTGTAACGATCGCTGCTGTGCTTGCTGCCAGTTGCGTAGCCGCGCTTAATGTGTGTGCAAACGCCTCTTGGTCAGCAATCCAGTGGTCAGCAGGGAAAAAGCCAATAACAGCGTCTTCTCCATAGCGCTGTTTGATTTCTAAACTTGTCCAAGCAACGGCTGCGGCAGTGTCTCTGCCTTCCGACTCAATAAGTAAGTTTTCAACTGGTAGATCAGGTAATTGTTGACGTACCCCTTCAGCTATCTGATTAGAAGTTATTACCCACAAGGAATCCCACCCGCCACCGAGTTCAATCAATCGATCGGCGGTTGCTTGTAATAAACTTCTAGAGCTACCATCAAGACTTAAAAATTGCTTGGGTCGGTCTTTACGACTCAGGGGCCAAAAACGTTCACCTTTACCACCAGCAAGGATTACGGGGAACAATAAAGTATTCATGTTGTCATACAGGCTTACCGAAGAACATTACAAGTTTACAGTGAGCTTTTCCACTGGCAATATTTGTAGCTTGGATTAACATACTTTTAGGGAGTGGTTGAGTGGGGAGATAATTGTGATAAAACAAGTCGAATGGTCGGAAAATCCGCTTGGATCTCAGCAAGTTGCAGAATTTGAAACTGAGGTGCGATCGCAGCAACTTCAACGAACAGAAAATCAAGTAACACCAGCACCAGTAGAGGATTTGGAGGAGGAGGTAGAACTAAACCCGCCAGCGAATCCCAACCGTAGCGTTGTCGAATCAGTGGGTGCAATTCCCAATCAGCTTTATGAGAGACTGGGCTTAACCATGCCTCGATGGCTGTTGTGGATCATGACGGTTGTCATCGGCATCATCTTATCTGGTTTACTGGTATCAACGTTAGCTTTGTGGACTCCCTTATGGAGCAATTTAGATCGAACAGATGAAGATTTAGGAACTGCTGCTAAAGACGAGGTAAAAATACCACTACCAGGGGAGTTATGGAGCAAACTCTCCCAGTATCAGCTTTCAAGACCCATGAATATTTTAATTATGGGGATTGAACCAGTTAGCGGTACTGTTGACGGTTCACCAGAAAGCTTTGCTGGGAAAAGCGACACCATGCTGCTGGTAAGGCTTAACCCTAGTGACAAATCTGTACGGGTGCTTTCCATTCCCAGAGATACGATGATCGCCATCCCAGAAAAGGGGGAAAAGGGTTTAACTAAGGTATCTGATGCCAATGCCAAAGGCGGCCCAGTCTTGGCAGCACGGGTAGTTAGCCGTACCTTAAACAATGCTCCAATTGATCGCTATATTCGTATTTCTACTAGCGGCTTACGGCAGTTAGTCGATCAGTTAGGCGGAGTAGAAGTCTTTGTTCCGCAATCAATGGAATATAAAGACTCCAGCAGTCGCCTGTCGATTAATTTAGTCAGTGGCTGGCAAACCCTTAACGGCGAACAAGCAGAACAGTTTGTCCGGTTCCGCGAGCCAGGTTTGGGAGATTTGCCAAGAGTGCAGCGTCAGCAAGCACTCGTAGCAGCATTGCTGCAACGCTTAAATAGTCCTACCGTCTTACCCAGGTTGCCTCAATTAACTCGCTTGATGCGAAAATACTTTGATACCAACCTAAAGATGGAAGAAATGATGGCGTTGGTGAACTTCGGCCTCAACTTAGATCGGGATAATTTTCAAATGACCGTATTGCCTGGTACGTTTAGCCGTTTTAGCAAAGACCCTGATAGCTATTGGCTAAATATGACTGGACAACAGAGCCTGTTGAATGATTATGTTGGGGTAAATGTCCCTGGTCTTAAACCAGATATGCGTCAGGTTCCTAACCTCAAAATTGCTATCCAAAATGCTTCCAATCAACCTCAGCTAACTGAAAAAGTTATTGCTTATCTCAAACAGAAAGGCTTTACTAATATTTACAAAGTGCCTGATTGGCCAGATA
Source organism: uncultured Nostoc sp. (assembly GCF_964245575.1). GTDB lineage: Bacteria > Cyanobacteriota > Cyanobacteriia > Cyanobacteriales > Nostocaceae > Nostoc. The sequence continues at coordinate 7,648 of NZ_CAXTNP010000016.1, read as the reverse complement.
CCCAACGTCAAACTCAGATTGTTGTCCAAAAAGGCAACCGACAAGTTGGAGTTGATTTGCAAAAAGTCTTAGGCTTGGGTCAAATTGAGGTAGCGGCGATTGGTGATTTAGAATCTGATCTCACAATTCGGATTGGTAAAGATTGGAAATAGCTAAGAGTCATTAGTCATTGGTCATTAGTCATTAGTCATTGTTAATTAACAGAGGACAAATGACAAAGGACTAATGACAAAGGACAAATAATAAAGTTATGAAAAAGATTTTACTGCGCTTTTTTGGTTTTATTGCAATTTTGATACTAGCATTTTTGTGGTTAATACTTAATCCAAAACCTGCTTTTGCTCAAATAAATACAATCAATTACAACAATATAAATTTAGAAAATCGTGATTTTTCTAAAGCTAATTTGGCAGGTGTGACTTTTGTAGCAGCAGAAATGCGGGGGACAAATTTTCAAGGAGCAAATTTAACCAACGCAATTCTCACTAAAGGAGTTTTGTTAAAAGCAAATTTGGAAGGCGCGAATCTGACAGGTGCTTTGGTTGATCGCGTCACTATGGATGGTGCTAACCTGAAAAATGCCATTTTTACAGAAGCAACTTTGACCCGTAGCCGCTTTTATGATGCTGATGTGACTGGCGCTGATTTTACCGATGCTTTAATTGACCGCTATCAAGTATCACTGCTGTGTGAAAGAGCCGATGGTGTAAATCCAGTTACGGGTCTGTCAACGCGAGATAGTTTGGGTTGTAGGTAAAGAATCTCAGGAATGAGGATTTATTAACTTCCAGATTTCCTGCATAGAAGTATTTCAGTGCTATGCCCCCAGAAAAAAGTTATGGATCTAATTTAATCCTCATTCCTCAGCATTGATACCAATTCTCTGTGAGGCTGCACATTATTTAGACTCCTCCCAACCTCTCCAAAGCATCGGGGAGGTGCCGCAGGCGGTGGGGTTCTTTCTATGTGTCTTCATAAAGAATTGGTATGAGCCTAAAAACAGAGAAATTTTACTTAAAAAATGGAAAATAAAGCTTCTTTTTTAGACTATGTATTATTAATTATCAATTTGATATCAGCGATCGCAGGCTGAAATCGGTAAGTACAACACTTTGATTGCACAAAGAGTTCCTCTCTTCACCTGAAAACAAGAGGGAATGAGAGCTAAAATGCGTACTATTATAGCGATCGCAGTATATTTCGTTTTGAGCGATCGCTTCGCCAATACCTGCCGTAGGATGCCCAAAGGGCTTTAGGGCGAAAGCATTTAAAATAAGTAATTTGTCAAAATTTACCTGACAGACTGCGGAATTTCAGGTTAAATGTTTTAAAATATGCACTCTGCAAGAGTTGTCGGGTAATATTCGTGACACAACAAGACCAAAAACCCTCTCGTTCTTTCGCTGGAATTGCTGGCATTGTTGCCGCAGCCACATTAATTAGTAAAATCTTCGGTTTAGTGCGGCAGCAAGCGATCGCTGCCGCTTTTGGTGTTGGTGCTGCTGCCACCGCCTATAGTTATGCCTATATTATCCCTGGCTTTCTATTGATATTACTCGGTGGTGTCAATGGGCCATTACACAGTGCGCTCGTCAGCGTTTTAGCCAAGCGGCGGCGAGAAGAAGCGGCTCCTTTAGTAGAAACCGTGACAACGCTGGTGGCTGGATTGCTGTTGCTGGTGACAGTTGCTCAAGTTTTGTTTGCGGATGCGATCGTTGATTTAGTTGGTCATGGTTTGGAAGCGACAACCAGAGCGATCGCAATTCAACAACTCCGCATTATGGCACCAATGGCTTTATTTGCCGGATTAATTGGTATTGGCTTTGGTACTCTTAATACAGCCAATCAATATTGGTTACTCTCCATTAGTCCCTTATTATCTAGTATTACCGTTGTTGCCGGTCTTGGTATCTTGGCTATGCAACTGGGCAAAGACATTATTAAGCCGGAGTACGCTTTAATCGGTGGAATGGTTTTAGCTTGGGGAACCTTGGCAGGAGCAGTTCTCCAGTGGTTAGTGCAGCTAATTGTCCAGTGGCGGTTAGGACTAGGCACATTACGTCTGCGGTTTGAGTTTAAATCCCCAGGTGTTCAAGAAGTGATTAAAATCATGACTCCGGCAACAGTTTCCTCTGGAATGATGCCAATTAATGTCGCCACTGACCTTTATTTTGCCAGTCCTATCCCTGGTGCTGCGGCGGGATTTAACTATGCGAATCTATTAGTACAAACTCCGTTAGGGATTATTTCTAATATCATTTTACTGCCCCTGTTACCGATATTTGCCAAACTTGCCGGCCCCGAAAATTGGCCAGATTTAAAATTACGCATTCGCCAAGGATTGTTACTCACTGCCTTCACCATGCTACCGCTAGGGGCGTTGATGGTGTCGTTATCTGTACCTATTGTGCAGGTAGTATATGAACGCGGTGCTTTCAAGCCAGAAGCCACAGAGCTAGTTTCATCCTTGCTAGTCGCTTATGGAATTGGGATGTTTGTCTATTTGGGACGTGATGTTTTGGTGCGGGTGTTCTATGCTTTAGGCGATGGACAGACACCTTTTCGCATCAGCGTTTTTAACATTTTGCTCAACATCATATTAGATTGGTTTTTCGTTAAACCTTTTGGCGCTCCAGGTTTGGTGTTGGCAACAGTGGGTGTAAATTGCAGCTCAATGTTAATGCTGTTGTGGTTGCTCGATCGCAAGCTCAATGGTTTACCTTGGCGTGAGTGGGGTTTGCCAATTTTGGGTTTGACTGCGGGTAGCGTTATAGCTGGGGTAGCAAGCTATGGGACATTGGTTGGTTCTCAACAATTACTGGGTAAAACGGGTTTACTGATTCTGGTGTTGCAGTTGTGTATATCAGGCTTCGTGGGGATTGCGGTGTTTGCTGCGATCGCTTCATCAATGAAAATACCAGAGGTGAATACTTTTATATCTCGTCTACGTCAGCGCTTTTTGAAGAAATAACTGTTGTTTGAATATTTCACCTGGTACACCCAAGTGGGTGAGAAAGAATTCAGCCACTTGGGTGAACCAGGTGTGCGAGGTTACATTTTGTAAAAAAAGAGATTCTAGTACTAGAGAATATTGATTTTACCTAACTCTAGTGAGAAGAATTCTATGAAATTTACAAAATTAGCTGCCTCTTTCCTCGCTGTTGCTTCGATTGTCCTCTCGGCCGGAATTGCATCTGCTCAAACAGCTGGTACAAACGGCAATTACATCGGTGCTGGTGTTGCAGTTGGTGCAACCAGTGGCGGACAAGGAAACGATGAAGCACAAATTGGTGGTAATATTCAAGGACGTTACGCCGTTCCCAATGCGCCTGTTTCAGTGCGGGGTTCTGTGCTGTATGGTGGTGATGCTGCCGCAATTATGCCCATAGTGACTTACGATGCGCCCATCGCCAGAAATACTAACGTTTACTTCGGTGGTGGTTATTCTTTTGTAACTGATGAAGGTCAAAAAACCCCATTGGGCAATCAGAATGCACCTGTAGTTACCCTTGGTGTTGAATCAGAAGTTAGCAAGAATGTCATTGCCTACGGCGATACTAAATGGGGTATTGACGCCTACAGAAATAGTGATGCTGATGCCGTCAGCTTCCAAGCCGGATTAGGCTATCGCTTCTAATGACTACGAGCTAGAAAACAGCTTATTTGCAAGCTAAAATAATGATGTTTGCTAGCGTAATATAGCGGTTTTCAATTGCATAGAATACAGACCATTCGTAGGGGTACAGCAATGCTGTGCCCCTACTGTGTATTGCATCCAAATGAGAGCCGTAATAGTTATTCGTTCTGTAATATCTGAGTATCCATACCTTTTTTTAATCATTTTTATTTATGATTTTGATAAACAATTATATTGGCTATTATCAATAGTTTTTCTTAAAGTAAAATGACGAATTTTAAATATGCATAAAAGATATTACTCATGGAAAAGATTAATCCCCTTTCAGAAATACTTGGTGAAACAACTGACGTGGAATCTTGGCTGATTCGAGCGGGGCTAAGATTTTCAGACTTAGGTGACGATGCTGTAAGTATTGCAATCCGCAAACAATGGCGAGAGTACCAAGCCGCAGTGCAAAGATGCTGTGCAACTCTACACCAACCACCGTCACGTGTTCAACTAAGCGGCGACTATGCCAACCTGAGAATACCTGGTGCGGCATCAACCAATTGTGTAATACGCTGTCGTGTTGTGCCAAGTCCTTAGACTAGGCAAAAGATAGAAAATCTGTGAATAGAAAATATCCATTGCGGTTAGAGAATCAAGTGTCGGCTAGGTCAACTAATGACTGTTTGACTAATAATTCTGTTCCACGCCGCCTACTACTGGCTTAACTTCTGAAAATGGATCAGTGCCGCCACCCCAGTTAAAATCACTTATTCGGATACTGATGCCGCCTAACTCCAGCACTGGATTGTAACGCAAGGTAATGCCATAGGTGCGACGGCTATATTCCACAATGTAGTCGGTGCTAGCTTCTCTACCAGTATCCAAGTTAACAGATGTTTGGAAACCTAAGCGAAAAGGGCCGTAGATTTGCTGTGATATCCCAGCGCTCAACACTTTGTTATCAACGGAGCGATCAAACAAAAAGGGTGATAATCCGTTGTTTAAGCCTTGAGAATAAATAATATTAAAGGCGGTATAGTCTAAAAAAGGTCGAGAAAAATGACCAATTTGCCCTACTAAACCAATTGTTCCAGTTAGGGTACTTTGGTTATCACCATTGGTGTAATAACTGGTAGTGCCAGTAAGTCCAGCGATCGCTCGCAAGTAAGGAACTACAGGGTTAGCCGTGTATCGTAATCCCTCAGTGGCAGTGGGTGGTAATGGTTTTCCCTGCCACAGCAACACCCCAGTACTGAGCATAGCGCTGGCTTGTAAACGACCTAGTGAGATGCGATCGTTTTCCCGCACTGGTTCTAGTAAGTCTTGGCGATCGGTGTTGGCATTGATATATCGAGCGCTTCCCTGATAGGTGAGGTTGATGCCACTCTTGCCTAAAGGAATCACAGGAGAGGTAATAATGCCGCCAAGACTGCTCTGGACAGTTTGAAAGCCAAGAGTACCGTTGTAAAAGCGATCGCGGTAGCTATACTCCAGATTCAAAAGATGGGGAAGGGAAGTCCCTAATATCTGGCGCAATCCTAACCTCACCCGCAAATTATCTTCTATCTTGTTCAAGTCAAAACTAGTTAACTCCCCAGTCCCCTCAACTACCGCTCGTGGACTCAAAACAGAATTTATCTTTGTCTTCACAGCAAATAGTGCGCCTAAATCACCCGTGCCTTCTTGCACAGCTCTCTGTATTAACAACTGGGGCGTGATCGTCCAGCGTGTCTGCTCTGTATCGATCACTGGAAAGCCACGTTCAATATACAAACCACCCCGATCTTCTCCATCATAGCCGGGGGAGACTATTGCAGGTGTAACGTCCCGCTCCCGGCGGTCAATAGTCCGCTCATTCACCGGAATTGGTAAAGAGACGGTTTGATCCAATACCAAACGCTGCTTCTGTGTCCTGATGCGGTCTACCAAGGGTGATTCTCGCGTTAGAGTTACTGTATCTGCACGCAACTCTAGTTCTGGGGGCGAAAAAGGATCATTGGTGATGCGGACATCCCTTGCTTGCCAGCCTTGCGGATAAAAGTCAATGTGTTCAGCTTCAAACCTGAGTCGATTGACTGCACCCCCTGCTTTCGGTGGCGGGATGTTGCTAGCATCTGCTTGACCACCAATTGTCACATCAAGTCCTCCAGGACTGCTCACACCAGAAATCGGCTGATTGGCTCTAATGCCATCGCTGGGCGGACGTTTTGGGACTCCACCAGCAGTTATACCCGTGGGTGAGAAAGCAAAATCTGTTTGTGCTGAGGGGACGTAAATTTCTCCGCTACCATTTAGCAGTTCTCCACTATCTTGAACAAAGTTATAGGTAAAGCGTTGTCCACGCAGTACCTGGTCACCTCGTGTTAAAGTTACGTTGCCGTAACCCGCAGCAATCAAGTTGTCTAAATTGACTTGTAGGCGATCGGCATCCACCACCGCCCCATCAAATCGCACAAGTACATTACCAACAGCTGTAATAATTCGCCGTTGCTCGTCATACTCTTGCCGATCTGAAGTGACTTCTACAATTCTCGGTTTAGCTGGCGGGGTACTAGCTGGCGCAGTTGTACCAGATGGTTGACTTTGTGGCTGATTAGTGGTGTTAACCTCTGGTGTAGGCGTTGGTGCTTGAGTTTGTTGTTGGACTTGGGACTTGAATCCTACAGTGATGGGTGATGAGAGTTGGTTTTTCGGGTTACGAGACTTGAATTTTATAAAATTTTGTACTGATTGAGAACTCGGTGCAAGATCAGCAGCAGATACAGAGATATTGTCTCTTCCTAAAGACTGTGGTGCAGTAATATCACTTTGCTGTTTTTGCTGGGTTAACTTCTGGGCTAAAATTCTCGCCTTGGATTCGACTAACTTGTTGCTATTTGTAGCACTTGGGACAATTTGAAGAGGACGCAAAGATTGGGCGAAAAGTGGATTTGGGGTAACTCTATAGCTAAAGCTACCATCCAAAAAGGTTTGTTTTTCACCACCACTAGAATTTGGATCTGGCGATCGCTCACCGAGTTTTTGAGAAGGTTCACGTTTTACGTTTACAGAGGAAGCCTCCGTTGCAACTTTTCTTGGCAACGCAGTGGCAACTCTATGCGTCTCCTGTTTGCGTAACGCCGCTCTTAGGAGAAGTTCCGAGCGTCGGCGTTCGGCGGATGGACTTGTCTTTGTGTCTTGTTTATCTTGGTAATTAGAGGTTTTAACCTCTTGGGTAGGATAACCAACGACCAGCGATCGCCCCAAAAGTGCAGCAGTTCCAGAGCTGTTGATGGGCGAAATTTCTGGTGGGAAGGTTGCTGGTGGATGGGGTAGAGAGGGAGTTTCGGCAACTACCAAGTTATCCTGAGTTGAGTTTATCTGAGTTGGCAATGGCGGATCACTCTTGGTGTCACCCGCAATTGCCAATTCAGCTAAATCTTTGGGCTGCTTGGATTTGTCTGTCTTTTCGTGTATTCCAGTATCTACACCTGAAAGAAACTTTGTATGACTAGCAGATGAGGCGGGATTTACAGATTGTAAAGATTCGAGGATAGGAGGCGGATTAGGCGGCAGAACTGGATGAAGCATATTTGAGCATAATCGGGCTAACAAACAGCCAAATGACGGACGGAAGCATAAATATACATTTTGCCTTCCGACTGTCGCCTTCTGCTACCGGTAGCAAGCCACTTGCAGGAGGAAACTTACTAGGCGAAAGTTTAGTAAGTTTCCGTGGCGTTTAATATCTTCCGCCTTCTAAAGATCGCGGATGATTTATCGCCCTTTTACTCTAAGTCCCGACGGCCGGGGTTACGAGCTGGATCGTTCGACAAAAATCCGAAGACGAAGATAATTACGAAGAAGGCAACAACAATATAAACAGCGATTTTTAAAGTCAGCATAGAAATATCTCCAACGGGTAAGACAAAGAAAGCTTTTCTTTCAGGATCTGCCATGCAGAAAAGATAGCTCCTTTATATTACCCAAATCTCGTCCCTTTTTGAGAGGACTCTGGGGACTTGGGACTGGGGACTGGGG
>NZ_CAXTNP010000015.1:0-54216 GCF_964245575.1 uncultured Nostoc sp. | reverse complement strand
ATTCGCAATTTCTTTAGTAAACTCAACGAGGTTGTCACCAACCCCGTTGGTCTTCAAAACCGTGCTTAATAGTTTCCCATTACACGGCTCCTCAATGAATCGGCACATTGTCATGTGTACTTCACAACTGAACCATCCTCAGTTGTCTTTTCATCGTGGCAGTGTTTATGTAATATCTGAAGATTTTTGTATTCGTCTTTGCCTCCCAAACTTTTGGGGGCTATGTGGTCAATCTCCAGTACATCTTCTTCTCGAAAGTACAATCTGCAGTGGGTACACTTCCCTTTTTGTTTCTTTAAGAGTGTTGCCATTCTCGTAGTCGTTTCGGGGTGTTCTCCCATTCTTGAACTCCAGTAAATTAGGTTGCCATCGTAAGGACTGGCATCGCCTTTGACTTTCACATGACGGATGATCTTTGTTTCCGTGTGTGACCGTAACCGCATCGGGTTTTTACCCTCTTGTCTGGTTGCGAATACCCAATTATCATCGCCTATGGTTTGCCAATATTTCTTTGACACCCATCCCCTAGATTTCTTGGGGTGGCGGTGTTGCGCCCAAGCCTTTAGCTTTGAATACATGAGGTTATCTAAGTCAGCGAAGACAACCTTACTTACTGATGTTGAGTAGTAGTTAGACCATCCTGTTATTACCGGATTTAATCGGCTGATTAACGCCACTTGTGGCGCTGCTTTATGGTCATTGATGATACTTGCTACTCGGTCGTAATGTATCTTTTGCTTTTCCTTGCTTGGGGTGATGATTGTCTTGAAACCTTGTTTTGAGTCGTATTTACTGACTTTCCACTGTCTTATGTTAAAACCGAGAAAGTTGAACCCCGGTTTTTCTGACTCATACTCGTTTAGAGTGTGGGTTAGACGTGTTTTGGAAGGTTTCAATTCAAGACCCATGTCTATTAACCATTCAGAGATTATCTCCCTGCATCTTTGGACAACGGTTATGTCTTTGTGGAAAATCACAAAATCATCGGCGTATCGGATAACTTGAGGGCTTCTGAACTTTGTACCTTTTTTGTGATACCAAGTTTCCCTCATGGTTTGAGACATTTTTGGGAATGCCTTATTTATCCGTTCTTCCATCCCGTGAAGGGCGATATTGGCTAGTAATGGGGAAATTACCCCACCCTGCGGCGTACCCTCAGATGTTGGAAACAACTGCTTACCATCCATCACCCCCGCTTTTAACCATGCTCGAATTTGTCGGCGGATGGTGGGGGATGTATTTAATTTTCTTAGCAGTGCTTCCTGGTCGATGCGGTCAAAGCATTTGGCAATGTCGGCATCAAGCACATATTTGCTTTTCTGCACAATTGCATTAAATATTGCCTCTCTTGCATCATGACATGAGCGCCCAGGTCTGAACCCGTATGAATTAGGTTCAAATCGCGCTTCCCATTCTGGCTCTAATGCCAGCTTGACAAGTGCTTGCAAGGCTCGGTCGTTCATTACGGGAATACCTAAAGGTCGTTTTTCATCCGTTCCTGGCTTGGGAATCCAAACCCGTCGTGTCGGTTTTACCTTTGAGTTAGGTTTTAATTTGGCAACCAGTTCTAAACGTGCTTTTGGGGATAGTGATTTAATACCGTCCACTCCTGCCGTCTTTTTACCTTGGTTATCTTGTGTTACCCGACGAACCGATAAACACTTTGCTGCCCAGGAATTCATCAGCGTCTTTTGGAGTCTGCGAAATGCTTTAACATCACCACGACGAGATGCTTTGTAAATTCGTTTTTGCAACTTAAAAACACGTCTTTCTAACTTACGCCAGTTGATGTGTTTCCATTCCACCATCGATTCGTTACTCAAAACCTTCCTAATTGGATTAGTCTTAGCGGGAAGAAAACCGTTTTTATTGGGTTTGGGAGCAACTTGTCGTGTATTAGACTTTTGCATTGCTACTCATAACTTTACGTTCCAAATCATCGTAAGTCCGTCAGCATATCCCTGCCATTACAGCAAAGCATTAGCTTCTGACTCAATCTCTCCTAGTCGTTGCATACGGTTAGCACCTACTCAGTTATCGACCTTACTGAGAGCAAACGAAAGGTTACTTCGTTCCGAATAACCATTGTTAGAACCCTTAGAGTGATGCTTTCCACCGGGTTTATTGGGAGTGCAACTGGTCAAATGGGGATTTGCCAGCCCCTTTTATCCTTTGCCTTTTGGCTCCAACGCATTAAGCCTTATTTCGTTGGTTTTCAGTCACGATGGTTCGGCGCATCTTTGCTTTTGCTATTCATAGATTCATGCTCGGAGGGGAACCAGCTTAGGCTGCCAGTTGTTCCTCCTTTTCATCCCGCTTTACGGATTGATGGCTAGTCGCTGCCGTAGGGATGATGCTGTTACCGTTGCACCTACGGAGAGGGACTTCTCCTTAATTTTCCTTCGGAGTCACCCTCATGGTTATTCAGTTATCATCTGAGAGAGATTAAAGTGCGAACTCCACCCATTAAGGGTTATCTCTCAAATGTCACTCATCCCTGAATATTTCTATTCATTTCGAGTGAACGAATCGCACCCCCATGCCTAAAGGCAGGGGCTTGAATATAGGATTCATATTTGATTTTTGAAATACACGTAGGGTGCGTTATGCCTCTGGTTAACGCACCATCAGATAGTTTGGTGCCGTACTCTTGGCGATAACACACCCTACATATACTTAAATTTTTTCATAAATCAAATCAGATTCCTATATTGATAGTACGTGTTTTTATTTTTTCCTCAATTAATTTTGGGGCTTGTATCCTAAATGAATCAATTATCAATTATGTCCGCAATTGCGAATTGCGAATTGCGAATTGTTTGGTCACTGTAAAACCATCTATTACTTTCACATTATGACCACAAGATAAATCGTGTGTTGGTACTTTATCTTCTATATTTTGTGCAGATAAGTTAAATTTTTTTCAACAATACTTCTGGCAATATTAGACTGTGCTTGGCAATATGCACTCGTATCAGTTGAACAATTTCTACTTCTTGCCCTGCTAAATATCCAATTATTTTCGGTATTGAATCAAAGCCACAATTTTATGGAGAATTATCAGCTTCAGGAAGAACAATTGTAATTCCATATTCAGGAGCAGTTGCTAATATGCGGTCAATCACTTCTTGAGTTATGGGTAACGGTGGAACTGACGAATTTTCTACTTTAGTTCCGACTTGGGCAAAAAACTTTTCTATTCCACCGGGAGTAGCCCAAATCAGCATTTTGGCTGGTACAGAACCAATATTTTTAAAACTATGGAGTTGGCCTTTAGGAGAATGCAAGAATGTTCCAGGAGTTGCTACAACTGTTTGTTCATCAAGATAAAACTCAATCGAACCCTCTTGAATATAGAATGCTTCATCTTCTCGACTATGAATATGTGGCGGCGGGCCTAATTGGGGTGCAACTACTACGTCAAACAGTGCATATTTACCATCTGTTTGTTCACTGGTAGCTTTAAAGGTGGTTACATCGCCTGCTACTGAATAACTATCACCTTCACCTGGTTGCGATAATATTCCATGATTAATTGTCATTTTTATCATCTCCTGAGTTTCATGACAAAAAGATTGCGCTACTTGCACAAATCAACAAAACACAGTCCAACCATGATTATAAAAGTCCAGTAAAAAAGCTCCAATGGGCTTCTTACGAAAAATGATTCAATTTAAAGCGATCGCTCAAATTATTTCTTTATTTTTAGTGCTTGCTGACTCAATTGCACTACAATATCTTGGGATAATGGCTCGATAACACCATCAGTAGGCAGAGATTTAATAAAAGCTATTACCTCTTTTGTCCAAAATCCAAATTTTTAGCAAGAAGCTTTTTCACCAATTCTGAATCAATCCTAGCGTAGGCTAGCAAGAACCGCAGGCATCGCTGCTGGCCCTGGCGAGTTGAGCAAATCCATAATTTGACACCCCATATAGGAAAAGAGTTTCAGCCTTTAATTGAATATCACCAATGACTATCCGCCAATTTGCGACATCGTACGGGCGTATACACCCTTATTACCAGAATCGCGTGCTTTAAAATTAATTTCTGGCTTGATTGCTAGTAAACGCCTCACTTGCTCTTGTAATTGAGCAGTACTAGTGCCAGAACGCAAAGCAGTTTTCAAGTCGAGTTGACCTGTTTCATTCAATAAACACGGACGCAGCCAACCATCAGCACTCAGGCGCATCCGGTTACAACGATCGCAAAAACATTCCGACATTTGACTAATAAATCCCAGTGTCCCCTTCGCACCGGGAATTTGAAAGACATCAGCAGGGCCAGCACCACGAACTTGTGATTCTGTCAAGCCCCAGCGATCGCGGATAGATTCTCGTAATTCGGCTGAAGATACCCAACCGCGATCGCCAAACAAATGCACATTACCGATGGGCATAAATTCAATAAATCGAACGTGCCACTGTTTGTCAATTGTCAGCGCGGCTAAATCTAGAACTTCGTGGTCATTAACGCCAGGAATCACCACTACATTCAGCTTCAGTGGGTCGAATCCAGCCTGATGGGCAGCTTGAATCCCCTGCCAAACTTGTTGCCAACGAGAACGCCCCTGATTACCAATAATTTGATCAAAAATGTCGGGATCAAGAGAGTCTAGACTAATATTAATTCGTCGCAAACCTGCATTGTAGAGGTTTTGTGCTATCGGAGCTAGCAAAAACCCGTTGGTGGTCATTGAGAGGTCTTGAGTTTGGGGGAGAGTTGCGATCGCCCTTACCAAATCCACCACACGCGGACGCAACAAGGGTTCACCCCCAGTCAACCGAAACCGCTTAAAGCCAACTGGAATAAATACCTCTTGAATTAAAGTGAGTAATTCCTCATCACTCAACATCTGTTGCTTGAGAATATAGTCCAGTTCTACTCCCTCTGGCATACAGTATTGACAACGAAAATTGCAGCGATCAATTAAGCTAATTCGGAGGTAATCTACCTGGTTCATCGTTTTATTTTTATTGTCTCTGATTAATTAAAGACTTTACAAAGGTGGTTTACCTCTTCCTACTATATTTGTTGTAACTCAAAATACCGTACTCCCCCTTAAGTGATAGTCTACAGATTGTGGCATAATAAGCCGATCGCATCCACTAGTTAGTCATCAATCGTGCAAGACACCGACTCCATAAACAACCTTGCTGCTGCTTTACTACAGCCAGCAGATATCAGCTTTGAACTGCCCGATCCAGAAGATGAACAGATTCTAGAGTCAGATTTTCAACAGCAGCTAGAAGTAGCTTGGCAGGTATGCGATCGCTTTGATTTGCAAACTGAAATCTGGCGGGGGCGAATTTTACGGGCTATCCGCGACAGAGAAAAAGTGGGTGGTGACGGACGCGGTACTGGCTTTCTCCGATGGCTAAAAGAGCGGGAAATCAGCAAAAGTCAAGCATATTCCTGGATTCAACTGGCGAATAGTGCCGATACTCTCATCGAAGACGGTAAACTTGATCCCGGAACTGTGAACAACTTCAGCAAACGGGCTTTTGTTGAAACCTCCAAAGCAGTCCCAGAAGTGCAACAGATGGTGAGTGAAGCCGCCCAAAAAGGCGATCGCATCACCAGGCGGGAAGTGCGTCAACTCAACGATGAATGGACAGCCATGTCCTCAGATTTATTACCCGAAGCAGTCAAAGAAAAAGCAGCAGATAACACCCTTCCTCCACGCTACATCGCCCCACTGGTGAAGGAAATGGAAAAACTGCCAGAATCGCACCAAAAATTTATTCAAAAGGAAATAGCTGCTAATCCTGATATGGATACCCTGAGACAGGTAACTACAGAAGCGCGTAACTTGGCCAAATATCTCAAAGGGGCGGCTCAAGTTCAGGCGCTGACGAAAGAAGATATTGATATTGAAACAGCCTTAGAAGAAGCGCAAAGAGTCGGCTGTTTGAGCATAGCTGCTGATTTGGTAAATCAAGCATCGCAAATTGAACAAACGATCGCTAAACTCTACATGACTTGGAAACGCATCAGTAATTTAGCAGATCGATTATATGTAGATACTGGCGCAAGTACACCCAACTTGCGATCGCTCCTGACTTGCTTAGAACCTCTGGGTGGTGAAATCATGGAATTGCAACTTAGTGGTGCGACTGAACACACTATACGTCTGCAAATTCAGGAGACGAATTAGGGAGTCAAGAGTGGGGAGTTAGGAGTTAAGAGTTAGGAGTTAGGACTAGGACAAGAATTATTCTCCCCCTGCTTCCCCTGCTCTTTTCTTTTCCCTCACTGGGGATAAGTTTGGGTTTGTGGGTCAATACGCTTGGGTTAGCGTCAAAAACCTAAACTGTGTAGGTTGGGTTGAGGAAGGAAACCCAACATTATCGGGGGTTTGTTGGGTAACACTAAAGTTCAACCCAACCTACGATTATCCACAAAGCCAAGCGTATTGGTTTGTGGGTCATCAATAATAACATTCACTCATCGTCTGGCTGATCAAAAAGCGCATCTAAATCACGATAGCCAATCGCATTTGTTATATCGGTGATCGCATTTGTTACTTCGGCGACCACATTTGTTACTTCGGCGTTCGCATTTGTTATTTCGGCGTTCGCATTTGTTATTTCGGCGTACGCATTTGCTATATCGGCGATGCCTACATCTGGCTACGCCTACGCATTTGCTGATTGCGTTTATCCTAAAACAACTTAAAACAAAAACCTCTCCCTGGTTTTATTACGCAAAGCCTGTCCCTCTCCAGATCAAAGAGGGACAGGCTTGAACTTTAGTTCAAGGTAGGGAGAGGTTTGTTGAACTCACGTCTAATTAGCAGCGCAAGATGTAGCGGTGAGCAAGGAGTTATGAGGCGACGCAGTGGGTACTTGAGCAACCAGAACCACGTTCCCATTGGCATCTATAACCCATCCTTGGGCTTCCACAATTTGAGTAGGTTCATTGACAGAATTAACTTTCTGTGATTTTTCTTCTGTGTTTTGCTGTGGCTGAACAGCCACTTTTTTCTGAATAACGCCAGCACGATTTTTACTCTCTGGAGAGAGTGTGATCCAATCTGCCAAAACCGCATCATCAGCTATCAATGGCTGCGTAGGATCGGCTACTAGTCCTCCACGCCCAGTTGTAATAAATGAACTCCTTCCTATTTTTCCACCAGAATCACAAGCAGCAACAATTTGCTGCGAAGCATCAACCATATTTGTGGGTAGTTCTACTAATCCTTTACTGGGGTCAACATTTGGTGAGTTGATTTGTATAGTGCCATTTAATATAGGGTTTTGCTGAGAAAATGCGGTGATATCGCTGGTTGGAAGCTCAGTTGGTTTTAATTGATCTGGGTCTTTAGTGTTCAACAGCTTCTCTAGGTCTGTACGGGTGCGGGGCACAAACCCAAAGATGCTCTTAGCAGTGATTGTGATTTTACCACCAGAGCCAAAGTTGGCGTTAGCGGTGATATCGTTATTTTCTAAGGGAGTGGCTACCAGGAAGCCATTAGGTGCATTGATGGTGATATTACCGCCAGTTTTCTCACCTTCTGCATTAGTGGATATTTGACTATTGCCGCGCATCAATAATAAGTCCCGCACCTGTAGTGAAATATTCCCACCCTGACCGGACTGACTATCAGATGTGAGTTTTCCATTAGTGTCTAGAAGTATAAAGCCAGCGCTTACAGTTAGATTCCCTGCTGATCCTAGATTGGGTACACCCCCTTCGTACATTAATGACTTTAAAAGTTGACTGTTTACATTTATTACAGCTTTATCCTCTATAATCAATTTCTGTGTTGAGATGGTTATTTGTCCGGCATTTCCAGAACCTAAAGTCGAAGCAAAGATGCTACTAGGATCACCTATTTTTGGTTTTCCTTTTATCTCTACCGATTCGGAAGCATTTATAGTTAAATTTCCTGCGTTTCCTGTAGCTGCTCTAAATTGTGACATTGAGGGAGTTCCACTAGACTCTGTTGATATCGTTGCCCCATCTTGAATACGCAACCTCTTAGTGTTGATTGTTATATCGCCTGCTCTTCCGCCACCAGCTGTGGTACTAAAAATTCCACTAGAGAAAATAGTACCATCTGGAGTAGTAGAGTTACCAATCAGAGCCACTGACTCGGAGGCATTAATGCTTAAATTTCCCCCCTTACCCCTCTGACCTGTAGTAGAAGTGAGTACTTGTGCGCCATCTTGAACAATTAACTTCCCACTACTAATCGTTATGTCTTCACCATCTTGGTCGCCTGTAGTTTGACTTATCAGGCTCACACTATCGCCAATTAGTTCTATGGAATTTGCCTGCACTTGGATACTACCGCCACCCTTGCCACTAACATCTACAGTAGATGGAGATGAAATATCAGAACCGTTAACAGTCGGATGGAGCAGTTGAATGTTCTGGAATTTCTGAGTACCTTGATATCCCAAAACCCAACCTTGGTCTGTTGATTTAAGGCTGACCAGACTATTACTAGCAACACTTCCCAGCTCAATTCGTCCCGATGCTGCTGTTAAATTTCCGCCCTCCAGTGTTATGTCACCGCCTACAAGCGCTAAGGTTTTACCTTGCTGTACTTGTAGACCAACAGGTTGCTTGAAGATATTAATTGTGACATTAGTTTTGTCGCTATATAAACTAGATGCTTGAGATTTATTGCGGATGGGCGCAGCAGTTGTGCCGAATTGTAAGCCATTAGGAACGCTCACTGTCAGGAGGGGTGGGGTTTGGGGATCTGTAGCACTAAATTTAGTACCATTGGTAAAGTTCAGACTACTGGCAGTACTTGCTACAAATGAACCGCCGATTTCTAAAGAAGCATTGTTACCAAAAATTATCCCATTGGGATTAATGAGAAACAGATTGGCTTTGTATTTAGCTTTAATTATGCCTTCGATATTAGAAACAGACTTCCCTGTTACCCGGCTAATAATATTCTGAACACTTTCAGTATTTCTAAACTCAGCAGTAGTTCCAGGAAGTACGGAAAACTCTTTAAAACTATGGAAGAGATTGCTTCCATCTTGGGAAAGGGTTCCACCTGTAATAATTGTGATAGCATTCCCTTGCTTTTCAACTTGAGAATTAGTAGGTAGAGTAACATCCTCAGTGATTTGGGCAATAGCAGAGTTCCCAGAAAAAACTATTGCAGTAGCTGTTGCAAGTCCTAGCCCTTGGCACCAGATCCAAAGATTATTCATTCCAGATATTACACTCCTTCAAATATCATCTACACTCAAATTAAATAAGACTTACACAAAAAGTTTTGTGTAAGTCACGCTGAACATAGCGGAGTATATTGAAACATCATATTATATTAGAAACTTTTTGCTCCAATATTCCTATGCTCTAACATAAACTCCTTTTCGTTCCTATTAAAGCTTAATGACATTCACAAGGACGCCCATTACACAAGCAATTAAAACGTATAATAATAGGTCTATCTGAAACTGTTAGGAAGGAATTTACATCTGTTGATTCATTTGAAGTCAGGTGGACACTGCACTGAATTTTTAGAACCTTTTCACCCGATATACTACAATTTTCTAGTATCTTATTTAAGTTAGACTTATTTAGTATCTCAGACATTTCCTCCTTGATTTTATCTTCTAATTGCTTTAATGTTTCAGCATCTATGAGTGTTGGCTGTACTATTTTAGATTCCATGATTTTTGCTCTTTTTGTAATTGGTAGATGTATGAACTTATCTTGTGATGTACTCAGTTAACCTGGATTGGATTAGTACACACTGGTAACTAAGGAATCAAGGATACAGAGTCTAGAGTGGCACGAAAGCATTCGGTTTCTAAAGCTATTGCGAACTCCCATAATTATGACTTCAGCTAGGCTAGTAATAATTACGTATTGTGTAACAAAAATTCATATATTTTTGTTGTATTTCCTTAAAGCATTCATGAATCGGGCTACTGACCGTTGATCACTCAAGAAGATTGAGTAATTGATACTTCCTCAACTTTCACACTCTGCTTAAGGTTTGGATAAGACTATCGGCTAAAGCCTTACTATTACCCGTTTCATCTTTGTCATGCCGTCAGAAAATAAAATATAGCGTTTCTCAGTTGAGTCTAATAAAGACCTAACAAGAATAGACCCAACTCTTCAAGGGTTGGGGAGTAAGATTTAAAACCTCTGTCCTTAGTGAGCGCTATATGTTTTTTGTGTAGCTGTTGAGGATGATGGAAGGAACAATACCTTTAGTGGCCTACGCCAACGCACCTACATCTGAGTTGATTACAAGGAGCGATCGCTTATGTGAAGGTGATTGCGAAGAAGCGATGTCTACGACGGGCTACGCCAACGCACTGATACCTGAGTTTAGTAAAAGGTGCGATCGCTTGTGCGAAAGTCATAACGAAATCAGCGATGATGGAGGGGCAATTAACTTGACAATAATATTATGGCTTTGGGCAAGGACAATCAGTAATCTCACCCTTACATAAGCAAGCCCATTGCGTACCATCTTTACCTGAAATTACTTGTGAACAATTCGTATCGCTAACTTGAATTTTAGTTGGCTCAATATTTCTTTGGGCAATTAAAGAGTTTCCAGAGAAAACTATTGCACCACCTATTGCAATTCCTAAACCTTTAATCCAGTACCGAAGATTGTTCATGCAGAATATTGCTCCTTTTTAAATAAGTAACAGTTGCTGTATAGTAGGGAAGCTTTAAAAGATTGAAGCACTGTACACTGTACATCAATATTGGTAATCAATTTTTTATTTTTTATCGGAGTTTATAAAGTTTCACTTTTGCACACAATAATGTTCTGCCTCAACGCTGAACATGTATTCCATTACACGCTTGTATGAAGGTCATTGCGAATCAGCGATGTCTATGACGGGCTATGCCAACGCACCAACAGATGAGTTTAATACAAAGAGCGATCGCTTGTGTGAAGGTCATAGGAAATAAGCGATACCTTTCCTGCGGAACGCTACGCGATCAGTGGGCTACGCCAATGCACCGACACCTGAGTTAAGTAAAAGTAGCGATCACTTGTCTGAAGGTTATTGCAAAGAAGCGATACCTTTCATGCAGAACGCTACGCGTAGCAAGATCCCCGTAGGGGTACGGTGGGTTACGCCAACGCACCGACTAATTAGTTTAGTAAAAGTAGTGATCGCTTGTATCAAGGTTATTGCGAAGAAGCCAACGCACTGACACCTGAATTCAGTCAAAAGGGCGATCGCAGCAACAGAAATTACGAGAATCTCGATTTTTAATTAGCAGCGCAAGATGTAGCGACGAACGAGGATTTATGGGGCGAGGCAGTAGGTACTTGAGCAACCAGAACCACTTTCCCATTGGCATCTATAACCCACCCTTGGGCTTCCACAATTTGAGTAGGTTCATTGACAAAATTAACTTTCTCTGATTTTTTTCCTGTGTTTCGCTGCGCTTGAACAACTGCTCTTTTCTGAATACCGTCAGCACGATTTTGACTCTCTGGAGAGAGTGTGATCCAATCTGCTAGCATCGCATCAGCCATCAATGGCTCTGTGGGATCAGGTGCTAGTCCACCACGCCCAGTCGCAATAAATGAACTCCTAGCTATTTTTACACCAGAATTACAACCAGCAGTAATTTGCTGGGAAGCATCAACCAATTTTACGGGCAGTTCCACTAATCCTTTACTGGGGTCAGCATCTGGTGAGTTGATTTGGACTGTGCCATTTAATAAAGGGTTTTGCTGAGAAAATGCAGTGATGTCACTTGTTGGCAAGTTATTCGGGTTTATTTCTTCTGGATCAAGTCTCTCTACGTCTGCACGGGTACGCGGTACAAAACCAAAGATGTTTTTAGCGCTGATTGTGATTTTACCACCAGAGCCAGAGAAGGCATTGGCAGTGATATCGCTATTTCCAAAGGGAGGCGCGACGATGAAGCCATTAGGTGCATTGATGATGATATTACCACCATCTCCACCAAGCCCTGTTTTACCTGCGTCAGTGGTTATTTTACTTTCGCGGCGCATCAATAATAAGTTCTGCACCTGTAGCGTAATATTCCCGCCTTTACCAGACTCAGTATTAGATGTGAGTTTCCCTTTGTTGTCCAGAAGTATGGAGCGAGCGGTTATATTTAAATCGCCTGCTTTCCCTAAGTTATTTGAATCTCCGATATAGATTACATTTTTTCTAGCTTGGCTGCTCACAGTTATTGCAGCCCCATCCTTGATAATCAATTGCCCTGTAGTTAAAGTCAAGTTTCCGCCATCTCCAGGCCCTTCAGTTCCAGAAAACAAGCCACTGAGCCTAGAACCATTTGGTGAGGTTCCAATTAGTTCTACCGACTCAGACGCGTTCACCGTCAAGTTTCCTGCTTTTCCTGTATTTGCTGGTGTAAGTTCGTTAGAAATATATTTATATATGCCCTCAGAGCTTGTTGATATTCTTGCCCCTCCTTGGATACGCAACTTTCCAGTATTAATTGTGATGCTGCCAGCGTTTTTATCGCTATAAGTTGCACTAAATAATCCACTGGATATTAAATCACTACCATCTTGCAAGACAGGAATAGAGGTGCCGCCGATTAGTTCCACGGAATCTGAGGCGTTTATGGTCAATTGCCCGTACAATTGTGCTCCATCTCTGACCACCAAGTTTTTAGTAGTGACATTTATGTTTCCAGAGTTTCCGGTGGAGAAACTCTGAGCCAACAGTTGGGCATCTTGTTCAACTACTACAGACTCTGAGGCGTTCACTGTTAAATCCCCTGCTGATTGCCCTCCAGAGGGATCAACTACAAGCAAACTGCCAGCTACCCGCACAAGCCTGCCTTGCACGTGGATATTGCCGCCACCCTCTCCATGAGCATCTACAATAGATCGAATTTTATTTAACTGGATTAGTTCGACATTCTGGAAATCTTGAACACCTTCATATCCAAATGCCCAACCTTGGTTCGTTGGGCTTAAACTGACCAGACTATTATTAGTAACGCTTCCTAACTCAACTCTTCCGTCCTTTGCTGTGACATTTCCCCCCTCTAGGGTGATATCACCGCCTATAAGTGCCAAGGTTTTGCCTTGCTGCACCTGTAGACCAACGCCTTGTCCAAAGTTATTAATTGCGCCATCTGGTTTTGCTTGGGATTGATTGCGGATGGGAGCCGCAGTTGCTCCGAATTGTAAGCCAATGGGAACACTTACTGTTAGTAGGGGTGTAGTTTGAGGAGATGTAGCATTAAACTTTGTACCATCAGCAAAGTTCAAGCTACTCGCCGTACTTGCCACAAATGAACCGCCGATATTTAAAGAAGCATTGGGCCCAAAAATAATGCCGTTAGGATTAATCAGAAACAGGTTGGCTGTGCCGTTAGCTTTCAGAATGCCATCTATATTAGAAATCGAATTGCCACTCACCCGACTAATGATGTTTTGAATATTTATTGCATTGTTAAAGTGGGCTGTCCTTCCCGCAGAGACAGAAAACTGTTCAAAGCTGTGGAACAAGTTTGTACCACGAACTGCCCCACCATCAATCTGATCTATAGGCTGACCATCGATTAGCTTTGGTGTAATGATTGAACTTTCAGATCCAAGTGTGCCATCCTTTTGTATTTGGGCTAAGGTACAACTCTCAAAGAAAGTGAGCACTTCAGCAATTGCTAAAGTACTCACGATGCCTAACTTCCAGTACGAACTGCTTCGGTCTTGATACATTAAAAACTTGCACTCAAAAAAGTTAGAGTATATTAAGATACTGACCCTTGCTAATTTAGGTATAGTGAGACTTGAGATTACCTCTGTAGCCTAACTAATAAATGCAAAGTTCAGCATTTTTATACTCACTAGAATAAACTCTTTAGAGTACCAAGAGTAAATTATTTAGCAGTTACAGCCATAAGGGTTGCCAGTTGAAGGGCAAGGGATACACCATGAGTTTTGGGATACCACAATTTCCTGTTCTGTGCCTGCATTACCAGATTTGATTTTATTTGGATCAAGATTGCACTGCCACTGAACTATCAGAGCTCTAGCATCTGGTACCCCGTACTTTTCAAGCACTGCATATAAGCCGGCATTATTAACGCTTTCAAGCAGTTTCTGTTGAACTTCGTCTTGTAACTGCTGTAATGTTTCAGGGTTCATGACTGTTTCCATTTCCTACAGGATATGTATAATTTAGGATTTAGGCACTGGACAAAAAAACCATCTTGTGAATTCACGTAAATACGTTGTTTCAGCCTTTTACAAGCGATCCAATGTTTAGGCGCGATCGCAAAAGGATAGTTGAAAAATTTGGCTTTTAAGCCCTGAAAAGCATATCTGCTATTTGGGCTTTTCTGTCAATGCGTAAGTCCTATAATTGTTGTTTCAGCTTGGCTAAAAATGATTACGTATAGTGTTACAAAACTTAATATTTTACTGCTGGATTTCTTTTAGCCATTGGTGATCTATAAAAGACTTCCAAATAAAAAAATATCTAACTACTTCTTGCGGGGTAGAGAGAAGTCTGAGTGGCGGAAATCTTTGCTCAAACTTTCCGCAAAATCTAAAATTCGGACAGCTTCCCCGACTAATTCTTAATCCCCGTGGTAGCAATACCCTGAATAAACTGACGCTGACCGATAAGAAATAGTACCATCACTGGAACTGTCGCTATTGTCACCGTCGCCATCATCAACGGCCAATTATTCGTAAATTGCTCCTGAAACTCAGCCAAAGCCAGTTGCACCGTCCTTAATTCTGGTCGTGTCGTAAACACCAGAGGTTTAAACAAATCATTCCATTCACCAATGAAGGTGAACAGAAACAGCGTCACCAACGCCGGACGCGCTAAAGGTAACATCACCCGCCACAAAATTTGCAGTCGCTTCGCCCCATCTATGGCTGCGGCTTCCTCTAACTCCACGGGAATTGTCTGGAAATACTGACGTAACAAAAAAATCCCAAACCCGTTGACAGCAGTGGGTAAAATCAGCGCCCAGTATGTATTTATCAGGTGTCCCCACTTCAAAACCAAAAAGATGGGAATCACCAATAACTGAAAGGGAATCACCAAAGTTGCTAAAACTACCAATAGCAGTGCTTGGTGTCCCCGAAACTTCAGCCGTGCTAGGGCGTAACCCGCTAAAGCGGAAGTGCCAATCTGAAACGCCGTCACAGCGATCGCTACCAAGGTAGAATTAGCAAACGCCAGCAAAAATTTTCCCTGTTGCTATGCAATGCGGTAATTAGCTAAAGACCAGCTATTTTTGGACAAATTTTCCGGGCTGGGGGCTGTCGGTGCAAAGGAGGTGAGAAAGACCACAAACAGAGGTAGTAGAACGATAAATGCCCCTAGCAGTAACACTACTAGGCTCAAAAAATCGCCAGATTTCAGATTCGGGTTTGGTTTGGACATAACTTGAGCTGCAAAGCATTTTCGCTAGTACTAGAGCATCTCCCCCAGCAACAGTTAATCTATAAAGATAGTCTACTTGTTAAGTTAAATTAAACCACAGTGATTATTACCCTCAGTTCATGGGGTAAATTGAATCCTGGTGTCAAATAATCAAATTTACAGGAGTAAACATACCATGCAGCAGCTTACAGACCAATCTAAAGAATTAGATTTCAAGAGCGAAACATACAAAGATGCTTATAGCCGGATTAATGCGATCGTGATTGAAGGGGAACAAGAAGCCCATGAGAATTACATCACACTAGCCCAACTGCTGCCAGAATCTCATGATGAATTGATTCGCCTATCCAAGATGGAAAGTCGGCATAAGAAAGGATTTGAAGCTTGTGGGCGGAATTTGCAAGTAACCCCAGATTTGCAATTTGCCAAGGAATTTTTCTCTGGACTACACCAAAATTTCCAAACAGCCGCAGCATCCAAGAAGGTGGTCACTTGCTTGTTGATTCAGTCTTTGATTATTGAATGTTTTGCGATCGCAGCATATAACATTTACATCCCCGTCGCCGATGATTTTGCCCGTAAAATTACTGAAGGAGTAGTAAAAGAAGAATATAGCCACCTCAACTTTGGAGAAGTTTGGTTGAAAGAACATTTTACAGAAGCCAAAGCTGAACTTGAACTTGCCAATCGCCAAAACCTACCCATCGTCTGGAGAATGCTCAACCAAGTAGAGGGTGATGCCCACACAATGGCAATGGAAAAAGATGCTTTAGTAGAAGACTTTATGATTCAGTACGGTGAAGCATTGAGTAACATCGGTTTTACGACTCGCGATATTATGCGCTTGTCAGCCTACGGACTCATCGCCGCTTAAAAAGTGCTGAGTTATGAGTGCTGAGTTATGAGTTAAGAGTGAAGAAATTATCTGAAACTGATTCTTTCTTTTCTACTTAAATACTCTCTCAGCACTCCCTAATTTACACTCAGTACTGCTGAACCACTTAATTCCACCCTTTCGAGACAGCATAAGCCTAATAATCACTACATGTTTGGTCTAATTGGACATCTGACTAGTTTGGAACACGCTCAATCGGTAGCTCAAGAATTGGGATACCCAGAATATGCCGATCAAGGGCTAGACTTTTGGTGTAGCGCCCCACCGCAAATTGTTGATAGCATTATTGTCACCAGTGTAACTGGGCAACAAATTGAAGGACGGTATGTAGAATCTTGCTTTTTGCCAGAGATGCTAGCTAGTCGCCGCATCAAAGCCGCAACGCGCAAAATCCTCAACGCTATGGCCCATGCACAGAAGCACGGCATTAACATCACAGCTTTAGGCGGATTTTCCTCAATTATTTTTGAAAACTTTAAGTTAGAGCAGTTTAGCCAAGTCCGCAACATTAAACTAGAGTTTGAACGGTTTACCACCGGAAACACGCATACTGCCTACATTATTTGTAAGCAGGTGGAAGAAGCGTCCAAACAACTAGGAATTGATTTATCAAAAGCAACTGTTGCAATATGTGGAGCAACTGGGGATATTGGTAGTGCAGTTACACGCTGGCTAGATGCGAAAACAGATGTTAAAGAACTTCTGTTGATAGCCCGCGATCAAGAACGTCTCAAAGAGTTGCAGGGCGAACTGGGGCGAGGAAAAATCATGGGTTTGACAGAAGCACTGCCCCTAGCTGATGTTGTAGTTTGGGTTGCTAGTATGCCCAGAGGCGTGGAAATTGAACCCACGACTTTAAAACAACCCTGTTTGTTGATTGATGGTGGTTATCCTAAAAACTTAGCAACGAAAATTCAGCATCCTGGTGTACACGTGTTAAATGGTGGAATTGTAGAGCATTCCCTGGATATTGACTGGAAAATTATGAAAATCGTCAATATGGACGTACCAGCCCGCCAGTTGTTTGCTTGTTTTGCCGAATCAATGCTGCTGGAATTTGAGAAGTTATATACGAACTTTTCATGGGGACGGAATCAGATTACCGTAGACAAAATGGAGCAGATTGGTCGGGTATCAGTAAAACATGGATTTAGACCACTGCTGGTTTAGTCATTAGTCATTAGTCATTTGTCCTTGGTCATTACTATTAGGGCAAAGGACAAAGGACAAAGGATAGATAACTTATAACTCGTAATTGATAACCCCTACGATGGCAACTACCGAGCGTAAACCGCTACTGTTAGATTTTGAAAAGCCCCTAGCAGAACTCGCAACCCGAATTGATCAAATTCGCCAACTTGCAGAAGAAAATGGCGTCGATGTTTCTGGTCAAATTCGTCAACTAGAAGCACGCGCTATGCAACTGCGTGAGGAAATTTTTAGTAGTCTATCCCCGTCCCAGCGATTGCAAGTCGCTCGTCATCCGCGTCGCCCTAGTACTCTCGATTACATTCAGGCTATTAGTGATGAATGGATGGAATTGCATGGCGATCGCTGTGGTGGTGACGATCCGGCTTTAGTTGGTGGTGTCGGTCGTCTGAGTGGGCAACCTGTGGTGATGTTAGGTCATCAAAAAGGCCGTGATACCAAAGACAATATTGCCCGTAACTTTGGAATGCCTTACCCTGGCGGCTACCGCAAAGCGATGCGGTTGATGGAACACGCCAACAAGTTTAGTATGCCAATACTAACTTTTATCGATACACCAGGAGCTTGGTCTGGGGTAGAAGCAGAACACCAAGGTCAAGGAGAAGCGATCGCCTACAACTTACGGGAAATGTTCTGTTTAGATGTACCAATTATCTGCACAGTCATCGGTGAAGGCGGTTCCGGTGGCGCACTCGGTATTGGTGTAGGCGATCGCCTACTCATGTTTGAACACTCAGTTTATACTGTCGCCACTCCCGAAGCCTGCGCCGCCATTCTGTGGAAAGATGCTGGTAAGGCTCCCCAAGCCGCCGTTGCTCTGAAAATTATTTCCCATGACCTGAAAAAGTTGGGAATTATCGACCAAATACTGCCTGAACCCACTGGTGGCGCTCATTCCGATCCTTTAAAAGCCGCTACCACTCTCAAGCAAGTGTTGCTGGAAAATTTGGACGAACTCAATCGTTTAACCGCTCCAGAACGCCGTCAACTGCGCTATGAAAAATTCCGCAAAATTGGTGTTTTTACAGAAGTTGCCCACTAGCAGCACTGCATAGTAATTGATTAGCAGAGCAAAATGCTATAATTGCCTATGTGCTTAAAGATTTTTAATAATCTAGCCATAGGCATTTGTATGTTTGGTAAATCGACTCAATTTGATTAAGTGCTTTTGTGTTATTAACTAATCTAATTTGAGTGTACGGCGTGGTTTTCCAGGCGATGATTTGTTATTTTTACTAGTAAAACCCACAATATGTCCACTATTGCACTGCATCATAGCAGTTATTTAATGAAACTCATCAGATTTTTAGATTCCTTTAATGTATCTAAACCGAGAAGTGTGAATAATTAGGTGTTAATAGGCTTTGGGAACTGCCAAAAAATTGGGAGACACCATGAGTGTTGAGCAAAAACGACGTGCCCTGATTACTGGGGCAAGTAGTGGAATTGGGAAAGCAACGGTTTTAGCCTTTGCGAAAGCGGGAATAGATGTCGCTTTAGTCAGCCGTTCTTGGGATAAATTGGAGGCGGTAAGAGAAGCAGTCGAGCATACTGGGGTGGAAGCGAAAGCTTACGCTGTAGATTTAGCGCGGATCTTTGAAGTAAAAGAAAAGATCCAAGCGATCGCTCTAAACTTTGGTGATATAGACATTCTGGTAAACAGTGCAGGTATAGCCTATACAGGCACCTTAACCGAAACTCTCCTAGAGGACTGGCAGCAGGTAATTGACTTGAATCTGACGAGCGTGTTTCAGTGCATTGTGGGGATTTTGCCTTCAATGCGCGATCGGGGCACAGGCACAATTATCAACGTCGCCTCAATTGCCGCCAAGCAGCCGTTTCCCGGTTGGGGAGCATACAGCATCAGCAAAGCTGGTTTGATAGCCCTCTCTCAAACCCTGGCACAAGAAGAACGCACCCACGGCATTCGGGTCACAGCTATTTGTCCTGGCGCAGTCAATACCGAACTTTGGGACACAGAAACAGTCCATGCCAACTTAGACCGTTCCAAAATGTTAACCCCAGAAATTGTCGCTCAGTCAATTCTCTACACAGTTCTGTTACCACAAGAGGCAGTAATTGATGAATTGACCCTGATGCCCAGCGCCGGCGCACTTTAATTAGTCCTTTGCCCTTTGTCTTTTGCAAATGACTAATAACTAATGACTAATGACTAATGACCAATGACCAATGACTAATGACTAAACTATAACCAAGACTCAATCATGACTATTGCTAGTTCCAATGGTTCCAATTCCTCTCAATCGCCTCTGATTCCCGATTTGGCAGAAGCCATAACTCCTAGACCCGATCGCAACACCCACAACGGGCGACAAGCGGATGTGTTCCCGCCAACAGAGGAACAGATGGAAGAAATGAAGGACGCCGTGCGGACACTAATATTGGGAGTTGGCGAAGACCCCGAACGCGAAGGACTTCTCAAAACACCTAAGCGAGTCGCCGAGGCAATGCGATTTCTTACCAGTGGCTACACCCAATCCCTTGAAGAACTCGTTAACGATGCCATCTTTGATGAAGGGCATAACGAGATGGTACTAGTTAGAGATATTAGTTTCTTTAGTCTGTGCGAACACCATATGCTCCCATTTATGGGTAGAGCACACGTTGCTTATATCCCCAACCAAAAAGTTGTGGGACTGAGTAAGCTGGCCCGCATTGTTGAGATGTATTCTCGTCGCTTGCAAGTGCAGGAGAGATTAACCCGTCAAATTGCTGAAGCAATCCAGACCATTCTGGAACCTCAAGGGGTAGCCGTTGTGATGGAAGCTAGCCATATGTGTATGGTGATGCGCGGCGTCCAGAAACCAGGCTCTTGGACTGTCACTAGTGCAATGGTTGGTGCATTCCAAGACAATCACAAAACCCGCGAAGAATTTTTTAATTTGATTCGGCATCAACCAGCATTCTTTTAAGGAATGGGGAGTGGGGAGTGGGGAAGATCAGGGAGATGAGGGGAATAATTCTTTGTTTGCTTTGCCTTTCCTCATTTTCCCCTACTCCCTACTCCCTACTCCCCAATTTCCCAAACAACTTGGCTACTTTATCTAAATCTTTGTCTCCAGGTGTGCGTTCTACACCACTAGATAAATCAACGCCACTGGGATTAACCTGACTCAGGGCTTCGATAATATTATCTGCTGTTAGTCCCCCAGCTAAAAACCAAGGGCAAGTTGGGCTGAATTGCTCTAGCATTGTCCAATCTAAAGTTTTGCCTGTACCACCCAGTTGTTGGGGATGGTAGGCATCAAGTAGTAAAGTATCTACGTATTTTATGTAATCATCCGCTCTGTCAAGATGCTCAAGACTACGAATTCGCAGTGCTTTAATAATTTCGACATTGGGTAAAACTTGACGTAATTGGTAGCAAAAATCTGGTAACTCATCTCCGTGTAACTGCACACCAGTCAACCCAGAATCAACAACTATCTGACTGATTTCGGGGATACTAGCGTTGGCAAAAACACCAATTGTGTCAATATTAGCAGGGAGTTCTGCTACTGCTGCCCGAATTTGGGATGTAGTCACGTAGCGAGGTGAGGTTGGCACACAAATAAATCCTAATGCCGTTGCGCCCAGTGAGGCGATCGCTATAGACTGCTGTGGTTGAGTGATGCCGCAAATTTTAACGCGCATAAAAATTTAACAAATTTAAAATAATCATCAAGAAAGTCTAAACTATCCGAAAAACTTTTGTGCCTTGGTAATTTTATAATTTTGTAGGTCTACATTTTAGGAGACAAAAGCTTGATTTCATCTATTTTACTAGCAGCAGCTGCAAATGTTCCCGCAACACCTGCGTGGAATCCTACAGTGGGCATCATCATCAGCATCAGCAGCTTAGTAATGGTTTTACTAAGTACTAGGATTGAAAAACCCCTAGTTGGCCCCAAGTTCCCCATCCTGCCGATTAGTATTCCAACATTTGTTGCAGCGATGGCTTTTGGTCATATTGTTGGCGTTGGCATCGTTTTAGGACTGACTAACATCGGTCGTCTGTAGTTTTGCGATGATCGCGGCGTTACTTATAAGGCCGCCATCAATACAAAACTCCTAAAAACGATATTGGTTCTTTCTCCAGCAAAATAACTCATGAGCATTAGCCAGTCAGCCTCTGTGTAGTCACTCTAACTGAGGGCGGAGGTATTAACCTTACCCTTGAGAGACGATTCCAACTACTTCATCAACGGAGGATTTATATGGCTTTAGAGAGGGGATTAATCCCCTCTCTAAAGCTTAGTAAGTTAATTTATGCAGGAGAAAGAACCATGATGTCATGAATGTTATTAGTAGCCCAAGCAACTTTACCCAAAACTGGCACTACATCGAACTTGACTGAAGTGGCAACTATTACTGGTGCTTGTCTGTTATGTCTTTTGATTATTCCTCCGACAATTTGCTATCCTCACGTTGGTCTTTAAAATGCCTTTGCCCTTTCTGTCGGTGTTCAATAATCCCAGTACCGCTACATTTCTCGCGGCAATGAGCGCTGGTCACCTGATCGGTAGTGGTACCGTCTTAATATTGAGTAATCTCGGCATTATCTAAATTTTATTTTTTCTATCTAACACACTCAAGAAAACGGGCAGGGGGCAGGGGAGAATTGGGGACAAGGAGACAAGGGGACACGCGCACAAGAGGTGAGAACTTGCAACAGGTCTTTCCCCTTGTCCCCATTCCCCATTCTCCATTCCCCACTTCAGAGCTTTGCTCACAGGCATTAATTGTCTATCTTAGAAATAAGAGCATTTCGTAACTCGACACGATCAAATTGATGCTCAGAAATATATGTATAAGTATATACGCGAATATTGCAGTATAGGAACTACTGGTGATATCTAGTTTTAGGACAATGTAATGCAAACAAATTGGAAAATTGGGTCTTTATTTGGAATTCCCCTGTTTTTAGACCCGTTATGGTTTGTGATTTTAGGGTTGGCAACTCTTAACTTTGGGGTAGCTTATCAGGAATGGGGGCCTGTTATAGCTTGGAGTGCTGGAATAGTTATGGCACTGTTACTATTTGGTTCGGTGTTGCTACATGAGTTAGGTCACAGCTTGGTAGCCCGATCGCAAGGCATTAAAGTTAATTCAATTACTCTATTTCTGTTTGGTGGGATTGCTGCTATTGAAGAAGAATCTAAAACTCCTTTCAAAGCTTTTCAAGTAGCGATCGCTGGGCCTTTGGTGAGTATTGGACTATTTTTACTACTCCGGCTGGGAGCTATTGTGATACCTGATACTAGTCCACTCAGTGTCATGGTCGGAGATTTGGCGAGAATTAACTTGGTGGTGGCTCTATTTAACCTGATTCCTGGCTTACCTCTAGATGGAGGGCAAGTGTTAAAAGCAGCACTATGGCAAATAACAGGTAATCGTTTTCAAGCCGTACACTGGGCTGCAAAGACTGGGCAAATTTTGGGTTATGGTGCGATCGCTTTAGGATTTGTTGTAGATTTTGTGACCAGAGAGTTAGTAGCTGGTTTGTGGATTGCGCTGTTAGGTTGGTTTGCTGTCCGCAATGCTAACAGCTATGACAACATGACAACATTGCAAGAAAGCCTACTCAAGGTGGTGGCGGCTGATGCGATGACTCGTGATTTTCGGGTTGTCGATGCTGACCAGACATTGCGATCCTTTGCCGATTTATACCTGTTGGAAACCGCTCCCTCACAGGTTTATTTTGCTGCTTCTGATGGACGTTACCGGGGTCTAGTTTCCATTGACGATTTCCGTTTAACCCAAAGGAGTGAATGGGAAACCGAAACTTTACACAGCATAGTGCATCCCTTGACGGAAATACCCACTGTTGCTGAAGCAACAACGATAGCTGAGGTAATTAACAAATTAGAAAATGAGCAGTTACCTAGAATTACCGTCCTTTCTCCTGCTGGTGCTGTAGCTGGTGTAATTGACCGGGGAGATATTGTGAAAGTATTGGCACAAAAGTTAAATTTGCGGCTCACAGACGCTGAAATTAAGCGGATCAAAGAAGAAGGTAGCTATCCGCCTGGGTTGCAACTGGGAGCAATAGCGAAGTCAATTGCAAATTAACCGTCATACCCTCGTCATAGTTTTGCAATAGATTCGTCAAAAGCTTGTGTGATATTGAAATTGGTATTTGGTTACAAAATGCTTTTTTTGGGTAAAAGGTAGGATTTCCTACCTTTTTTATTTTTTAAACTGCCTAGAGTGATGGAAGAGGGTTACTTGAATGCCAGAAGTTGAATATTTACTTGTTGTAAACGCTCTTTGAGCCACTTATCAAAGATTATGTTCTGTAGCTCTTTTTTTAGAACATTATTTCCACTTACTTTCTAGATTAAATCCTGCAATGGGAGCTAGCTTTAATCCGAGAGAGAGAGGATTAGCCTTTTCAGTTAGCCAATTAAATGCTTTTCTAAAATTGGCCCAGAAATATTTTCATTTGGTTACGCCAAGCTTGAGCAGTTTAAAGTTGATTGGTACTTGTATAGGACTCATATTTGATTGCGTGAAAAAAACTCAGTACACCTTTATTCCTTCTTCCAAGTATTGAGCGATGCACTGAGCGCAGTCGTTGTGTCCCCAGTCTCTACGAGTAATTCAAGAATCAAATCGGATTGCTATAGAATATTAGCGATCGCTTCCCTGGAGTCCAAGGCTTTTCAGCCTGCCGTCCTTATAATAAAGTTGTTGATCGTGTTGCTTGAAAAAGTCAAAAATTTAACGGTAAGGCTTTTTTCAAGATATTTTTAACTTGAGCGTGTCTGCTGAAGCGCACAGTAGCACGGTAGTTCCCATTGTTCAGATCAGGAAATTATTAAAACTTCAAGTTTAAAGTGAGTAAAATGTAAGTACGTGATATACTACGTCTCTCACTTACCCTGGTTTTATGGCACTGCCAATTGTTGCAATTATCGGACGCCCAAATGTGGGCAAATCCACCCTGGTTAATCGACTCGCCGGGGAACAAACGGCGATTGTCCATGATGAACCAGGAGTGACACGCGATCGCACTTATCTACCAGCTTTCTGGAATGGCCGCGAATTTTTAATCGTAGACACTGGTGGTTTAGTTTTTAATGATGATACCGAATTTTTACCACTGATTCGCCAACAGGCAATGACAGCCCTTGCAGAAGCGTGTGGCGCTATTTTTGTCGTCGATGGTCAAACAGGCCCCACATCGGCAGATTTAGAAATCGCCGAATGGATGCGCCAACAACCCGTACCTGTGCTACTAGCTGTAAATAAATGTGAATCCCCAGAACAAGGCTTAATGCAAGCTGCCGAGTTTTGGGAATTAGGATTGGGCGAACCTTATCCTATCTCCGCAATTCATGGCAGTGGTACAGGAGAGTTACTCGACGAGTTAGTTAATCACATACCTGCGATTGAAGACATCCCAGATACTAACGAAATCAAAGTAGCAATTGTGGGACGCCCGAATGTGGGCAAATCGAGTTTACTCAATTCTTTTGTTGGGGAAGAGAGGGCAATTGTTAGCCCAATTTCTGGCACAACCCGCGATGCTATTGATACCGTCATTGAACGAGAGGGACAAACCTACCGTTTGATTGACACCGCAGGCATTCGCAAAAAGAAACACATAGAATACGGCACAGAATTCTTTAGTATTAATCGTGCTTTCAAAGCGATTCGCCGCGCTGATGTGGTTTTATTAGTAATAGATGCTGTTGATGGAGTCACTGAGCAAGACCAAAAATTAGCTGGGCGGATTATCGAAGAAGGTCGAGCTTGCATCATCGTCGTTAATAAGTGGGATGCTGTCGAAAAAGACTCTTACACAATCTACGACTACGAAAAAACTCTGCAATCACGCTTACATTTTACCGAATGGGCAGAAACAATTTTTGTGAGTGCCTTGTCAGGACAACGGGTAGAAAAGATTCTCGAATTGGTGAAAACGGCGGCTGAATCACACAAACGCCGTGTCAGCACATCAGTGATTAACGAAGTTTTAACAGACGCTGTAAGTTGGCATTCACCCCCAGCATCTCGTGGTGGGCGTCAGGGCAAGATTTATTATGGTACACAAGTAAGTAGTCAACCACCAACGATCGCTCTATTTGTCAATGATTCCAAACGCTTTAACGACAACTACCGCCGCTACATTGAACGCCAATTCCGGCAACAGCTAGGATTTAAAGGCACACCAATTATTTTGCTGTGGCGGAGTAAAAAAGTCCGTGATGCCGAAAGTGGTAATGTTAATAGAGCAACTCGCGTCAAAATAAGTTAGGAGTAGAGACGCGATTAATCGCGTCTGTACAGGAGTTATGAGTTAAAGTCAGAATTGCTTGCTAACTATAGAACCCTATCGACTTGAGTTTGATAGCGGTACAAGGTGAAAGTTATGAGTTAAAGTCAAAACTCCTAACTGTACAGACGCGATTAATCGGGTCTGTACCCCTAACTCCTCACTCCTAACTCTAAAATGGATTTATTGCGATCGCTGCCACTTGGACTTTATTTAGAACAACCTCAAACTTGGCTGCATAAAATCGATCCGCGAGTCAAGTTCGCCTGGTTGATGAGCTTTTTAACAAGCTATATTTTAGCTAACAACTTTTGGCGCGTGTTGCTGGTGGTACTATTAATTCTTGCCACCTTGATTGCTAGGATTCCCCGCCGAGTATGGCAGCAGCAAATGGGTTGGCTATTAATGCTATCGTTTTTTGTCTTAGTGATCGGAGCCATCAGTCCTGATGGATTGGGTGTAGATTATCAGCCACGCCTCGCAGCTAATGAACAAATATTAACCCAGCAAGCAAACTCCAATAATATTATTCAAGAGTCAGTAAGTAATAACAAATACAGCTATGTGCTATTTCACAAAGGGCCAGTCAAAGTAACTCGCTATTCCTTGGATTTGGCTGTACGTCTGAGTACAATTATATTTACCGTAATTTACAGCACCAACCTGTATCTGCTGACAACTGCACCAGAAGAAATCACATCTGGCATAGAAAGCCTAATGCAACCCCTGCGACGCTTCAAGTGGCCTGTCACCGAAATTGCTTTAACTTTAACCTTGTCCTTGCGCTTTATTCCCCTGGTTTTAGAAGAAGTGCAAAACTTATTTCGCTCCGTGATGACAAGGGCAATTAATTGGAAAAAGCTGGGATTGAAAGGAGGATTCAAAGTTTGGATGACAGTTGCAGAGAGACTGTTAGAAAATCTGCTCTTACGAGCCGATCAAATGGCGAATGCAATGATGGTGCGAGGTTTTACCAGTCCCAACGAGCATCGAGTACAGTGGCACGATTTACGATTTAAAGGGCTTGACTGGCTTGCTATTGCGACTTTAATCTTATTCTGGGGAATACGGCTAGCGATAGGAACTCAGGTCTGATTTTGCACCGAGAAAGTGGTAATAGGTAATAGGTAATTGCATTTTGTCAGTGGTAAGTAGTTCTAGTTATTTCTACTCACTGCTAAAAACTGTTAACTAATTATTCACAACGCTTTTAAACAGTATGCTCAAGGCTTGGTATTGGCGATCGCTACCCCTAGAAAAGCGCACAGGTTCGGAAGTTTTTGCTGCTCTTTTTCACCCCACCGCCACACCGGGAATTGCTACCCTACTGGAAAGTCCCTACCCAACGCCTATCGATCATCCCCAACTCAGCCGATATTCTATCTGTGCAGGCGCTCCTCGCCTAGTCGATGGCATCCCCCAGATGTGGACGCCAGAAGTAGGAGAGGTTTTTCCCTTCTTAGAAAAGTTGTTACAGCAAGAGGTAGAGATAGGTAAGGGGGACAAGCAGACAAGGGGACAAGCAGACAAGGAAGATAACCAATGTCCCACGCCCAATGCTCTCCCCTTTATCGGCGGTTGGTTGGGTTGGCTAGGCTACGATGTGGCATGTGAAATTGAACAGTTACCACATGATAAAATTGATCCCCTACCATTTCCCGTAGCTTTTTGGTATGAGCCAGATTGTTTTGCTGTTTTGGATCACGCGCAACAAATTCTTTGGCTAGCCGCCAGTGATGCAAGTGGACTTGATGAGTTACAAAAGAAGTTAGTGAAGAAAGACGTGGTGAAAGAATTTTCCGTGTCTCCCCGTTCCCCCGTCCCCGTGTCTTCTTCGCCTCCTGTGTTTTTGACATCGCAAGCAGATTATGAAACAGCCGTAAACCAGGCGAAAAAATATATTCAAGCTGGAGATATCTTTCAGGCAAATCTTTCATTGCGATTTCAAGCGTCTACATCGGCTTCTGGTTGGGAAATTTATCAAGCCTTACAAAAAATTAATCCTTCTCCTTTTGCCAGCTATTGGCAGACGCCTTGGGGGGAAGTGATTAGTTGTTCGCCGGAACGGTTAGTAATATTGCAAAATCGGCAAGCCGAAACCAGACCGATCGCTGGGACGCGATCGCGTGGTGTCACTCCAGAACAAGATATGCAACTGGCACAAGATTTACTCAGCAACACCAAAGAACGTGCGGAACACATCATGCTGGTGGACTTGGAACGCAATGATTTAGGGCGAGTTTGTGAATGGGGAACGGTTACTGTTGACGAATTGCTGACAATTGAGCGATATAGCCATGTGATGCATCTTGTCAGCAACATCAAAGGTACTTTAAAAAGCGAATACACTGCCATTGATTTGATTCGCGCCACGTTTCCAGGTGGCACAATCACAGGTTGTCCCAAAGTCCGTTGCATGGAAATTATCGATGAACTAGAACCCGTGCGGCGCAGCTTGTTCTACGGTTCCTGTGGCTATTTAGATTGGCGTGGTCATTTAGATTTAAATATCTTAATCCGCACCCTGCTACTAGCCCCCGCGTCTCAAAAAGCAGGGGGAGTAAATTCTTCTTCATTTCCCCACTCAAGACTCATCCCCCAGCACTCAGCACTCAACATTGTCTGGGGACAAGTTGGTGCAGGAATTGTTGCAGACAGCGATCCTGAGAAAGAATGGTATGAATCTCTGCACAAAGCCCAGGCACAACTGGCAGCGCTGAAAATGCTAGATAATCAATAGGCAATAGGGAATAGGAGGCAGAAGGCAGAAGTTCTCTAATTTTTAATTTTTAATTTTTAATTGATTTCTCCCCACTCCCAAATTTTGTGCCATTCAGCCACACTTGTGGCAGTATGGAAAGAAGTTGAAAAGTTAGCTGTTGCCGTTGGGAGTTTCAAAGGGTGTTTTGCCTCGCTACGTTAAACTTTCAATAAGAGGGTCACGACTGTTTTGTGCCTTGTGCCGCCAGGTTGGTGTATTTGAGTCACCAAAGCATAGGGTGAAATCTATCGACAAGCCTCTACTCTTCGAGTCTACGCTTCGCGTTTCATGTTGTACCATTGCGCTTCACTACCACTAGTAGAGGTCGGCAAAAATCAGCCTACCATTTCATTACAGCCAGAAAGCCCAAAATTAAAGCAAGCGTGAATGCGTGACTTCCGCCTTGCGGTACTAGCTTCATCTGCCCATTAGAAACTAGATCAAGGTCTTCGCAACCGCAGTTTTGCATTTTAAGAAAATATTCTGACGAATGTTGGTATTATCGTCTGAATGTTTGGAATTCACTGCGAAAAGATATATATACTCCACCTTGACTACACCTTGACTCTTAAATGAATCCAGAAAACGCAGAAACTTACATAAACCATCCAACTTGGGGTTTACTCTACAAAATCT
The DNA here is from genome assembly GCF_964245575.1 of uncultured Nostoc sp. GTDB lineage: Bacteria > Cyanobacteriota > Cyanobacteriia > Cyanobacteriales > Nostocaceae > Nostoc. Next base: position 25,084 of record NZ_CAXTNP010000015.1, on the reverse strand, counting down.
GTATGGTTGATGAGAACCAGGATTTGTTCACCACACTTTATGCCCAGCGCTTGTTTTTTTTGGTCGCAAATGACGTTAAAGGTGTTAAGTTCCAGTCTCTAGGACGTACTGAGGCTAGAATGATGTTGGAAAATCGCTTACGTACCCTGCGGCGCGGTGGACAATCTCAGGAGTACGATCAGCTTCAGAGTGTTTTCCAACGCACCTTCCAATGAATAGTTCGATTTCCGAACGTATTGTTTCCATTCGCTCCTCACTGCCAACTTCAGTCAAATTGATTGCTGTTAGCAAGCAAGTTTCTGCCCAGGCCATTCGGTCTGCCTATGCCGCAGGAATTCGTGATTTTGCAGAGAGTCGTATCCAAGAAGCCGCCAGCAAACAAGCCGAGTTGCAAGACTTACCGGATATTACCTGGCACTTTATTGGACATTTGCAAAGCAATAAAGCCAAAAAAGCCATTGAACAATTCCCTTGGATTCACTCCGTCGATAACTTGAAGCTGGCACAGCGCTTAGATCAATTGGCGCAACAGCTAGGAGTGAGTCCCCAGGTTTGCCTGCAAGTGAAAATTCTCCCCGATCCCAATAAGTCTGGTTGGAGTGTGCCAGAACTTTTGGCTGATTTACCCACACTCGATCAATACAAAAGTTTACAAATTCAAGGTTTGATGACAATTCCGCCTTCAGGATTAAATGATCCAGAAATTTTGAATGTATTTAATCTCAATCGTGAGCTAGCAAAGAAAATCCAGGAGCAAAACTGGTCGCACATTAAAATGCAGCACCTGTCTATGGGTATGTCAGGCGACTACGAACTGGCAGTGCAAGCAGGTGCAACGATGGTACGATTAGGAACAATATTGTTTGGCGATCGCTCTTAGCCTTTGATTATCAGCCTTGCTCTTTAGTATTAATAGAGATCAGGATTTGATGACAAGAATCTTGTAACAAACTGGTGCAATTATAAACAAAGGATATAGTATTGACAAAAGCAATCGCTAAAGAAAAATGGGGTAAAAAGAGCTTTCCTTCGGACACACCTTAGGATATAATCTTGACTCATTATTATGTTTAGGCGATGCACAGACCTTTGCAAGAAGTGTCACTTCATCGCCAGAATTAATATGGGGTACTAATAGCAGTATACTTGCTGTAGTATCCATTAATGTAGCGATCGCTCCTACTCAATCAATCCTAAGCCAAGTCAATAAAGGCTATTCGCACCAGGAGAGTACATACGCAATGAACAATATCTTTTCCAAACTCAGAGACTTTGTGGGTCTAAATGAGCAAGTGGAATACGAGTATTACGAAGAAGAACCAGAAACAGATAATAATTACCAAAATCTGTATCAACAAGAAAATCCCCAACCACCGGCACCACAGGAAAGCACGACCGCTCAAAATCGACGCTGGCGGGAACCAGTGCCTACAATGGGAGATGATATCGCAGCAGGTTCAAAGCCAATGGGGAATGTGATTGGTATGCCAGGAGCAATTAACGGAATTTCAGAAGTTTTAGTACTCGAACCACGCACCTTTGAAGAAATGCCCCAGGCAATTCAAGCGTTGCGAGAACGCAAGTCAGTGGTATTAAATCTGACAATCATGGATCCAGATCAAGCTCAACGAGCAGTAGATTTTGTTGCAGGTGGTACTTACGCACTAGATGGACATCAAGAGCGCATCGGTGAGAGCATCTTCTTGTTTACGCCAAGCTGTGTTCAAGTTAGCACCCAAGGTGGTGTTCTTCATGAAGTACCACAACCGCCAGCCCGTTCCTCTCGTCCTACAGGTTCTCCGAATCAAACCTGGGGCAACGAAACTAACCGGATGGCACAATAAAGTTAAATTAGTTGTTAGTCCTTTGTCCTCTGTGATTAGTCCTGGGTTTTGATAATAGTGACAAATGACAAAGGACAACCGACTAATGACCCTTACGGGTGACGCTCGTTCCGACGCTCGTTCCTCGCTAACGCTGCGCTATCACTAACGCTGCGCTAATGCCAGTCACTCATGGGGGAAACCCCCAAGACCGCGCTGGCTCACAAATGACAAATGATAAATGACTATAAAATTTGGTTTAATTGGTGGTGGGGTAATGGGAGAAGCGCTCTTATCCCGCCTTATCGCGCTTGGAATTTATCAATCATCAGAAGTCATAGTTAGCGAACCGCTATCTTCGCGCCTAGATTTTTTAAAACAGCAATACGATGTTGCTGTGACGACAGATAATAGCGAGGTTTTCGCCCAAGTAAAAGAAGTTGTCTTTTTGGCAGTGAAACCGCAGGTGTTTAGTGCGATCACTCAAGAATTAACAAATATTGATATTATTAATAGAGAACATTCACCCCTGATAATTTCCATATTGGCGGGTGTGCCTTTAAGCCAGCTAGAAGCTGCATTTGTGCAATTGCCAATTATTAGAGCAATGCCCAACACCCCAGCAACAGTGGGAGCGGGAATTACCGCCATTTGTTCAGGTGCATATACTAGCCCCAAGCATCACCAAATAGCACAGCGAGTTTTTTCTGCTGTGGGGGAAGTCGTGGAAGTCTCAGAAGGGCTGATGGATGCAGTCACAGGGCTATCTGGTAGCGGACCAGCTTACGTGGCGCTCTTGGTAGAAGCACTTGCTGATGGCGGAGTATCCGCAGGTTTACCTAGAGCAATTGCCAATCAACTAGCCTTGCAAACCGTACTAGGAACAGCGAAACTGTTACATGAAACCAAAATGCACCCAGCAGAACTCAAAGATCGCGTTACTAGTCCCGGTGGTACAACGATTGCGGGGATTGCCAAGCTAGAACAGGCAGGATTTCGTTCAGCTTTAATTGAAGCAGTCAAAGCTGCCACACAGCGCTCGCAAGAACTGGGAAAATGAGAGACTCTTTACTGGGGACTAGGGACTGGGGACTGGGGAACTCGGGGCCCCCACGGAGTGGGGATTAGGGGCATGGGGACTGGGTGCTGAAATTCTTCTCTATCCCCAATCCCTAACGAAGTTGACAAAAGACTCGTTAATATAGTAAACAATCTGGTTGCAAATGTGATTGAGTGAATTATCCTGCACCGTCTCCAGAACTTGACTTAGGGTCTATATTTCCCTTTGATCTGGATCAGTTTCAAAAAGAAGCGATCGCGTCCCTAAACGCCGGACGCTCCGTAGTCGTATGTGCGCCCACAGGTTCGGGCAAAACATTAGTCGGGGAATACGCCATTTATCGCGCCCTGGCGCGAGGAAAACGTGTATTTTATACTACTCCCCTAAAGGCGCTGTCGAATCAAAAATTGCGTGACTTTCGAGAAAAATTCGGGTTTAATCAAGTCGGACTGTTAACTGGAGATGCCTCCATTAACAGAGATGCACCGATTTTGGTGATGACTACAGAAATTTTCCGAAATATGCTCTATGGCACACCCATTGGGCAAGTCGGCATCTCATTAGTAGACGTTGAAGCGGTGATACTTGATGAGTGCCACTACATGAACGATCGCCAGCGCGGTACTGTTTGGGAAGAATCAATCATCTATTGTCCCCGTGAAGTGCAACTGGCAGCCCTCTCAGCAACGGTTGCCAACAGCGATCAACTCACCGATTGGCTAAATCGCGTTCACGGCCCAACTGACCTGATTTACTCCGATTTTCGCCCAGTCCCCTTAGAATTTCACTTTTGCAATCCTAAAGGGTTATTTCCCCTGCTGAATGATAGCAAAACCAAAATTAATCCCCGCCTTCTTCAGAAGAAGAAGGCCAGAGGCGGAGAAAGGGAGAGGGGGAGAAGTGGTAGACCAGAGGCTCCGGGTATAATTTTTACCCTCAGCCAGTTAGAGCAACGGGATATGCTACCAGCAATTTACTTTATCTTCAGCCGCCGGGGATGTGATAAAGCCGTGGCGGAAGTGGGGGATTTATGGCTGGTAAATAATGAAGAGTCTCAGATTTTACGGCAACAGATTGATGACTTTTTAGCCCGCAATCCCGAAGCTGGGCGTTCTGGACAAATTGCACCCTTGTATCGAGGAATCGCTGCCCACCACGCTGGAATTTTGCCTGCCTGGAAAGCACTGGTTGAAGAACTATTTCAACAGGGGCTAATTAAAGTCGTATTTGCCACTGAGACACTAGCGGCGGGAATTAATATGCCCGCCCGGACAACGGTAATTTCTACCCTTTCCAAACGTACCGATACTGGACACCGCCTGTTGAACGCTTCCGAATTCTTGCAAATGGCTGGACGGGCAGGCCGGCGGGGGATGGATAAACAAGGTCATGTGGTGACAGTCCAAACTCCCTTTGAAGGAGCCAAAGAAGCGGCGTATTTGGGAACATCCAAGCCAGATCCCCTTGTAAGCCAGTTTACCCCCAGTTATGGCATGGTACTCAACTTACTGCAAACACACACCCTAGAGCAAACCAGGGAACTAATAGAGCGCAGTTTTGGGCAGTACATGGCTACCTTGCATTTAAGACCAGAATACGATGAGATTGCGGAGCTGCAAACACAATTAGCTCAACTACACGAGCAAATTGCCGCAGTAGATGAAAATGAACTGGCTGTTTATGAAAAATTGCGGCAACGCCTGAAGGTGGAACGCCAGATATTGAAAACCTTGCAAGAGCAAGCACAATCAGACCGCCAAGAAGAATTGGGGATGATGTTGGGCTTTGCAGTGTCAGGAACTCTGTTGAGTCTCAAAGGCAAAAATATCACAGTGTCTTCACCCGTAACCGCAGTGTTAGTGGGAAAATCACCTGGTTCTGGTCAAGCTCCTTACTTGGTATGCTTGGGGCTTGATAATCGGTGGTATGTGGCAACCACAGGGGATGTAGTTGATTTGTATGCCGAACTGCCGCGAATTGAAGTGCCACCTGATGTATTACCACCGCCAGAGATGCCTTTGAAGCCAGGACAATCGCGCCGTGGTAACGAAGAAAGCTTTGCGATCGCCGGGCGTATTCCCGATCCGGTAGAATCTTTGAATCTGGCACCAGAAGTTGCGGAACAACTCAGTCGCACTACCGCCGTCCAAGAGCAATTAGATGCTCATCCCCTACATCAATCAGGCAATGCTGCAACGCTTTTCAAGCGCCGCGCCCGCTATGTCGAACTAGAAGCCGAACTCGAACAGTTGCAAGGGCAAGTAGAGCAACACTCACAACGTCATTGGGAAGAGTTTCTCAATTTAATCGCCATTCTGCAACATTTTGATGCTTTGGATAACTTAGTTCCGACGCAATTAGGGCGAATTGCTGCCGCCATTCGCGGTGAAAATGAATTGTGGTTGGGTTTAGTATTCGCTAGTGGTGAATTAGACAACTTAGATCCGCACCATTTAGCAGCAGCAGCAGCGGCTTTGGTGATGGAAACGCCCCGTCCAGATAGTAAGGTTAACTTTGACCTTAGTAATGAAGTCACAGAAGCCTTGGCAAAATTGCGGGGAATTCGCCGCCAAATGTTCCAACTACAACGGCGGTATAACGTAGCGCTGCCAATATGGTTGGAATTTGAGTTAATTGCGATAGTCGAACAATGGGCGCTGGGAATGGAGTGGATAGAACTCTGCGAAAACACCACCTTGGATGAAGGCGACGTGGTGAGAATTTTACGGCGGACGTTGGATTTGTTATCGCAGATACCTCACGTTCCTCATTTGCCAGATTCTTTCCAACGTAATGCCTATCGGGCGATGCAGTTGATTGATAGATTCCCTGTGAATGAGGTGGTTGAATAAACAGGACGCTCTTACGCTTTTACACGGGGCGCACAGAGAGTATTTAGGGAGCATCCCAAATGTGCAAGTTTATTTTTATACGGTATTTGGACTTAGGTGGAGAATGAAATAACGAACCGCATAGACGCAAAGCGGCTTCTTGCAGGGTAAGACGCAAAGAACGCAAAGCAAAGAGGTTTGTACACAGTTTTTGTACCAGTCCTGTGTCTTTTTACAAAATTGGGATGCTCCCAGTATTTAAAATAATTCGTAATTGATAATGATCCTTGCGGACTCACTAACGTAATTCGTAATTGAATTCTTCACTACGAATTACAAATTAGCAATTAGCGCTCTTTTATGACTCAAATAAAAGAAAAAATCTAGGTTGGATTGAACATTCGTGTTACCCAACAAAACCAAGGATTTTTTGTGTTGGGTTTCGTTCCTCAAACGCCACTTGCTTCTCCCTACAGCCCTTCGGGCATCCTACGGCAGGCGCTAGCCTCTCCCTTTGGGATTCGGGGAGACGCTGCGCGTAGCTTGCTTCCCCGTAGGAGTACAAGTCGGGAAACCGCAAGGGCGCAGTGGCTCCCCAACCTACCCCTACTAATTACGAATTAGTACTTGTCTCCCCCTGCCCTTGTCCTATAAAGGTCACTAGTTCAACTTGTATGAGTTTAAGAAACAAGTAATAATTAATCTCAATAAGTTTTGGTTTGATTAATCTCTACCACCTACCATGACTATTACCATGACAGCGCCGGAAGGAGGAGGCAGAAGCTGAAATGAACAACCTGCAAAACCCAGAGTCAGATGAGTTTATTTATCAAGTGCCTAGTTGGGAGGGTAAAGGATATGAGCGAGAGATTAAAGTGCATCCCAATCTCTCGCTTTGTATTACAGACATAGAATTTCACCATGACTTGCTAAGAAAAATTACTGAATGGGATCATCCCGTGCAATTTAAAGTTACCCTTTCAGGCAAAAGTCTAGACGAGTACGGAGGACAGGTTGGGGAAGGCTACACACTCATTTCTGGTAGCGGCGTGCAACGAACAATGTTAGTGGCGACTCCAAAAGGTCAGTACACAAGTGTTGACATCGAGATGACACCTAATTTACTCAGAACCTTTTTCCCCACAGAGGATGGAGATATTTCCCCCCAGTTGAAGTTTCTCATAAAGGGTAATGATTGGCAGACATTAATTTACCCGGAAATTACAACCGCTATTCAAGGAGTAGCACAGCAAATCGTTAACTGTCCCTACCAAGGGATGATAAAGCGGATGTATTTGCAGGGAAAGATCCAAGAATTAATCGCATTGCAGTTAGCTCCCATTCTCGCACAGTCGGATGGACTGCAACCATACCCACGACTAAAGGCTCAAACCATTGTCCGTATTCACCACGCTAGGGATATCTTGCTTTCCCGTCTGGAGAATCCGCCATTGATACCGGAATTGGCACAACTTGTGGGAGTGAGCGACCGCACTCTCGGTAATGGATTTAGAGAACTCTTTGGTACAACGGTGTTTGGTTATCTTACCAGTAAACGTATGGAACAAGCAGAGCAACTACTACGCTCTGGTAAGTTAACTGTGACTCAGGTTGCCAATTTAGTGGGTTATGCCCAACAGGGACACTTTGCGATCGCCTTCAAACGCAAGTTCGGCATTACACCCAGTGAATGTTTGTCAGGGAAAAAGAATACTTCCGACTCTTAATGCCGTTTTGCGACTGTAATGCCGTTTTGGATATAGACCCACCCGCGATCGCTTCTCTATACTCAGCCAATATTGCAATTAATAACTATATGCAATAAGCATTTTAATCAAAACGGTGTGGGGAGCGGTATGAAAAGTTGGCAGCCCAATATCTATCTATGGCTAGCAGCAAGTGTGGTCGGAATTATCAGCACCGTGGTAACTCAACCTGCTTGGGCAGAAACGAAACTTGAGAATAGAGATAAATTGTCTCAAAAAGCTATTGATAGTTTACTTCAACCAATAGATTCTTCAGCACTGGGCGATCGCCTTACAAACCGAGGGTATCAAAAAATCCGGCAACTGAGCGACTTAGAAACCTCCATCACCAGCGCTCAACAATTACTAGTTCAGTCGCCCACACTGCAAACTGTCCCCCCTTACCAAGGGGGGAAACAGGGGGGTGTTGTACAAATAACAGGGGTGAAAGCAAACCCTACAGAAAAAGGTGTGGAGGTAATTTTACAAACCACTCAAGGGGAAAAATTACAACTCATAAACCGCAGTGCTGGTAATAATTTTATTACCGATATTCCTAACACCCAATTGAGTTTACCATCGGGCGAGGGTTTCACCTTCCGATCGGAAAAACCTCTTACGGGAATTATTGAAATAACAGTCACAAACATTGATGCAAATACTGTGCGAGTGACGGTGGTGGGTGAGAAAGCTTTGCCTACGGTTGAGTTATTTGATGATAATGCAGGGCTGGTTTTTGCCGTAGCATCTGCTGCAACAGCGACACAGCCACCGCAGCAACCCCAAACACCTCAAGATCAACAAAAGCCAGCAAGCGAGACACCGCCAGAAGAACCAACAGCACAGCAGGATGAGCCGATTGAGTTGGTGGTGACGGGGGAGCAAGATACATATAACGTACCAGATTCGTCAACTGCCACTAAAACCGACACACCATTACGTGATATTCCCCAATCGATTCAAGTGGTGCCGCAACAGGTGCTGGAAGATCGCAATGTGAGAAGTGTAAATCAGGCAGTGGAAACAGTCAGTGGCATTGTTAGTGGCGGAAGCAACTTCGGTGCGCCTTCAGGAGACAGAGTCATTAGAGGATTTAATCAAAGCGGAAATTTCCGCAATGGCTATCGAGATGCAAGTGAAAGCTTTACGCTGACAGGTGTTGGGACGATTGAACAAGTAGAAGTTCTCAAAGGACCCGCCTCAGTTCTATTTGGAGCTGTAGAACCGGGTGGAATCGTCAACGTTATCACCAAACAACCCTTGAGTGAACCCTACTACAGTCTCGGATTTGAGGCGGGGAATTTTGGATTTTATCAGCCCAGCATCGATCTCTCTGGCCCATTGAATGCCGATAAAACTGTACTCTATCGCTTTATTGCGAGCTATCAAAATTCGCAGGGGTTTCAAGATTTCGTCAAAACAAATATAACCACGATCGCACCCTCAATCACTCTCAAATTGGGGGATAGAACAGAACTGAATCTATACTATGAATACACTAACTATAATGGATATCCTAATGAGTCTGGCAGTTGGTTTTTCAGTGATGGTAGCTTCCTGCCTCAGAGTGTCTTTCTCGGCTATCCTGATTTAATCTTTATTGATGCCAAGACTCAAAAATTTGGCTACACCCTGAATCAAAAGTTGAGCGAAAACTGGCAGATTCGTAACCATTTTTCAGTAGCTACTACTAGAAGTAGAGACGCACTTGCTGGGGGAGAAAATCTAGTCGATGATAGTTTGCTAGTAGGTATTAGCGCTTTAAGACGTGGATACTCAATAGATAACTATTTTGGACAGATCGACTTGCTTGGAAAGTTTAAGACGGGATCGATTTCGCACCAACTCTTAGTGGGTTTTGATTTTAATCGCAATGTTCAGATTTTTGAGGCTTTTATTTCCGATTCTCCTCTTCCTAATCTAAATATCTTCAACCCAGACTACAATGTTCCAAAACCCTCATATATTCCAGATTATGGTTTTAATAGCACTACCCAATCTTACGGTGCTTACCTTCAGGATCAAATCAGTATTTTAAATAAGCTGAAGTTATTAATTGGCGGGCGCTTAGATTGGGTTACAGATCAGTCAGCAGAGAGTAGAAGTGCTTTTAGTCCGCGAATCGGGTTGGTGTATCAGCCCAGCAACTCTGTTTCTCTCTACACCAGCTACAGTAAATCTTTCGTCCCTGACTTTGGATTAAACCCTGATGGTGCAGCTTTTGAGCCAACCAAAGGAACACAATATGAAGCAGGCATTAAAGCTGACTTTCTAGAGGGTAGACTTTCGGCAACGTTAGCCGCCTATCAGATCACCAAGACGAATATTCTAACAACCGATCCTGATCCGGAAAGAGGTAGGCTTGGTTATTCCATTCAGGTAGGGGAGCAAAGGAGTCAAGGAATTGAGTTGGATATCGCGGGTGAGATTCTACCAGGGTGGAAGGTGATCGCTTCTTATGCCTATACCAATGCAGAAGTTACCGAGGATAATACCATTGGTGTAGGCAATAAATTGCAGGGTGCGCCGGAAAATCAAGCTAGCCTTTGGACAACCTATGAGATCCAAAAGGGCAATCTGAAGGGTTTGGGATTTGGTCTGGGGCTTTTTTATGTAGGCACGCGGGCAGGAGATGTGAATAACTCGTTTGAACTACCCGATTACTTGCGTACCGATGCAGCAATTTACTACCGTAGAGATGGTTTTAATGCTGGAATCAATATTAGTAATCTATTTAATACGGACTATTTTAGCTCCTCCTATGGTTACACCTTAGGTCTTGAAAGAGGTGCGCCCTTCACAATCATCGGCTCTATTCGTTGGGAGCTTTAACTCGCTGTTGTGTTGGCAATCAGCTCAACAACGTGTTGCAATGTTTGAAAGGACTAGGACTTGCCTTAAAGCTATTTGATCATCGCGCTTCTAGCCAAGCCTGCACATCAGCAATACTAGTAAAATCTAACAGTGCTTCGCTCAAATCTTCGAGAACAGGTAAAGGTAGACTGGAAATGTGCGATCGCATTTCCTGAAAAAGTTCTCCAAATCGCTTACTTAGCAGTCGAATTACAAGATTAGCAGCCTCTTGCTGTCGTCCTTGTCCTCGTCCCTCTTCCTTAATTCCCTGTAAACTCGTGTTTCCTTGAGTATACACCGGAGGGGTTGCCAAAGACATCGCACAATATATGGCACAATAGTTAAGGTGCTACATAGCTAAATTTAATAAACTACATTACCTTTATTTTTAATAGAAAGTCGGCGGAAAACTCCATCTCCTTCTAAGTGGAGAGGGATAGCCACCCGCCGACATTGGGCATTGGTGATTATTCTCCATGCCTCATTACCCATACCCAAAAACTCCACTGACAAGGGGATGCAGTTTTTGATTTGAGGGGTTTGAAGTAGTACTACAAACCGCCCCAAGAATCGATTTACATTTGACCAAATATATAGTAGTGGTACGTAGTTAAAAATGCTTTTTTGGTTTCGTATATTTTCTATACGTGATTAATCACGTATATCTAACAGAAGTTATAGTCGCTATCAGCGCTATTCAATCTTAGTACACCAAGTTTCCAGTACCCTGCAACTGACGCAAAGAATTTATACATAATGGACAGTCGCAGCCAAATACCCTAATTGCAGCGTCGCTTTCCTCTTCAGTAAAGTTCAACATGGCAACATTCTGATCTGATACTGATGTGACAATAGTTGAGGAACTTGTAGAGGTATACGGACGTTTTCTCTCTGAATCTCGAATGCACACAAAATCTTTTCCACCATGTGGGTTAGTGATACAGGTACGACCGTCTTGTGTGTGCAGTAATCTCTGTGTAATACTACCACTAGCATGAGCAGGATGAAATGTCACCAGCGTAGACATCATTGATACAAAAATTGAGGAACTGGAAAGCAAATTCAGAAGAATTTTTTTGTTCATAGATTTCCTTGAGAAAATTGTCTACTAAATCAGGGTATTCGATTAGCTTTCAAACTTCAAGTGAATTTTCCCTGAGAATAGCTAGATAGACACTTGTTACCCAAGAAAGTTCCATCTCTACACCAGTTCGATCGGAAATTATTTACTACATCATAATTCAGCAATCAAACAGGCTTGATGTCTAGCTTCTTGACACAACATTATGTAATTCAGCAAATTTAAATCCTCTGTATATTCCCAAGACGGTTATTATTTGCTTGATGTAAGTATAAGAGCTTAATTAAATTAAAGCTCGTAATTAGCGGCTCTAGCCTTTTAAATTATTATACAAAGCGATAAATCACTCACTACGAACAAAAGTTATATCTTACATAATTTTATACAATTAAAATTCAGTATAGCTATCCTTACAAAATTATAAATATTAATTTTCATGAAAAGATAGTGTATATATTTAGCAATAATTTTGAGATAGATTCTCATTCTAAAAATATCAACTTGTAAAAAATTCTTTTTTTCATTACATTTAAAAAAGGCTCATATCTCAATTAATTTACTAGCCTACATAGAAAAAATGAAGCAGAAAATACATTCGGAATCTTCAGATTGTTGCAGCTATAAACATGAGCATCACGAGAATCATAACCATGTTCATAATCACAATCATGATGAGAATCATAACCATGACCACAATCACGATCACGGTGGAGAATTCAATCTGAAAAATGAGGTATTGCCTTTAATAGCGATTTTAAGTTTATATGCGCCTGGTGTAATTTTTGAAAATCAATTACACAATACATTCTACTCAATAGGTGAATATCTGCTTTTTATCCCTGCCTATTTATTAAGTGGATGGAGTGTTTTAAAAACTGCTGGGCGCAATATCCTTAAAGCTAGAATATTTGATGAAACATTTTTGATGACAGTTGCGACACTAGGGGCGATCGCAATTCATAAGTTACCCGAAGCTGTCGGAGTCATGTTATTTTATAAAATTGGGGAATTGTTTCAGGATATTGCCGTTAGTCGTTCCCGTAATTCCATCAAAGCTTTATTAGAAGTACGTCCAGATTATGCCAATATTCAAACAGAGGGAGAATTAAAAAAAGTATCTCCAAATACAGTAAATATTGGAGATATTATCGTTATAAAGCCTGGGGAAAAGATTCCCTTAGATGGTGAGATTATAGATGGGAATTCGCAAGTCGATACATCTGCATTAACTGGAGAATCTGTACCGCGAACAGTGAGGTTGGGAGAGACAGTTTTGGCTGGGATGATCAATAAAATGGGTGTTCTCAGCATTAGAGTAACAAAACTATTTGATGAATCTTCCATTGCCAAGATTTTAGACTTGGTGCAAAATGCCAAAAGTAAAAAAGCAGAAACAGAAAAGTTTATTACTAAATTCGCCCGATATTATACACCAATAGTAGTTTTTACATCTCTAGCAGTTGCATTATTCCCTCCTTTATTGATTGCTGGCGCAACTTCTTCAGAATGGGTTTATCGGGCTTTAGTTTTACTAGTTATCTCCTGTCCCTGTGGACTGGTTATTAGTATTCCGTTAGGTTACTTTGGAGGTGTGGGAGGTGCAGCTAAACGTGGTATTTTGGTTAAAGGGTCTACTTTTTTAGATGTTTTAAATGCAGTGAATACAGTTGTTTTTGATAAAACTGGAACGTTAACTCACGGTGTATTTAAAGTAGCAAAAATAGTACCATCAAATGGCTACGCTGAACAGGAATTGCTGCAATTAGCCGCCAAAGTAGAATTGCACTCAAATCATCCCATCGCTCAATCTATCCGCAAAGCTTATGGTGGTAAAATTGATGAATTTGAGGTGAGAGATTATGAAGAGATAGCAGGCTATGGAATTAAAGCCAAGGTTGAAAATAGGGTAGTGATAGCGGGAAGCGATCGCCTATTACATAAAGAGAATATTGCTCATGATAATTGCCAGTTAGAAGGAACAGTTATTCATCTAGCAGTGGATAATATTTACGCTGGGTATATTGTCATTGCTGATGAACTTAAAGAAGATGCCAGACAGGCTATTAAAGCACTCAAAGGAATGGGTGTAAAAAGAACAGTAATGTTGACAGGAGATAATGAAGCGATCGCTTCCCGCATTGCTGAACAGCTAGGTATAGATGCTTACGAAGCAGAGTTATTACCAGAAGAAAAAGTCAATGCCATTGAGAAGTTACTCAGCACCGTTGGTAAGCATAGTAAAGTTGCCTTTGTTGGGGATGGCATTAATGATGCGCCAGTGATTGCTAGAGCAGATGTTGGTATAGCAATGGGTGGGTTAGGCTCAGATGCGGCAATCGAAACTGCCGATATTGTGATTATGACTGATGCGCCCTCAAAAGTGGCAGAAGCAATACAAATTGCCAGAAAAACAAGGCAAATTGTTTGGCAAAATATCGGTTTTGCGTTAGCAATTAAAGCTGTATTTATTGGGTTGGGTATTTTAGGCGTAGCAACAATGTGGGAAGCTGTATTTGCTGATGTTGGAGTAGCAATGCTGGCAATTTTGAACGCAACTAGAGTGATGAAATAAAAAATTTTCAAAATTGGGAATCTGTAATTGGAAAATTGTAGTAGTTAAACTATGAGTACTTCTGACTCATATTCTGCTACCCAATAGTCAAACCTATGAATTCATCAATCAAAGGTATTGCTACAGCTACTTTAGCTTTACTACTAAACTATTCAGAAAACTCAGTCTTTGCACTACCCCAGAAAATAAATCACCCAATTACTTTTGCTAAATCGCAACCATTAATAGACACTTTAATCATTCCTGGGGAAAGAGTGGGGCCAATCACAGGCAAAACCACCAAGCAAGATTTAGTCAAACTGTTTGGTGCATCCCATCTTGTTGATAAAACTATCTCTGGTGCTGAAGGAATTGGTAGTTTTGCAGCTACTCAGTTAAATCTAAATCAGGGGCGATCGCTCTTAGTAGTTTGGAGTGATAATACTCGTACCAAACCTCTAGATGTGCGTAACTTGGGTTCAGCTTGGAAAACCCGCGAAGGTATCGGTGTTGGAACCCCTTTGAGCGAATTACGTAAAAAATTAGGTGATTTTAAACTTTATGGATTGGCGTGGGATTACGGGGGCACGATTTTGTTGGATAATAGTAAATTATCTCGTTATCAAGGCAAACTCATCCTACGAGTAGACACGGCTCCCAATGCTTCTGAAAAGTTCCCCAATGACTACCAAGCAGTGTCTGGGGATAGTACTTTTTCCTCTACCAATCCCCACTGGAAACCTTTGGGAATTAGGTTAGCAGTAATTATCGTTGTACTGAACCCAAGTCAGTAGTGGTATGCTAAACATCAGTTTGCTTGCTAGGGCGTAGAGGGACTATGGAGACGACGTTCTCATACTAAGTCTGGAACTGGTGACATTTCGTGTCGCAATGATGTTTCAGCTATTGAAACCAAACACAGTAAACCAGATTGCTAGATCGATAATCTGGCTAGTCGTCTTGAGTAAAGATTATTGACTCAAAAAGTACCTGGATGTCCTCCGAGCAGCATCTACAGCACAAACGCCATGCACTACAGGAACATTATGACCTGCTAGCCGAGAAGTTAAAAAGGTTGCGTCGTGATTATGCGATCGCAGCAAATACTCTCATTCGCTTCCAATTAGAAAAGCAAATTGAACAAACTGAAGCTGAACTAAACCAATTGGATCAGCAGCTTGGTGATCTGGAACTAGCTCTATCTAGTGGAAGAGTGTATCGTGCTTTGTTGAAATTGGGTTATCGAGAGCAGACGCGAGCATTTCGGAGAATTATTGAGACTCATTCAGTAGCAGCTTTTCTAATCCACGGTTCACTTTACTATGGTCAACGCTGGTTGTTAAATCGGTTAGTAGTACAAAATGTCCCCAATATCATGACGGGAAAAGTTGTACGAATTGAACTCAGTCGCATTGCTCGGAGAAGTGACAGTGCTGCATTGTGGCGTGAACTTGGTGGTAGAGTTGGTCTGGGTAGACAAAGCTCAATTCCTGAAATTGCCGAACGAGTTTCTCAATGGTGGCGAACTCAGAATGTCCTGTTAATTTTGTACGATGTCGATTGTCTTTCGGAAACTCTTTTGCACGAGCTGATCCGAGATTTCTGGTTACTATTAGCGACTAAAGTTAAGACGGCTAGCCCGCAAGCGAGTCAATTCAAATTATTAATGTTCCTGGTAGATTATGATGGCTGCGTAGGTAGTTGGAATATTCCTTTTGGAGAACGGCTCGACCCTACCTGGAAGCCAGATAACCCTGTGAAACTACCTGAGATCAACCAATTTTCTGGCGATGAACTGACTAACTGGCTAGAGTATGCAGCAGACGAATTGCCGACTAAACTGATAGATCAGTTAGATGAAACAGTACAAACAATACTGAATAACAGTGATAATGGCATTCCAGAACCCGCATTGGGCGAAATTTGTCACCTGTCTGGCTGTAATTGGTATGACGAAGAGGAAAAATGGTTAAGGCTGTAAGTGGAAAAATATTGGAATATACAGGTAAAGTGCAGCCCCAGCTAGGAAAAAGGGGGGCGAATGGACAGCTGTTATATCCCTATTTGCCTAATCCTGAACTGGTAGAAGCAGTAAACTTAGCGATTTACTTAGAACGCCCCTTACTGTTGAAGGGAGAACCAGGATGTGGTAAAACTCAACTTGCAAGTGCAGTTGCCTACGAGCTAGGTTTGAACTTGGAAGCCTGGTATGTCAAATCTACCAGTCGGGCAAGGGATGGCTTGTATAACTACGATGCCGTTGGACGTTTGGGTAAAGCTGGCATTTACTACTTTCATAATTGCCCTATTGATTATCTCTATCACGACCCCCATCATCAACAAGCAGTTTTATTCAGTCATATCGTTACCCATGTTTGCTCTGAGCGCACGGCTGTATTAATTTTTAGTGATGCTGGTGCTGCTCGTGGTGGCTTTAGTGAGGAACGCTACCGTTTAACTGAGGCATTTCTTCAAAGCTTGAAACAACAGGTGCGTTACATTTCTTGGCTGAATCCTATGCCAAGAAAGCGTTGGCTTGGGACAACAGCAGGTGAAATTTCCCTTTTAGTGCCAATGTTTGAAGTTAGCCGCCGAGGTTTACAAGATGCTATTGGTGTATTACGCGGACACCCAACAAACTTTGAGAATCGCAGAATATGAACAAAGTTAGACCTGAAGTTACCAACCGCCGCATCGAGTCTTTTAGTAAACGCTTTGGCAAGGCGCACCTATATTTGGCTTATCATGCTGCTTTTCCATTGGCACTCACACCCGATTTGTTATATCGTTTATGGGCTAATTTCCAGCAAGATATTCATGGTGAGATGCTAGGCATTCCTTGGGTAGCAGTAGCAGATTTACTGCTTTCTAATCTGTGCGATGAAGTTGGGCATGAACTTTATGAGATAGATTTGGCAGTGCGAAATGAGCTACTGAACCGATTCAAGGAAGATGAAAAGTTTGGTCAACAGCGCATTCAATAACTTTCAAACTTCATGCTCTATTATGTGCAACAGCAGATTCCAAGTGATGACCTTGACGTTAGAGATTTTGCCCAAACTCAAAGGTGGATGGCTTTAGCATATATTCAACCTAGTCAGGTTGCTAAAGAGATAGCATTAGAATTCTCAAAATTAAGAGAACAAGATACATCTGAATTAGTACGAATGGCATCATTGACTGAAACACTGACCGAACAATTGGCTTAGGTTTAACTACTTTGGTAGTAACTATGCGCTTGTTAGGAGTGTTTCAAGCATCAGAGCTTTTGCTTTTCGATTGGATGATGCGACTTACACCATCTGAGAAGCCGGATGAGCGCTTACTGCTCGTTAAGATTACTCCTGAAGACATTGAATATTATGCTAAAAATTCTCCTCCTAAAAATGGCGCCTCCTTATCAGACGAAATTATTCATAAACTACTATCGGAACTGCTTAAAAAAAGTCCACGAGTAATAGGCATGGATATTTATCGTTATGCTAATGCTGAAGGAAAATTAGCTGATCTAATTCGTAAAAATCAAACAGATAAACGTTTAATTTTTATTTGCAAATTTCCAGATAATAATTCAAATCCAAATGGTGGACGCCATAATCGTCCGCCTGATGTTCCATTAGAGCAAGTAGGTTTAAGCGATTTTATTTTAGATAGTGATGGAGTTATTCGTAGACAACTTATTCAAATGGGAACTCCGACTACTGAAAAAACTCAAAAGTCAACTTGTAGAAATCCAAATCCAGATAGTTTAATGAATTCCTTCAGCTTACAAGTAGCTCAAAAATACCTAAATAATATTGAGTCTGGCTTCAGTGTTTTAAAACCATTTGACACTATCTTAGAACCACTTGATATAACTACACAAGGTGGATACAGGTTAAAGATTTTAGATGGCTTTCAAATTATGTTGAATTATCGTTATCCTTATGCAGAAGATAACCAAAATAGTCATTCTGTTAATAACATTGCTCGACAATTTACTGTTCAGCAGGTATTGGAGAATGATGGTATTAATGAAAGTTTTGTAAAAGATAAAATTGTTTTAATTGGAACAACGGCTGAGGGATATGACAGTAGCTTCTCGACTCCCTTTTCTAAGGCAGGGACAGATCAAGTTATGCAGGGATTATTTATTCAGGCACAAATGGTTAGTCAGCTTGTAAGTGCAGTATTAGACAATCGGCCTTTAATAAAAGTTTGCTCTATTGAATGGGAAATCCTCTGGATTTTGTTTTGGTCATTAATTGGTGCTAGCTTACCTCAGTTGTGCAAACAACCTCGAAAACTAATCATACTAGGAGTATTTTGTATTGGGGGTTTATATCTTATCTGTGTACTCTTATTTATTTCCCCAATCAAATTTTGGATATCATTTTATTCTCCTGCTTTGTCATTCCTAGCTACTGGCGGAGCAGTAGTGTATATCAAATTTAAAAAACAGAAATCTTTGTAACTTTCTAGAAGTAACATTTTGTACCCACATTAGATTGTGGAGCAGTGAAAAGCGATCGCCTGATTATTGAAACTAGCACATCAGTTAGCTAGAGTGCGATCGCACTTCTCCACAAGTTATAGAGTATAGGCGATCGCATTCCTCACCCACCGCATGACAAACCAAACTTTTACTGAGGGTTATGCATTACTTATTGGCGTAGGTGCAGATTTACCTGTCACTGTTAAAGATGCAACGGCTATACAAGATATGCTGATTGATAGCGATCGCGCCGCCTATCGTCACACTGCTAACCGAAACTTCTGCAACTTGGCAAAATATCCTCGCAGCTTTTGACCAAATCATCGCCCAGGTCAATCAGATCCTAAAGCATCATGCAAACCCCAATGCTACGATGCAATCATGAGTTAATAAAACTTTTATGAGCTTAGTTATTCCAGACGAATTTCTCAAAATCAGTGGTCTTTCAGAAGAAGAATTATGGCAGGAAATCGTAATTTTGCTTTTTCAGCAAGATAAAATTAGCATCGGCAAAGCCAGCAAATTAGTTGGAATGAATCAACTAAAATTTCAAAAAATACTAGCTAATCGCGGTATTTGCGTACACTATGATGTGGCTGAATTTGAAGAAGACCTCCAGCATTTGCGTGAAAAAGGCTGGCTATGATTGTAGTCAGTGACACATCACCATTGAGCAGTTTAGCCATAGTTGGGTATATATCTATTTTGCAAGACATATACAATACAGTAATAATTCCTGAAGCAGTTGCTAATGAATTAGCAAACACAAGTGATGAAGATGAACGAGTAACAGCCGTACTTTCTTTGGATTGGATTGAAATTCGACAGGCTACTGATCAAGAAGCAGTTGCAAGACTTCAAAATGAACAAAGACTTGATTTAGGTGAATCGGAAGCAATAGCCCTGGCGCTCGAACTTAATGCAGACGAGTTACTTATTGACGAACGGCTTGGTAGAAGAGAGCCACTAAATTAGGAGCCCAATAACCGGATTATTAGGGATTCTCTTGGTAGCCAAACATAGAGGTTTAATTCCTATTGTTAAACCAGTGATAGATGATTTAATGACTGAAGCGGGTTTTCGAGTCAGCATTCAGCTTTATACTAAGATTTTGAATGCAGCTGGAGAATATTAGTAGCATACAAATCAAATGCGATGTCTGGCGACAAGCCCTGCCGCAGCGCTGCCTCACCGTTTCACGTTTACACACTACTCACAAGTATATAAAGTATAAAAGGCGATCGCAACAAAAACTAGATGCGCTTCAAGCAGAATTTGACATCCGCAGCGAGAAGTTTAAGCAGATGACGAAAGCTATAGCTATTGAGGCTGGTACGGCAGTTAAGTTTCAATTAGAACAGCAACTTCTTGATGCAGAGGCAAAACTGGCACATCTTAGCGATGAATTGGATAAAATTGAGTCTGCATTGCAATTATGAGACTTATGTAAATATACAGTTATTTAGCGCATGTAAATCAGGATTTCCCCACCCAGAAAACAAGGAAAACACAGATATTAAGTTAATTGGTGTTTGTTTATACTATTTCAAATTTTTCTAGTGGTTATACTCATAACTTAGGTTCTACCTGGGAATTAGGAAGTGGCTTTGCCACTTCTTTTTATTTATCTGGTAGCCCAGTAAAACATAAATTAAAAGTTAAAAGTAATTTCGTTGAACTTTTAACCTTTATGAATTGTTATACCATTTGACAAAATATCTGCTATATCTACATTCTTAGGGGAGTACAGCTGTACACCCCTATAGCCGATTCATTTGTTGCAAAGATTGTTGACAATGGCATGATTTGGTGTACGTTTAATTGACCACGCAGCCTGACGGAATTCTGGTCATATAGACATGATATTAGTCATTACTCATTGTATCTTGCCATCTCTCACGCTTGGGCTTGCTATCCACATCGCGCGATCGCGCTTCTTGCCAAGTCCCCCACATTAAGGATTGCTGTTTTTCAACATGGTTAATAAACTGCATGATTGGCTGATCTACTTTGATAGGTGTTTTCAAATCAAACTGAATTGTTTGAAGAATCTTGATGTCACCCATGAGAAAGTACTTAGCTGCAATCTTAGTCAGCCATAGCACAACTCGATTATATAACCAACCAAAAATTCCTTTACCTTTTTTAGTCATCAACAGAACTTGACCTTCAGTTTTTCCCCCTTCGTGGAGGCGAACTGCAACCATCATGTGGACATGGAAGAAATCAGGGCCAAGTGTCACAATGCCAATGCTACCATACCAATAGCAAATACTGTAAGTTATGGCATTTTTGTAGAAAATACGAATTAGCTTAATGAAAAAGAAATTGTCTTTGATAGGTGTAGTATTACTGAAGATAATCGCATTCTCGTTCAGTTCTTGTCTTTCAAAAATAATTTCTATTGGCAGCTTGTGAACTGTATTGAGGTGTTGAGCATCAATCGCATTAATCATTACCACGCTGGGGTGACAGTTCATCACAAAGTGAGAATGGATGGCGACATCACACTCTTTTTGTTCCAACTCTGGAACAAAAGGTAAGGGTTGTTGTGGTATTTCTCCAGTCCAAACCCAAATCATGCCGTATTTCTCAGCAGTGGGCCAAGTTTGTAACTTTAGGGAAGACGGTGTATCTAAACATGGGATATCGATACACATCCCTTCAGCATCAAACTTCCAGTGGTGGAAAAAACAACGTAGTGCATTACCCTCAACTTTGCCTTCAGCAAGGTGAGCGCCCATGTGTGGACAGTAGGCATCAAAGGTAACTACTCTTCTGTCTTTAGCACGGTAAATTACTAGTTCTCTGCCCAAAATCGTGACAGGTTTTACTTCACCCACCCGCAGATTTCGAGAGGGTATTACCCAATACCATCCCTCAATAAAATGCTCTGGATTATTGAAGTTTTTAGGTTTACGGGTTGAACTAAAAGTCTGCGAGTTGAGATTCATTTTTATGGTTTCACTTGAGGTGAAGCTGTTGATCTAGAAGTAACATGAGGACTAGAAAAAAACAGTTACTTTCAGTACCATGACAAACAGTTACCCAATAAATAGAGCAAATTATATAGGTAAAATATTGAGTGGATTTTATTATAATTGTTAAAATTAGGCTAGTTCAATATCAGCTGATGTAAGCTAATATGCATTCAGACTAAATATTTGAAAAATCACAACTTAGTAATATCTCTAATTAGATAAAGAACTAAACTACTGACACCAACATTTTGCTAAACTCTCGAAGAAGTTAATAAACTAGAAAAATATGTAATAATAATTACAATAGTTGGGAAAATCTGCCGTGTTAACTCAGGAGACAAAACTGCTTTTAATTGGTCAGGTAACAGATATAAGCAAAATCCCCATCAGGACAATTCGCTATTACGAGAGTTTAGGCTTAATTAAATCATCAAGACGAACAGAGGGAGGCTTCCGCCAGTTTTCATTGGATGTGCTGACTCGTCTAGCGTTCATTAAAAGGGCACAAAATCTTGGTCTTAGCTTAGAGGAAATTGGAAATATTCTTCAGGTTTATGACCAAGGACAAGCTCCCTGTGGTGAAATTCAAGAAAAGCTTGAGGAGAAGCTCTTGCAAATTGATCACCAAATTGATCAGTTGTTAACTTTACGGTCTGAAATAAGTGGATTACTTTCAGGCTGGAAGAATGTGGACGGACAGCATGAGGATACAATTTGCCCTATCATTCAAAACACTAGTACCGCAGGGCGGAATTAAAAATTAAAAATTAAAAATTAAAAATGAGTACAGCGTAAGCATTTCATTAATTTGGAATGGGTGCTTTATTTATGCCATGCTGTACTAGTACTTTGTCAAACTAGTTTTTAGTGTTTGTAGTAAGCATTTTAGTGCTTAGAAAATAAGGACTAAAGTGCTTACTACGAACTTATTTACCCATCAATTTAAACTTGAAAAACTACTAGTACGGCAAGACGGAATTAAAAATTAAAAAATAAAGCAATTTCTTTGTTCCTCATCTAGGAATCAGAACTTTTATAGAGAAGAAACCACCAAAACTCTAGCCCAATCAAAGCTAAACCTGCGATCGCAACCCCAACTTTCAAGCCCAAAGGTTGCTCGATACGGTGAAATTGGCTGGTTTGCTCTGGCGAGTGGGCTGGTATTTCTGCTAATGCTACACCTGATGTTCCAGTCAGAAGCACTAAAGCTGTAAGGCTTCCCCAAAGCATTTTTTTACTGAACATTTCCTAAATTATCCTGAAATTATGAGATAGTTTTTGGTTGAAAGTTACGCAATCTAAGGGCATTACTAACAACAGAAAGCGAAGAAAGAGCCATCGCTGCTCCGGCGATAATTGGATTGAGTAACCAACCAAAGATGGGGAACAGAATTCCAGCCGCAATGGGAATACCAATAACGTTGTAAATAAAGGCAAAGAAGAGATTTTGCCTGATATTGTTGATGGTGGCGCGACTAAGTTGAATAGCCGTAACAATTCCTTGTAAATCGCCAGAAATTAGGGTGATATCGCTAGCTGCGATCGCTACATCTGTTCCCGTACCAATAGCAATTCCCACATCAGCCTGTGCTAGGGCTGGCGCATCATTTATACCATCACCAACCATTGCGACAAGGGATTGGGGATTGGGTACTGGGGATTGGGGATTGGGAAGAATTTTCCCTAGTCCCCAGCGATGCACTGAGCCGGTCATTGTGTCCCTAGTCCCCAGTCTCCCTTTCTGAAGAGATTGGATAATCGCCGCTTTTTGATCTGGACGCACTTCCGCAAAGATTCGTTGGATGCCAACTTGTCTTGCGATCGCATCAGCAGTTTTACGATTATCTCCGGTAAGCATTACTACTTCTAAACCTAACTTCTGTAAAGCTTTCACTACTGCTGTTGAGGAAGGTTTCAGGGCATCGGCAATACCCATTATCCCTTGTAGTTCACAATCTACAGCAATCAAAATGACTGTTTTACCAGCCGCTTCCCAGGTATCTTTATACTGCTGGAGAGGTATGGTGTCAATTCCAAGTTCTGTTAACCAGCGTTGTGTACCAATTTGCACAAGTTGATTTGAAACAACTCCTTGAACACCACTACCTGCATTAGCCTGAAAGTTCTTTACCTCTGTTAAACTCACTTCTTGAGACTGGGCATATTTTACCACTGCTGCCGCTAAAGGATGCTCAGAATTGTGTTCTACCGTTGCTGCTAACTGTAAAAGCTTGATTTCATTGCCATTAGCTGTGCCGTTGACAGTTACAAAGTCTGTAACCGTAGCTTTACCCTGAGTCAAAGTGCCAGTTTTATCTAGAACGATGATTTGAATTTTGTGTGCTAGTTCTAAGCTGTCTGCACCTTTAATCAAGATGCCATTTTCTGCACCTTTGCCCGTCCCCACCATTACAGAAGTGGGGGTAGCTAAACCCAAAGCACAAGGACAAGCGATAATCAATACACCCACCGTTGTGATTGTTGCTAGGGTAAGGTTGCCAGTGAAATTAAACCAAATGACGAAAGTGGCGATCGCGATCGCAATCACAGCTGGTACAAACCATCCTGTAACCTGATCTGCCAAACGTTGAATTGGTGCTTTAGAACCTTGGGCTTGTTGCACTAGTTTGACGATTTGAGCCAAAAACGTATCATTTCCAACTCGTGTCACCCGAAACTGAAATGCACCCGCACCGTTAATCGTCGCCCCAATCACCTCATCTCCTGGCTGCTTTTTGACTGGCAAACTTTCACCCGTCACCATCGCTTCATCTACCGTCGAAGCGCCTGTAATCACTTCACCATCTACTGGAATCTTTTCACCAGGACGCACCAAAATTACATCGTTGATTCTGACTTCAGCGATGGGAACATCAATTTCTATTCCATCACGGATAACTCTAGCATCTCTAGCTTGCAATCCGATGAGTTTGCGGATGGCTTCAGAAGTTTGCCCCCTAGCGCGATTTTCCAGCAACCGCCCCAACAAAATTAAGGTAATGACAATCGCGGCAACTTCATAATAAATATGAGCTATCAAGCCCTGAGCAATAAAAAATTTCCGGAAAACAGTGACAAACAATGAATATAGATACGCTGCACTTGTACCCAAAGCAATCAGCGTGTCCATCGTCGCCGTATGGCGCTTGAGGGATTTCCAGCCATTGCGGTAAAAAGATCCACCACACCAGAACACGACGGGTGTTGTCAGCACTAACTGTATCCAAGGATTTTGCACGAAACTTGGAATTAGGGGCAAGTTCAACCCAGTCATCATGGGCAACGACCCCAAAAATAGGAAAATGCTGATTACACCTCCCACCGCTATCTTGAGGGAGAGTTGGCGTTGTAATGCTTGCCTACTCGCAATCTCTGCATCATCTTCTTCTGTGAGCAATTCTTCCTGGAGTGAGTAAGAAGAGTATCCCGCCGATGCGATCGCACTTTGGATTTTCTCTAAATTAGTTAGAGAGCGATCGTATTTGATGGTAGCTTGCTCTGCTCCAAAGTTAACGTTGCAGTCTTTTACCCCAGGAACAGAGCGAATTGCCTTTTCGATGTTGTTGGCGCAAGCGGCGCAACTCATGCCTCGAAGTTTGAGTGTGAGAGTATCCATGCTGGGGATTGGGGATTGGGGATTGGGGATTAGGGATTAGGGATTAGGGATTAGGGATTGGGGATTAGG
>NZ_CAXTNP010000014.1:40293-54636 GCF_964245575.1 uncultured Nostoc sp. | reverse complement strand
TAACACACCCTACATATACTTAAATTTTTTCATAAATCAAATCGGATTCCTATAGCAATCCGATTTGATTCCTGAATTACTCGTAGAGACTGGGGACTCAATACTTGGGACTGGGAAGAAGGAATAAAGGTCTACTGAGTTTTTTCACGCAATCAAATATGAGTCCTATAGCAATCTTAAATTATTGGTTAGCAACAAGATTACAATTACAAGTATTTGACCAGGCTTAATAAATAGACCTCTTGCAAAAGTCCCTAATACCCCACCTCCAACCTTTCTCCGATGCTTTGGCGGGGTGGGGTTCAAATTGTCTGATTTATGCAAGAGGTCTAATAAGTTGTAAATTTGATTTTATGTTAAAAAATATGAGAAACGCCTGTTTGCTCATTAGCAGACAGGCGTTTCTTTAAGTACAAAGTTTGGTTGAGACTCGGTTAAATCTTAGCGGTAGAATCAACTGAGGGTTGAGACTGACTAACCGAATCTAACTTTGGTAAAAGCTGTAGATTTTGTGCTTTTACATTAGTGTTGATTGTTGCTTGCAAAATTGGGGTATTAGAGATAGAATTGTTAGCCAATGTAAACAGTGGATTTGACAAAATCCCTGCTATGGATGTGGCAATTAATGTTACCACCAACCCGACCTGCAAAGGTCTTAGCCCAGGCAAATCCCAACGCACTTGTGGATAATTCTTCACCGAGTCGGACATTTCATGGGGTTCTTTGACTACCATCATCTTAACTACGCGAATGTAGTAGTAGATGGAGACAACGGTGGTAACTAAGCCCAGCAAGACTAACCAATAAAGACCTGCTTGCCAACCAGCCCAGAATAAGTAAATCTTGCCGAAAAACCCAGCCAATGGTGGAATACCACCCAAGGAAAGCAGGGAGATACTCAACCCCAGTGTTAAGAGTGGGTCTTTCTGATATAAACCAGAGTACTCAGCAATCTGGTCGGTTCCCGTCCGCAGTGAGAACAGGATGATGCAGGTAAAGCCGCACAGGTTCATGAACAGGTAAACCAGTAGGTAGAATATCATACTGGCATAGCCCGCCTGTGTACCAGCAATCAAGCCAATCATCACAAACCCAGCTTGGGCAATGGATGAATAAGCTAGCATCCGTTTCATGCTGGTTTGGGCTAGGGCGACTACGTTACCCAAGATCATGCTGAGAACGGCTAGAGCAATGAAGACAAATCTCCACTCGTCAGCAACAAGAGGGAAGGCTGTTGTTAGCAAGCGGATAGCTAGGGCAAACCCAGCTGCTTTGGAACCGACAGATAAAAAGGCGATGACTGGGGTGGGAGCGCCTTCGTAAACGTCTGGTGTCCACTGGTGGAAGGGTGCTGCGGAGATTTTGAAGCCAATACCTGCGATCGCAAAAACTAGGGCAATCACTAAACCTAGAGATTGTCCGACTTTCGCTGTGGCAATGCCATTAGCGATCGCACTTAGTTCAGTTTGTCCTCCAGATAGTCCATACAGCAGTGATACACCGTACAAAAATATTGCCGTACTGGAAGCTCCAATTAACAAGTATTTCAGCGCCGCTTCATTGGAGCGAGGATCACGCTTGGTATAACCTGTCAATAAATAAGAGGATATACTCAGGGTTTCTAGGGAGATGAAAATCATCACCAACTCACTAGCCCCGGATAAAAACATCCCTCCCAGAGTAGCACTCAGCAAAATAGCGAGAAATTCTGCTAAAGCTGTGCCGCTCTGCTCAACGTAGCGAATTGACATCAGTATAGTGGCGATCGCAGACAAGGCAATAATACCGCGAAAGACGATACTCAGGTCATCACCGTTAAAGCTACCGGTAAAACCGATGGGATTAGGAGAGTCCCATTGAAAATATAGGGCGACAATCGAAGCAAATAAACCTGCGATCGCTAAATATCCAATCCAGCGTGCGGATGTACGCCCCAAAATCAAATCAACAATCAAAACCCCCAAGAGGGTGAGAATAACAATCCCCTCTGGTAAAATCGTTCCAGCGTTTAGCTGGGATGCAATATTAGCAAAATCCATGAGATGTATAGGTTTTGGGGATTAGACATTAAGGCTAACTCTGTTCACTCTAGCAAGTTTTCTAATCCCCGGACTAGCTCTTTTAACAAGAGCTTAACAGCTTAGGTGCAGATGGCGATTGCACTAATTTCACTGGCTTACCAGCAGGTTTCTCAGTATCTAGGAATTTACCTAACAGCTTCCCTACCTCGTTTTTTAGGCGTGACCTTTAGCGAATATCATAAATAATTATGCCGCAACGAGTGGAATCAGTATGTATAAAAAGCTCATAAAATTAATAAGGGCACAGCAATGCTGTGCCCCTACAATATTCATAACTCCTAACTTTATTAAAAATCGACGGATGGCAGTTTGCCTTGTAGTGACTGAAATTTAGACTGAACACAGTTGGCACAATTGCAACCAAGTTGATCAATAATCGGATTAGATGTTTGAATCAAATGTGGTGTTGCCAGATCAGGAATTTGTTGTGTAGATACTACCGTCATAATTTGGGTAGCATAAGCAGATTTCAGGCTGGATGCGTTTGCTGGATTGATTACCAGCAGCATGGATACCAGAAATGCAGGACAGGCAAGCAGAATCAGTTTGATAATGTTCATAATTTACAAAGATACCTTTGCTGATACAGCATAGCCAATAAATTGTCGAGGTTCAACTTTAATTAATGAGTATTGCTTAACTACGTCCAAAGCCTTGACCGCGTAAAACCTTTGACCATACAAGTAATTCGCCCTGTTCACCGCCTGCGGCCAGTAACTTGCCTTGGGGATGCCAAGCTAGGCTAGAAAATCCTCCTGAGACACCTGTGATAATTTGGGATACTTCCTTGGCTTTGTTCCACAAACACAACCAGCCATCAGCAGCAGCAGAAGCGAGAAGGAAGCTTTTGGGTGCAAAGGCGATCGCATTGATTACACCCACATGATTAGTTAATACTCGTGCTTCCCAACCTAATGAATCATCCTCTAGCTTTTCCCAGACCACAATACCTTCAACGCTAGAAGATGCCAGTATTGGCGCACCTACTTTAGTCATAGCTTCTGACCATGCCAATTGGCGAATTTTACCGGGGAAGCCACGCATTACCCAAGGATCGGGGTTGTTCCACTCCAAAACGGTGACACTACGATCCATATTACCAGAAGCGAGGAATTTGCCATCGGGCGACCAAGCCATCGCTAAACTGACAGTAGTCATATCTAAGCTGTATGGTTCTTCATCCCAGTTTTGACTATGCCAAATCTTCACTCCCTTGTAACCACTAATGGCTAAATACTGTCCGTCAATCCGCCAATCTATACCTAATACTGAAGAGTTGTCGAAATTCAGCGTCACGACAATTTCATCAGTATCTGCATTCCAGACTTGGACATAACGCCCCAAACTAAAAGCCAGTTGGTTACTGGTGTAATTCCAAGCTAACTTGTCAACCCATGCAGGGGCATTTTCTAAAGTGGCGATTAATTCAGTATTCTGCCAAATTTTTACTTGTCCATTCTGTCCACCAACAGCTAAAAATTTGCCATCTGGTGAAAAAGCTAGACAGTCTACTGATTTACCGTTACCAGTTTGTAAACTTGTGAGTTCGCCATCATTCCACAAAACTACTTCCCCGGCGGCGGAAGTTGCTGCTAAAGTTTTACCTTGTGGCGACCAAGCGATCGCAGTTACATAATCTGAAAGTGTCCCCGAATAGTGTTGTTCAAATTCCTTAGATTTGGTTGTGGAGTTCATATTTATTGGGTACTGGGTACTGGGGATTAGGGACTGGGGACTGGGAACTAGGGACTGGGAAATATAAAGTGAATTTTTCCCAATCCCCAATACCCAATCCCCAATCCCCTTTTAAACTAAACAAGCGAGAAAATCTTGCTTGAGTTGGGCTGCATCAAGGTTGCGACCAATAAATACCAGTTCGTTTTTGGGGGTTTCGCTGGGTTTCCAGGGGCGATCGGGTTTGCCATCAAATATCATGTGTACTCCTTGGAATACAAATCGATTATCTTCTCCAGCAATATTTAAAATACCTTTCATCCGAAAAATATCTGGGCCTTGGGTACGCAGTAACTCCGAAAGCCAAGTGTTTAATTTTTCTCCATCGACTGCGCCTGCTTCTACTAAAGCCACAGAAAAGACAGTTTCATCGTGTACGTGGGCATCTTCGCCTAAGAAATCTGGATCAATTTCTAATGCACGATCTAAATCAAAGGCTTTTACACCTAATAAAGCATCCATTCCTAGTTCAGAATTGCGGGTACGGTAGATTTTTGCGATCGCATTCATCGCCCGAATCCGTTTTTCTAATTCATCTAACTCTTCTGGCGCTACTAAATCTGTTTTATTAAGTAAAATTACATCAGCAAAGGCAATCTGTTCTTGGGCTTCGTCTGCATCCCAGTGCTGCGAGATATGCTTGGCATCTACAACTGTCACCACTGCATCTAGAGACAGTTGACTTTGCAAATCTTCATCAACAAAAAATGTCTGAATCACTGGTGCAGGATCGGCTAATCCAGTCGTTTCAATTACTAAATGGTCAAATTTATCGCGCCGCTTCATCAAATTGCCAATGATCCGAATTAAATCGCCGCGCACTGTACAACAGATACAGCCATTGTTCATCTCAAATATTTCTTCATCTGCATCGATAATCAATTGATTATCAATACCCACTTCCCCAAATTCATTGACAATCACAGCAACTTTTTTGCCGTGTTCGTAGGTGAGGATGTGATTGAGTAGAGTCGTTTTACCTGCTCCCAAATAACCTGTAAGAACAGTAACGGGAACTGAATTGTTGATTACGTCAGCCACCATACTCTAAATTCCTCTTGTCTCACCTTATGGATAATCATTATCGCCTATGATAAATCTTTTTATATTTTTGTGCGAACTTGCTCTTATTTTGGCTTTCAGCAAAATAATTACATAATTTAATCCAGAAGCACTTTATTTTTGTGCATCTATAATAAGTAATAAATATTCATAAGTTGGCATAGCTTGGTAGGAATATTGCATCCAAGCGGACTCACTATGCGGTCAATACGGTTGGGTTAAGGTTGGCACTCTTTGTCAAAATCATTTTTTTTACGAACCGCAGAGGCGCAGAGAGCGCAGAGAGAAAAAAATGTCAAAACTACATTTGCTTCTCTCTCTGTGTCCTCTGCGCCTCTGCGGTTTAAAAGAATTTATTGACTAATATTTTTACCCATCTTGAAAGGGCTAGTTCTATAATATTAGTCTCGCACCAAGGTACAATGTGAAGATTTAATTTTCTCAAGAGAACAAAAAATCTTGAACTGCTTCTAAAACAACTGCTGGGTATTCTTCATGTAGTCCCAGAGAACCAGGTATGACAACGCTTCTCACTCCTGGTAAGGCTACCAAAGCGTTCATTTCTTCTCGTGATTTGGGGGGGCTGGATTCCCCAATTACTACCATGAGCGGTACAGTTAAAGACTGCACAAGTTCCAGAAAATCAGATTGTTCGTGTACAGCATCGAGATTACCAGTTACAAAGGCAGCAGAAGCAAATCGCGCTCCTGGTTGTTGAGTTGTGTGCCACTTCTTCTCAATGAAACTGGGTGTAATTTTAGCCGCGTCAGTAAAGACATGACGGCGGTACATAAAACTTAAGAAAGATTGAGTAGTGTTGAGTTTGTAGAGAGCTTGACCAAGTATAGGCGATCGCACCAATTCTCTCACCATACCAGCTATCTGCTGACTTGCCCCCATTGTCGGCAAAGGCCCACGCCAAGTAGGAGCTAACAACAAAATTCGTGAGAAAGTAGCCGATTGTTTCACAGCTAATTGTAAAACGTAACTAGCAGCATGACCAGCCGCAACTACAGTGATGGGAGTATTAAAAACAGCTTTGACAAAATCTTCCAGAAATTGCTGATATATTTCTGGTCGATAATTCAAACTAGGGCGAGAAGATTCACCAAAACCTGGCCAGTCTACGGCTACAACTTGAAAATTGGGAGCTAGTAACTTGGCAAGTTCGCCTATTTCCAAGCGCGTTGAAACAGTGCTGAAAGATGGTAGTAGCAATAGCGGTGAACCTTTACCGAGGGTTTCATAAACAACGCGCAATTGCTGATTTTCGCAGTTCCAGAGATATTTTTGAACCACTCCACCAAAGCCAGTAGCAGCAGAGGTAGATAATAAATTTGTTGACATTAGACTAAATTTTGGTAGTTGTACCTTATTTGTCATTTGTCATTTGTCCTTTGCTAATGACCAATGACCAATGACCAATGACCAATGACTAATGAGCAATTTTAGATTCCAATGCTTTTTTTTGCATGGTTTTAAAAATGTTGTAAAATCCATTAGCACGGGAAGGTGTCAGGCTAACATTTAAACCTGTTTCTTGAATAAAATCTGGAGTAAGTTGGACAATCTCACTTGGTGTTAATCCATGTAATCCTTCAACCAGAAACCCGACTAATCCTTTGGTTAACTGGGAATCGGAATCGCCCTGAAACACAACTTTACCGTCATCCAAGGCTGCGGTGATATAAACTTGAGACACGCAACCAGGAACTTTATTTTCGGGTAATTTCCCAGCTTCTGGGAACTCATTCAGCTTCTGAGCATACCAGATTAGCTGTTCGTAGCGTCGCTTCGGTTCGGAAGCGCGTTGAAAGCGCTGGACAATTTTAGCGAGCGCAGGTGGCAAAGAATCTAGAGTTGAGGACATAACAGAAGCTGCAAACGATCAGTATCTCCTTGAGTGTAAATTATCTTTAGAGCGATGCCTACGGCGAGCTGCGCCTTTGCGCCTTTGCTTCACCTTGGTATATCAGCTAGCTATAACCTGTCAAATCTAGACAATTACTGCGATCGCATTCATTTTCAGTCAAGTTTTTCAATGCGCCTAATCACAAAAACTTAATTTTTTTATAAGCAAGCTCTAACAGGAACTCTATGGAAGTTACTGTTGTATCAGTATATATTTACTACTATTACGTAAGTATGTGGAATGCGTGAAATTTATGTGTCGCTTGATTCTACTATGCGATGCTTAGGTTGGGCTGCGTCTACGCACTTACAAAATTAGCTGCAATTAGCTTTTAACTAAGCAGCTAGGTAATAATCAACAATTAAAAATTAAAAATCAAAAAAAAATTCTGATTTTTAATTTTTAATTTCTTCGCTTAGGGATTAATTCGTAGTTTGTGCAGCTAGCATCTGCTTCAGCTTTTCTAATTCCGAAGCCCAACGAGGATCTGGACGAATAGCGTCTGAATCGGTGGTTGTGGTGTTGTTTTCACGAGAACCTCCGCCGCCACCTGAGCCACGACGAGGCTTCTTAGAGCTTTTCTCGCGGCGGCTACCTTCTCTATTAGGGCTAGGAGTGGGGGTACTACTAGCAGCAGTAACTGGTTTTGGAGCTTGCTCCTCGCCCTCATCACCTTTTGTCCGAGGTAATGCCTTCTCTAGCTTAATCGGAGTGTCTTTGAACATCTGACCATTATATTTTTCAATAATTTCGTCAGCTTGTTCGTCGTTGTTGACTGTAAGAAAACCGAAACCACGGCATTTGCCAGTTTTACGGTCTTTAATTAATTTAGTAGTTACAGCATCACCTTCTGCTGCAAAAACTGCTTGCAGATCCTGACGATCTATTTCTTCTTTAGGCAAATTACCTATATATAGGCGAATGGACATGAACTATACCTCCAGAGTTAAATGAACATGGCAAGGCAAGAAAACAATCACTTGGCTTTGGCTTTTAATTAAATAGATGCTATTGACCAAGACTGCCATCAACCAATTTTTTTGATCGGAACTGTCAACCTATACAACAATACAGTTTTTCGTCGGGATCAAGCTTGTTTAATCTAAAGGCCCACACTATGGTGAGCTAATAACACCTTAATTCTAAGAATTGTAAATTTAATAGCCTATTGCCTGCTAAAGTACACGCTTTCTTCCATGCCTTTTTTCGCAGAATCAAATACCACTCCTTACATTACCACGGTATTTTCTACGTAGCTAGTTTAGCGCATACATTTCCGGCATTAGTATTACTGGATCGTAACATAAAACACATTTCTTTATTCAAGGAAGCATATTTTGAAACAAAAACCAGCCAGTGGCTGGTTAATCTCCTGCTGTGTTGGGAGGATAAAAGATATGGAACGGGGGGAAAAGCATCCGAATTCACAACTAAGCTGTAATGCTGAGTTATGTCGCCTGCTATTGTTTGTGTGAATAAATGTAACACTTTGATAGAAAACCTGCAACTTTTGTTTATGTTCCGATTTGTCCTTTGTCCAAAGTCCAATTGCTAATGACTAATGACTAATGACTAATAGATTAACCAGTGAGAAAAATGTATGCGCCCCAAGCCTGTGCTGCAACTGCTAAAAAAGTAGACCAAATGGGATGAGGGCTATGAATGGTTTTACCACTTTGGGTTTCCAGGGTTTGGATATCGATCCAAGGTGTTGCTCCTCGGCGGAACCAACCTGTGACAATAATTTGCCTACCAATTAGATTCTGGTGATTGACTGGCTGTCCTAGCCAAGAAACGTGGTGTAATTTCACTAAACCTGCGCTGGATTGGAGGATTAAATCTTGGGCTAGGGAGTTGCTAGTGCCTTGACGACCTAATAGTTTGCCCACAAGACGCACGCTGATGCTATCAATTGGTAAGGCAGAAGGGTCAGCTAACAGGTTGGGTAGGTAATCGTCAGTTTGCACAGTGGCAGGTTTAA
The DNA here is from genome assembly GCF_964245575.1 of uncultured Nostoc sp. Taxonomy (GTDB): domain Bacteria; phylum Cyanobacteriota; class Cyanobacteriia; order Cyanobacteriales; family Nostocaceae; genus Nostoc. Next base: position 45,866 of record NZ_CAXTNP010000014.1, on the reverse strand, counting down.
TATCGGGGAAGAAAGAATTAATCCGCATCACTGTACCGATGCTAAAGCCGATTAGAAGGCAGCCTGTAATGAAAGACCAATCTTCATATATCCACTTTAGATTTAAAAACTTGAGTGCGAATGCTAGTTGCCAGGTTAGCCAGACGAAAGCTGCAAACAGAAGCCCTAGAGGAATTCCCAACCAGGGAGCGATTTGTAATAAGAAAGACTGACGCTTAACTTTTGATGGAACGCTTGCAAAATGTAGTTCGGTGTCTAGATGCCAGTGACGGGCTATTTGGCAGAGGCGTTCGATGCGATCGCCCATCAAGGGATGACTATTATTAATTGTAAACCATCGGCGATAGGGATTGGCAGTATCCCACTTCAAAAATGATTCAAAAGATAAATTACTGGCAATAGTACCTAAACAAAGGCTCTGTTGGTGGCTGACTGGTGTCAGGAGATTTAAGCTTTCTAGTTGCCAACTTGTCTCTTCCTCTTTTTGGATATCAGCTGCAATGCCAATGGCAATTTTGAGTAAAGCGCGAATCAGGGCATTGGGATTACCAGTAATTTCAGAGGCGACGCGATCGCTATAATAAAGCCGCAACCGCGACAACCATAATGCAGTCCCAGTCAGCAAACACCAAACTCCATAAGCGATACTAGCCAGAATTGTCACCGGCCAACGCCAAATTTTCCCTGATATTTTATCTCCCCAGTTCGACACTTGCTGATATAGCTGATGAATTGGTAGTGTCACCAGCAGTAACAAAGACATCACAGCAAAATCCCAGTGAGCAATATGCCCTAGCTGCGTGGCGTAAATAATGGCGATTTCATCATCTGCCAGTTGCTCTAATAGCCCCTGACTTATAACAATCCTGGCATTACGTGGTAAACTACCGTATGTGAGGATAATTGGTGCAGCCATTGGTAAAATCCGCAGTTTGGGTAACGGCCAGTGCCTCTGTTGGCAACATCGTTGTAGCACCCGAACAGCTTCGCGGCTATGGGCATTCAATACATCTTTGGGAAATTCTTGCTGACCATACAAGTTCACCAGTAGCAGATCCAGCAACCAAGGTGATACTGCGAGCAAAATCACCAATACTATTAGCAACAATTTAGTAGGGTCGCGGTATAAAAGCTGCAATGGCTCCAGATAAGGTAGTTTGACTAGAGTCTGGTTAATGAATCCCATTGCTAACTTGAGGATTTCTCGCATCACCCAAAACAGGGCTATAAATGTTCCTGCTGTCAGCAAGCGTAAAGGGATTAATTTCGGTTTGCGTAGGGGTTGCCATGCTCTGGCGCGTTGTGCTTGTCGCCAATAAATAACGCCGAATAATTTCGCTTGGGTGCGGGTAACAGAACCCATGAAGCCACTTAAGGGCACAGATGCTGCTGGCAATGGTGTCGCTACTGTAGCTTTGAGTTTAGCTAGTGGCACCATCGGCGGGGTGTCGTCGGTTTTGGTTTCTATTACTTGATCTTTTGGTTCCTCTAATGTCGGAGTTTCCGGGGGAGTAACTGGGGTTGAATCTGGGGTTGAGTTATCAAAAGCAACAAATCCAGTTTCGACATTTTTTGATTCTCGATCGCGTTTTTGACGTTTTGTCAGGTGTTCGAGTGCGCGTGTTGCCCACTCTTTAACTTGCGGATTGTTACTCTCAATGAGATTCTGAGAAATAGCGATCGCTTTGGAGGCTTCTCCAATCCGTGCATAAGCCATCACTAAACCAACCTGGGCTTGTAAGCTAGCAGTACCATTACTTTGGCTGCTAGCAATAGGTTCTAGTTGAGCGATCGCTGTTTGGTAATTTCCCTGCTTGAGGGCAACTAAACCAGCCTCCAAAGACGGTTTGGCATGTGAAGGCATACAAATTCTGGCACTCCAATCATCTTCTAGGTGATCCACGTTTGTGCAAAAGCGCGAACCTCGGATGCCGTGGAAATCAACCGCGCTCAAGTTTTGCTTGTCAAGTGAATTATTCCTCCACTGGTTGTTGACTAGAAAAAACTGGAGCGATCGCGCTTAATTTTAACTCTGGATGGTCGCCCAGTAATTGTTGACAATTCCATTCGTTGCGGAATAGCAACACTGGTCGTCCCATACTATCTTTAACTGTAGTGGTATTGAATATTCGTCCCACTTTTTCTAATGCTTCCCAACCACCCTCAACCCAACGGGCGACACTGTAGGGCAATAAGTCTAATATGGTTTCTACACCATACTCATTTTGTAAGCGAAACTGTACCACCTCGAATTGCAACTGACCCACCGCCGCCAAAATTGGATCGCGCTTGGCTTCATCAGTTGAATACATAATTTGCACAGCACCTTCTTCTCGCAATTCCGCAACGCCTTTTTGGAATTGTTTAGACTTTGAGGGGTTGGGATTCCTCAAAGATGCAAACAGTTCCGGCGAGAAATACGGAATCCCCTCATATTCGAGCTTTTGTCCCGTGTAAATTGTATCTCCGATCGCAAAAACACCAGGATTGTTCAAACCGATCACATCGCCAGGATAAGCCACATCAATCGATTCTCGCTCTTGAGCAAAGAGTTTTTGCGGGCGAGAAAGACGGATGATTTTACCAATGCGGGCGTGATTCACCATCATATCTTTTTCAAACTTACCAGTGCAGACCCGGATAAATGCGACGCGATCGCGGTGTTTCGGATCCATATTCGCTTGCAGCTTGAAGACAAACCCCGAAAATTCCGGGTATGTAGGGGGAACTTCGCCAACACTGCTGTAGTGAGAACCGGGTTTAAGGGCATAGTCGAGAAAATACTTGAGGAATAACTCTACCCCAAAGTTAGTCATGGCGCTACCAAAGAACACAGGCGTCATTTTGCCTTGGTGTACCAGCTGCAAATCTAGCTCTGGCCCAACTCCTTCTAAAAGTTCTAAATCATTTTTTAGTTGGTAATACAGGCTTTGTTCTAGCTGATCTTCTATTCTCGGATCAGTTAACTCGACTATCGTATCACGGGCTTCTCGGCTGCCGTGGGCGCTGCGTTCAAAGAGGTGAATTTGTTGCTTGTGCCGGTCAAAAACACCTTTAAAGCGATCGCCCATACCAATCGGCCAGTTGACTGCATAGGTTTGCAATCCCAGTTCTTGCTCAATTTCATCCAAAAGTTCCAGAGGTTCTCTTCCTGGGCGATCGAGCTTGTTGATAAATGTAAAAATTGGGATACCCCGCAACTTACACACTTCAAACAATTTACGTGTTTGGGGTTCCAAACCTTTTGCCGCATCGATCAACATCACTGCATTATCGGCGGCGGCAAGGGTGCGATAAGTATCTTCACTGAAGTCTTGGTGTCCGGGAGTGTCTAATAAATTTATCTGACAGTCACGGTATTCAAATTGCAACACTGTGGAAGTAATAGAAATACCCCGTTGTTGCTCCATCGCCATCCAGTCAGAGGTAGCCTTACGCTGTGCCCGTCGCGCCTTAACCGCCCCAGCTTCGTGAATTGCACCTCCGTATAGCAGCAGCTTTTCTGTTAGTGTAGTTTTACCCGCATCAGGGTGAGAAATAATCGCAAAGTTGCGGCGAAGTTCAACTGCTTGAATAAGTTCAGACTGAAGTTCAGTAGACATAAATGTATCTGTTTGTTAGCTAGCTTAATTTTTTTTTGACTCTGGTAAGTCTTTTAATCTTAAGACAACGATGCTCGTGATAGGGTCGTAATATAACTAACAATCTGACTAAATAGGAGAAAGCAATGTACAACACAGATAAGGGAAAGCTTCTATCCGCCTTGTCGCATGGAGCGATTTTTTTCAGCACAACATTGGTATCTGTAGGTATACCTATCGCCATACTGCTCGTATCTGATGATCCTGTTGTTAAAGAAAACGCCAAAGAATCCATTAATTTCCACTTTAACGTCTGGCTTTATGGAGGAATTCTGGGAACACTGTTTTTTCTATTCGGTTGGTTAGTGTTACCTCTATTATTGCTGGGGCCACTAGCCGGTCTGGGATATCTATTGCACTGGGGATTAACAATTTGGGCGCTCATCGGAGTTTTCAGCAATCCTGATGTACCCTTCCGTTATCCCTATATTTTCCGAGTTTTTTAACACAGATTATGGGTATTGGGCATTGTTCAGTTATTTGTTACTAAGCTGTTGAGCCTTGATGCATACAACCAATTGCCAGGATTTTGCCAACAGAGAATCTTACGATTTTGAATTTTGAATTGCTTACTATGTTGTTTTTTTTCCAGCCCGTCGGATAGATGCAACCAAGCTGTAGAATACAAAATTGCCCCACAACTTGATTAAGAGTAGGGCAAAGGACAGTTAAGCACTGTTTGTAGTCTGTCTGACGGCAGGAAAATTTTAGCCTGCTTTTGTGACGGTTTATTTTGTGTCCATTTGCGTTGTTTTTCTTCATAAAATTTTATGTTTCCTATACATCGCCCCCGTCGTCTGCGTACTCATCCTCAACTGCGCCGGATGGTTCGTGAAACTGTTTTGACAACAAGCGATTTAATTTACCCACTATTTGCCGTCCCAGGTGAGGGAATCGCTAACGAAGTAAAATCGATGCCCGGAGTTTACCAACTTTCGGTAGATAAAATTGTCGAAGAGGCAAAAGAAGTTTACGATTTAGGAATTCCTTCTATTATTTTATTTGGTATTCCGGCTGATAAAGATGTGGATGCCACTGGCGCTTGGCATGATTGCGGTATCGTCCAAAAAGCAGCGACTGCGGTAAAAGCAGCAGTGCCAGATTTGATTGTAATTGCTGATACTTGTTTATGTGAGTACACTAGTCACGGTCATTGTGGTTATCTACAAGTTGGTGATTTAACAGGACGAGTTTTAAATGACCCAACTCTGGAATTGTTGAAAAAAACGGCCGTTTCTCAAGCGAAAGCCGGTGCCAATATCATCGCGCCTTCTGGGATGATGGATGGCTTTGTCCAGGCAATTCGTGTGGGTTTGGATGAAGCCGGATTTCAAGATACGCCGATTTTGTCTTATGCTGCTAAGTATGCTTCGGGTTATTATGGCCCATTTCGGGATGCAGCAGACTCGACACCGCAATTTGGGGACAGAAGAACTTACCAAATGGATCCAGGTAACGCCCGCGAAGCGATTAAAGAGATTGAATTGGATATCGCTGAAGGTGCTGATATGCTCATGGTTAAGCCAGCCTTGGCATACATGGATATTATCTGGCGGGTAAAGGAAGCGAGTAACTTACCAGTTGCGGCTTACAATGTTTCTGGTGAGTATGCGATGGTAAAAGCTGCGGCTCTCAATGGTTGGATTGATGAGGAGCGGGTAGTTATGGAAACTTTAACTGGGTTTAAACGGGCTGGTGCAGACTTAATTTTGACTTATCATGCTAAAGATGCGGCGCGATGGTTAAAGTAGGCTAGGCTTATTAAATAATAATTTAGTGCGAAATCTCACGCACACAGAAGTCTAAGCGCCGACTTCCGGCGCTCAGAACTTCGGTGGGTGCAAAGACGCAAAGTTGTGTTTTGGTGTTTGGGCGTGAGATTCTTTGTATTTTCGCTATTGCGATGTTTGCGGTAAATGCTCGCCTACGCAA
>NZ_CAXTNP010000014.1:0-40193 GCF_964245575.1 uncultured Nostoc sp. | reverse complement strand
TTGCGGTAAATGCTCGCCTACGCAACTTTGGACAGTATATCGTCAAAAACCTTTCGAGTGGGTGTTATGGGGATAGCGATGTCTACGACGGGCTACGCCTACGCAAGCGTTACACAGTTAACTTAAAAATATCAAAAAGAAGGTTGTCAATTATAGATTTTGTGATCAAAGTGATGCCGGAAGGTAAACTAAAACTGCCAGATGAAATATGTTTACTAATTTTTTTGAATACATTCGATAACGATGCTAACTTTATTACGACATCTCAAAGTTAGGTTTGCTCACTCAATAACTATTATCACCTCTTATCCTCCTCATCTCCACCACCTCCGGCTCTACTGTGTACACACAAATCGAAAATTCCCTATCCAAATTGACTCTACAACTCACAAATCAAAACCTCACCCTCACTTTACCCTTGGGTAAATCTTTCCCTCTCCTTGGTAAAAAGAGGGATGTCCCTTAGGACTATTTGAGGTTTTTCAAGATTTTTGGATAATTCGATGACTTGTGTGTACACCGTAGAATACCCGACTTCTGTTGATAAGTCGGGTATCTATATTGATAAGCTTCGTTTGTCTTGTTGGAGAAGGTTTAAGCTTGCTTTCGTAGTCTTTCTAAGTTCTGTTGATGCAACTCTGGGAAGTTTTCTAAATCATTTATTGACTGCGGCGCAGGGAAGATTACAGCATCTTCAGAGGTAAATCGATCTAAATAAGTTTGAAAGGCTTGATCATCTTCTCTGTGGTCAAGGATATATTGACGCAATTGGACACGGGGCATTGTCATAAAATCTGGTTTACTCATACATATCTCCACTTCCCGTCTAGGTAAATTATAATTTCATTTTCTTCACCAGCGAGAATTACAAGATTTTTTGTTCGTTCATCGATTCGCACTAAAAATACAGGTAAATACATTTTAGTAGCCCAAAAACTTAAGATAAACAACGTTTTCAATTGTTCTACAGTAGGCATATTTAAATTATTGCTACAACAAATTTTTTACCCTGGCATGACTGGAGTAAGTTAGTATCTTTCAATCGGGAATTTTTAGTATATTTTATACAAAAATCTGCGTTTTATTACATAGACAAATCAGCCGTATTTGCTAGAGTGGGAGGCGATCGCTCATAAAGCTCATAAAACCTCTAAAATCTAAGTAAAATAGCTTTGACATAGTTATGGCAATTACTCGCTCTATACTTGGAGCGGTTCGTTTAAAAAACCCAATCTCTAACTAGTGCGATCGCTCACCGTATTTGCGACAGCAGCACGATAAAATTCTAAAACTATAATCGTACTAAAAGGTCTAAATGGCAGAAACATTATTCTTCAACGCCTTACGGGAAGCCATTGATGAAGAAATGGCGCGTGATTCGAGCGTATTCGTTCTCGGTGAAGATGTCGGACACTACGGCGGTTCCTATAAAGTTACCAAAGACCTGTACCAGAAATATGGTGAACTCCGCATTTTAGATACCCCTATTGCTGAAAATAGCTTTACTGGGATGGCAGTGGGAGCAGCGATGACTGGGTTGCGTCCCATAATTGAAGGCATGAATATGGGCTTTTTACTGCTCGCCTTCAATCAAATATCCAACAACGCTGGGATGCTGCGCTATACTTCTGGCGGTAACTTTAAAATTCCGATGGTAATTCGCGGCCCTGGCGGTGTGGGACGCCAGCTAGGTGCAGAACATTCCCAGCGACTAGAAACTTACTTCCAAGCTGTGCCAGGGTTGAAAATTGTTGCCTGCTCCACACCAAGAAACGCTAAAGGACTACTGAAATCCGCTATCCGCGATGATAACCCCGTGTTGTTCTTTGAACACGTTCTGCTTTACAACTTGAAAGAAGATTTACCAGAAGAAGAATATTTACTACCCCTAGATAAAGCAGAAGTTGTGCGTCAAGGAAAAGATGTCACAATTATTACTTATTCTCGGATGCGGCATCATGTGCTGCAAGCTGTAAAAACTTTGGAAAAGCAAGGATATGATCCAGAAGTTATCGATTTAATATCCTTGAAGCCATTAGATTTTGATACTATTGGTGCATCAGTACGCAAAACCCATAAAGTTATTGTTGTAGAAGAATCCATGCGAACTGCGGGTATTGGAGCAGAAGTCATCGCTTCAATAAACGATCGCTTATTTGATGAATTAGATGCGCCAGTACTGCGCCTTTCTTCCCAAGATATCCCCACGCCTTACAACGGCAACCTGGAACGACTAACAATCATCCAACCAGAGCAAATAGTGGAAGCTGTGGAAAAAATGGTAGCGTTGCGAGTTTAAAAGTTAGGAGTGAAAAGTTAGGAGTGAGGAGTTAATAATTTAATGAATTTACAATTCCTAACTCCTAACTCATAACTCATAACTCCTCAAAAGAGCGTTATTATAGCGTTTGTCAGTTGCGAGTTATGGTATGCAAAGACAGCGATCGCTATTAATTTTGATTTTAGTCCTGATAATCGCCGCGATTACGGTGATTGCCACAATTCCGATACCTCTTGGGCTAGACTTGCGCGGAGGCTCACAGCTCACAATTCAGGTGAAACCTTCAGCAGATATTCCCAAAATCACCGACCGAGAATTGGAAGGTGTGAAAAAAGTTGTCGAAGGTCGGATTAATGGTCTGGGTGTTTCTGAGCCACTGATTCAAACAGTCAGCTCAGATAAAATCTTGGTGCAACTACCAGGAGTTAATGATCCAGAGCAAGCCGAACGGGTGCTAGGCGGTACGGCGCAGTTAGAATTTCGTACCCAAAAGCCGAATACAGAAACTCAACTGCTTGCTTTCCAAGCATCTAGAACCGAATTGAAAGCCAAGCAAGAAGAGTTAAAAAAGAGTACAGACAAAGTAGCAATTGTCAAGAATCAAGAAGATTTACAAAAAAATAATCAAGCGATCGCAGAATTGTTTGAAAGCACCAATCCACCGCTAATTGGCAAATACCTCAAGGATGCCTATGGTGAACCCAGTCAAGGTAACAACTGGCATGTTGCCATTCGCTTCGACCAACAGGGTGGTGAACTGTTTGCCAATTTGACAAAAAATCTTGCCGGTACTGGGCGTAGCATTGGTGTTTTTCTGGACAATGAACTGATCAGCGCTCCTACCGTGGGTATAGAATTTGCCGCCGCAGGTATTAGTGGTGGCTCTGCCATAATTACAGGACGGTTTACCGCACAACAAGCCAATGATTTAGGCGTGCAGCTACGTGGTGGTGCATTACCTGTACCAGTAGAAATAGTTGAAAACCGTACCGTTGGGGCAACTTTAGGTAAAGATAGTATTCAACGCAGTATTTACGCTGGTATCGGCGGATTGCTGTTAGTATTAATTTTCATGTTAGTTTACTACCGACTACCAGGATTAATTGCCGACTTTTCTTTGATTATCTATGCGCTATTGACCTATGCCACTTTCGCTTTGCTAGGCATTACATTAACTCTCCCCGGTATTGCTGGGTTTATCCTCAGTATTGGTATGGCAGTTGATGCTAACGTATTGATTTTTGAGCGCACCCGTGAAGAACTACGTGGTGGTAAAACTTTATATCGTTCTGTAGAGTCAGGATTCTACCGAGCTTGGTCTAGCATTTTAGATAGTCATGTTACATCATTAATTTCTTGTGCAGCACTGTTTTGGTTAGGAGCAGGTTTAGTTAAAGGCTTTGCTTTGACATTGGCGCTAGGGTTAGGGGTGAATTTGTTTACTGCCATTACTTGTAGTCGCACACTGCTTTTCCTAACATTGGGATTTCCCAACTTGCGTAAGCCAGAGTTGTTTTGTCCCAATCTCTCAACGTCAATTAAGTCTGGTGCGGAGGTGCAGTCATGAAATTTAGTGTCATCAAACGTCGGAGACTTTGGTGGGCAATTTCTGCCGCCCTGATGATCGTTAGCATCGTGGCAATGGTGATTTCTTGGCAACAACTAGGCGCACCATTACGTCCCAGTTTAGATTTTATTGGTGGTACGCGACTACAATTTGAACGCGATTGTACACAACCAAACAGCTGTACTCAACCAATTGGAATTTCTGATGTTAGGGAAGTAGTTGACGCCGAGAAGCTAAATAATAGTAGCATCCAAGTTGTTGGTCAAAAACAACAGGGAATATCCATTCGCACAAAGACATTAAATGTCGATCAACGTACTCAGTTGCAAACAGCTTTGAGTGAAAAAATTGGAGTCTTTAACCCGAAAGCCACTCAAATTGACACCGTTGGCCCAACACTTGGTCGTCAGCTATTTTCTCAAGGGTTATTAGCTCTGGTTGTTTCCTTTGCTGGGATCGTTATTTATTTAAGTGTGCGGTTCCAGCTGGACTATGCCGTAATCGCAATTCTTGCCTTGTTCCATGATGTTTTGATTACGCTGGGTGTTTTCTCTATCTTAGGATTAGTAGTAGGTATTGAAGTTGATAGCCTTTTCGTCGTTGCTATTTTGACTATTACTGGTTTCTCGGTAACAGATACCGTGGTCATCTACGATCGCATTCGAGAAATACTGAATCAACATCCTGGCGATCGCATTGACAAAGTTGTTGATGATGCAACCAATCAAACTTTAACGCGATCAATTAATACCACGTTAACCGTTTTACTAACATTATTTTCCCTATTTCTATTTGGTGGTGAAACCCTGAGAAACTTTGCCCTTGCCTTAATTATTGGATTTACAATGGGTGCATATTCAAGTATTTTCATCGCCAGTACTCTCCTTGCTTGGTGGCGAGAGCGCAGGAGTCAATCCCAGGTGCTAGACAAAGCAGAGCCGATTGATACATCTGCCAGTTCCCAGGATAGTTAAACTTGTCTATATTTAACAATTGGGTGAAAGCATTTTGAATTGCTCACCCATGCATTGCAATCTTATTCCCCTATGGATCAACAGGAAGAACCATTAATTACTGCCCCAGACTTGGAAAAATCTGACCCATCATTTGCTCAACAAGTACAAAGGCTACACCAGCTGACAATATATGGCAGGTGGCTGTTTGTCGGCTTTTTGTGGCTCACCATTGCGCCTGTTAGCTTGTGGGGTCTACGTGCAGAAATTTCTCTGTGGCAACAATATTTTACCTGGGTAGCGGTGCGATATGGACTCTTATACCATCCACTGTCTACCTTCGGTTTAGCTTTTTGTATTGGGATGACTGCTGCTGTTTTAGTTTGGCAAAGTCGAAATATCTTACTCGGACTACCAGAACAGGAAAAACAACGTTTAGAAAAACAAGTTTATCGGATACGTCAGCAGGGGGCAACTCATCCTCTATGGAAGTGGGTTTGTCATTAAACTTTCTTTCTCGTTGCATATACATATATACGTACAGCAATTTCTTGCAAAATATGACTTAAATATACAAAGATATTGCCAAGACTGGATGCCATACATGAACGAGTCTCAGATTCAATTTAGTGATCGCAAGTCTGAAATTGACCTTTACCAACTCCAAGAACTGTTAAACATTTCAGCTTTCTGGGCAAAAGGTCGCAGTATTGAAGATTTAGGTATAGCCATTGCCAACAGTGAGCCAGTGATTTCTGTTTGCCTTCGCGATCGACTCATTGGCTTTGCTAGAGCAACATCTGATGGCATATATCGCGCCACAATTTGGGATGTTGTGATTCATCCAGAGTATCAAAGTAGTGGGCTGGGAAGCAAGTTAGTCGAAACCGTTTTGAGTCATCCCCGCATGAGGCGGGTTGAGCGTATTTACCTAATGACTACTCAGCAGCAGGGTTTCTACGAAAAGATTGGTTTTCAACCCAATACTACCACTACGATGGTGTTACACAACTTAGCTAACCCTGCTTTCGTTCCTGCTACAGAAGTTCAGCTTCAGGAATCACTAGGGGCATAGAGATTTGTAGTCTGCTAATCTCTTGATGTGATTCCTTCGCAATCGTCGAGGGCAGGATTTCTAACTTTCCTCCCATAACTTCCACCAGAGTCTGATTGATTAATAGCCTCATTCCTGGGGAAAGAGCAGCTTTTCGTTGGTCAATCTCGGTCGGCTGATTTTCAGATTTAATCAAATCAATCGCTTCGCTCCAGGGTATGGCATGGGTTGGTACATCCAACCAAATGTTTACAAAATTACTTGTAGGCACTGTGTTGCTAGAAATATAGATGCTTCCTTCCTGCATTTGAGTAATGGCAGTGTCGATTAAACTTATCAATATTTGGCGGAGCCAGAGGTAATCTGCCAAAACATAAATTTCTGGGTCGGCGGGTAACAATTGCAAGGGAAAATTGCGATTGGCCGCCAGCATATAAGTTAAGTTATGAACCTCTTGCAAAACTTGGGCTAACGGTCTGGGCTGAATATCTAATTTATTAGTACCGTGTTCAGTTCTGGCAACGCTGAGAATTTCATCCATCAGCTTGAGTAGCTTCAGCGTTCGTTCGTAAGCTTGGGCAATAAATTCTCGCTCTTCAGCCGGATCTTCACAAAGATCCGACAAAATTAACTGATGCAAGCCTATCAGACCACTGAGGGGCGATCGCAATTCATGGGTAGTCCGCGCCAAAAAACCACCTTTAAAGTGGCTCATTTCACTTGCCATCTGGTATGCCAGCTGCGTTTGCTGTAGCTGTTGCGATATTAGTGGCATATCTTCTTGATCTAATGGCGCTACTGGGGATGAGCTAGATGAAACATTTGACGAGCGCACAAATAACTGACGGAAAACCATACCTAGTGCTATTCCTGCTCCTAGATATATCCAGTTGCTCCAATTCATAATCTGGCAATTATTAACTTGTTAATTGATCACAACAGCGCAAACCAAAGTTCCAGATTTCTCTGTTGTCAAAACTACGAAAACAACATTATAGCGACCTATATTTGGTTATCACTCAAATATCTAAATTTATCGCACCTCGCCGCAAAATCTGCCAATTTATTCCTGTCCATTTAGCAACGGTGGAAGGTACACCCACCCCTGGCATTTCACCTTGGTATTCTAGAGTCAGAACCTTGGGAAACTGAACCTCAATTTCTGTCATCGTTTGCAAAGGCGGCTGACCAGAAAAATTGGCGCTAGTAGTAGCAAGGGGGCCTGTTTGGGCCAAAATAGTTTGAGCGATCGCACTGTTTGGTACTCGAATACCAATTGTCGTTGGATCAATAGGGTTCATTACTTTTGGAACGCTATCTGAAGCTGGTAAAACTAGCGTCAACCCTCCTGGCCAATATTTATCTGCAAATTCTTGCCAAACTTTACACTCATTCTTATTACCTTTAACATACAGCCACAAATCCTCAGCCCTAGCCGCCATCAAAATCAAAGGTTTATCCTGACTGCGTTGCTTCGCCGTAAAAATTAATGCTGCTTTTTCTGGTATAGCTGCAAGTGCAGGAACAGTATCGGTGGGAAAGCTCACCAAAAGCCCAGCACGTGCGCCAGCTATTAGATTTGTTAGAGAAACTTGGGTCATGTTTACTGACAATATTCGTCCACAAATTTTACTGTTGTTGCGGATGAACGAGGCTCTACCATGTTAATAGCCTTGGTTTTGTTATTTGTTCCCGATTTTACTCTTGCCGCCAGTAGCCCGGAAAGCCAACTATTGGTCTGGCTCAATGCTAGAATCTATTACCCTGGTAGATGACAAAATTTGTTCTCCAAGTGTGACTGACACGCGAATTCTTCTGGTTTTGCCATTGTTCTCAATTTTGCATTTACAGATTTATAATTCGTGATTGTTTTGCCAGTAAACCCGCAAGACGTTCAGCCGTAACTGCATCATCATTAACATCAGGTAGGCCAATTATATTAGCATGGTCTGAAGAGTCTTGTATCACATCTAACCCTAAATCACGAATGCGTCCTACGTGCAAACTTGCTAGTGCAAAACACTTGTTAAACTTTGCCGCACACTGCTCCCCTAAGCAGTGTGCGGCAATATTAACTGAAAGACCTTTTTCATTTTTATTTTTACGTAAAAAATAAGCATCCGCTTTTACTCTTTCTGTATCTTTATCTATCCATTGTTTTCTAAGCAATGCTCTGTAAACAATGGCGCTACATGACAATGGCTTATATTCTTTCTTGCCACTAGTAGATTGTTCACCATCCATCACACCTGATTGAGCCAGTCTAACCAACTCGCTAAATTGAATCCTGTGACATTCTTGACAATATTATATTCTGAATCTTTCTCATGGTACAAATATACTTCTTTAGAGTGGTCACAAGGACAAATCAGACGAACTTCGGCTTCTGGTTCAAGTTTAGTCCAGGTCAGTCGAATACCTCCTTCGTCATCCGTAGAAACAGACGCTTTTCTAAAAGAATCTTTCAAAAATTGTGACGCTTCAGTAATAATGCTCCACGCTTTATCAAAAGCATAAACAGTAGGCCTTACAATACCGTATTCATCTTCTTCATCTTCTTGCCAAAGTTCAATCAGGCGTTCTTGAGTGATTTTTAATGCCTCATTCGATGAATAACTTGATCCCGCAAAGCTAGATAGATATCTTCTGGAGAATATTTCAACAGGATCTTGTTTTCTAGGTTGAATATCTTCTTTTAATTTCTCAAGAGATTTAATAATCGCTAAGATTTTTGAAACTTTATCCGATGTAGAAACTTGAACATAAGCTGATTGTTTGCTAGTAACTTTAGTCTTTGTTAAACTATCAAAATTTGTAACACCTTTAGTAATTGAAGCTTGAACATATCGTTTAATTGAATATTCAATAATACTTTCTTCTGTATCTTTTGCGGACTGGTTTTGTGAATCTAGTATAGCTATCATATCTAATTATTTGGAAAATAAAGTTGTAAAATAGCTTGTGATTCAAGCTGCATAAGACTAAAAAAACTTTTTATTTCCTCAAGATTGAACTTGCGCTCTTCCAAGTCTTGTGCTGTATTTAAATCTTGTTCTACTATTAGTGCTGAATGCGTTTGATTATTGTTTGCTATCAATCCACTTTTACACCGAGTCCACACATTAACCACAAAATTTTCTATATTTTTAATAGAATGGTTGTGAATTTCAAAGTTATCAGAGGAGGAAAAAACTTGATCTATTAATTCTGGCTTACAAAATTTCTCAATTAACAAAGTTGCTGGTTTTTGGGTTTGATGAACTCTTATTGTAACCAAGCCCAAGCGGTTAACTTCTATTTGCATTGACTGAATGTAATATTCTAATACTTCCTTGCAAATATCAACAATTTCTTCTGTTTCTGTTTGTACATTGTCAGTTCTTAACCATAGAGAATTAATTCGCGCAGGTGAAATTTCTAACCTATAAGCTCTATCTTTACTTTGCAACACTATTCTAGGAACCTCTAAAGGAACTTCTTCCGGTAGAGGTAGTGCCTGGACATCACCATCATATCTTTGGGAATATTTACTTAAAAGAATACCTAAAGCCTTTGAAGCAGCAAAGGAAGAAATATTTGGTGTAAAAATCGATAATTGAAGTGTAACTAGGTTTAAGTCTTGCGCCTGAAGCATCTTGCAACTACCAGAAATTAACTACACAAGCCCTGTAAAATAAAAGCTTTGGCTCTAAGGATTCATACATACAGTTTTTGTTTCGTATGTTTAGCTTCTTGTACAACACAATTATTAAGGCTTTAGCCTCAATAATTTTGCTAATAGCATTAATTTACTACAATTAGCAAGTAAAATATGTAAAGTTTCTAACTCTGTATGACATACATAGTAAACAAAAATAAGCCGCGAATATAAATAATCTGTAAAAAAAAATACAATATAATCTAGAATAATTGGCGGCTAGCTACAGGTTTTAGTTTTTCTACCCTGATTATGCAAAAAATATGACTAATCAGAATTACAACCAACCTGACTAGGCTGTGTCTTAGCTCTGCGCTTGAAATCCAATCTTTATAATGAAATTTGAGTTATTTTCAATAAACTTCTTTATTGATATCTCTACAAACTGAAATTACCATATATTGTAGCTTGTTGTTTAGCTACTAATGTAAAGTGACAAACAAGGTTTTATGAAGATATCAGGCTTTGAAGCGTGTGCGCGGTGGCGATCGCCAGCAGACGTAAATTACTGCAGTGGCAAGATGAAAAATGCGATCACACCTCCAGGTGGAATTGGGAAGTAGATTTGCTCTACCTCATCCCAGTCACTGTCATACTAGATAACATAAGTCTTGACCAATTACCAAACTCATAATTTCTCACTCATCACTTCTAACTTCTATAAGCTATGGCAAAGCGTTCAATTCCAGCTAAATCAGCGTGAATTTGGATTTTACAATAGCTACCTTGATTTTGCAAAAGTTCTCGCACTGTATCTGCCTGTCCAGCCATCATCTCAATCAGCCACACGGCGCCAGGTTGCAAATAACTAGGGGAGATTTCTATCAAATGGCGAATGCAATCTAAGCCATCACTGCCACCATCCAAAGCTAGATGTGGTTCATGGTTAACTACTTCTGGTTGCAGAGTAGGTAAGGTACTGGTGGGTATGTAAGGGGGGTTTGACACCATACCACTGAACTGACCTTTGAAAAATGTCAGTGGCTCCCACCAGGAACCTTGATAAAATTTAATCCGGTCAGCAAAACCTAAATTACGGGCGTTGGTTTGGGCGATCGCCAGAGCTTCTAAACTGTAATCAACTGCATGAATTGTTGTTTTTGGCAAGACATCTGCTAGTCCCAAAGCGATCGCTCCACTCCCAGTGCCTAAATCAGCCCAGTGTCCTGAAGCATTTCTAGCAGATGCTAAAGCTAAATCAATTAAGCATTCTGTCTCT
Source organism: uncultured Nostoc sp. (assembly GCF_964245575.1). Taxonomy (GTDB): domain Bacteria; phylum Cyanobacteriota; class Cyanobacteriia; order Cyanobacteriales; family Nostocaceae; genus Nostoc. Next base: position 29,422 of record NZ_CAXTNP010000014.1, on the reverse strand, counting down.
GGTCTGGGAATCAAAACCGCACTTGACACTGCAATTTGAAAGTTACGCCAAGGTGTAACTCCGGCAATATACTGCACTGGTAAGCGGTCATTTAATCGCCTCTGCCACAGTTGGTCTAACTCTTCTAGAGGCAATTGCAGCTGAATTTGAGGCCAGTTTTTAAAAGACTCTAAACGCAGTGCCAAGCGGTCTAATCCAGCAACTTCTAAGAGCAGCCAATCTACCTCGGCTGGTGGGACATCAGTGGCGATCGCTGCTTGGTGAGCAGTATTGCGCCACTGCCATAGTTGTAAACCAGATATCAGATGTTTCTCCCCCATGCCTCAACCTTGGAGTGCATTACCGTTATTTTTTCGGAGCGGGTGCAGTAGCAGGCTTGGCAGCTGGAGATTGATTCGGTGCAAGCGAGCGAATAAAATTGATGGACTCCCGCGATGGATAGAGAACAATTTTATTTATACTAGGGTCAGTACTGCTATTGAGAGCCTCCATAACACCGTACAAATCCACCACCTGAATTTCAGTGTTGGCTGCTTCCTTTGGCACGGCTTTTTTGAATTCGTCTAACAGAGCGGCTGCTTGCTCTTTCTCAAAAAAGAAAGGGATATACCGCTCCTTGCCGTTGGGGACGGGAATGGTCAAATAGCTATTATCTTTCTTAAATTTGGGTACAAATAAGGGAATACCATTGAATTGCTCCCCTTTTTTACCATTTTGATTCAGCATACTTGTTGCCGAAGCTACCTGTGCTTGCGTCGGTACTAAAGTATAAATTACAGAGTCTGATTTCTTTTTGCTTTCTTGGACTATTTTATAGTAGTCTGCCAAGGACAAAGGTCTTACCTGTAGCGTGCTTGCCAACTGGGGGTTTTCTTTCTTAAGCCGATTGTCAAGGAATTTTTGAGCATCTTGCTTGCTAATAAAAAATCCCACTTGAGAGATTGGCTTGGATGCGTTGTTCCTCGAAAGAACTACGAATTCGCCTTTAGGATTGGTGAGCGTGAATACAGGTACTTCTTGGAGCTTTTTCACTACCTGGTCTTGTGGCAACGCGATCGCCTCTTGATTGCCTATTCCTGGTAGATTGCCTATTCCTGAAAGCCCCGTTAAAAATACAGTGCCAGCTATACCCAATGTTGCGCCCAAGCGAATAAATGATTTCATGATTGCTCCTTTGCATTAATAGTCCAATTAATTAAACAAATGGTTGGATGTTGCACAGCACCAACTAGCTTTAGTTATATAGCAATCTATTTCAATTGTGAAAAATTCATTGTGCGCGTTGAGGTTGCGTGTTAATCCTCAAAGGTCAAAATCCAATATTCCGCAACTATTTAGGGTTGCTATAGTAGCATTTAGAAAAATTGACTGTGCCAAAGTTGTGTTTTTCTCGATTCCGTTTTGCTATTCACAACGAAATGCTGTAGATGCCTATTATATGTCTTCTCAAACAGTCAACAAGTCTCTCTGTCTCTCGACCTTGGAGATGATAAATGCCATTTTATCGGCTTTCTCTAATATCGGATGACGCTATTACTTAATCAATCGTTCCATCGCCCTTGCTTTAATATCTTCTCAAATTTATACAGAGCTTAGTCTCAGGAATATATTACTGCTTAAAAGCGAAATTTGCCTGTTAGGCTTCAACACCTAACTCAACACTATAACAGGCAATTTGTTTTTATCGGTAAAAATGTACAATTTCATTGCACATCTTCGCAACAGAACTCTAGTCAATCGCCTCAGCCGTTAAAAATATTACTTAAATCGGGATGACAGGATTTGAACCTGCGGCATCCTGCTCCCAAAGCAGGCGCGCTACCAAGCTGCGCTACATCCCGTTTACACTTATCTGCTTTTTGTGGTTTGGTTGTAATTTCCTATCAAAGCGATCACGCCTTACCAAAAGCATTAAGGTAACTATATCACATCAGACCGCTTATGCCTAATCTTTTTTATCCTTTGCCAAAGATCAAGATAGATTACATTGTTTCACTGATAAAGGTTTTTTGCCGACTTAGTTTTACAAGATATATACTTGCGCCTTCGTCGGCTGAAAAAAAGCAAAACCACATCAAAATAATAGATTTTCACCATTTGACCTGATTTTATTGATAAATCGGGTTTTATTTTGATTGAGCGTTAGTGAGGATACCAGAACATGCCTTTAATGCCTTCTGGATCAGCCATAAACCCCATAGTCCGGTAGAAATCTACAACATGGGGGTCGGCGAAGAGAGTGACATTACTAATTTCTTCACTCCTAAGTTTTTTGAGAACGTATTTCATCAGTGCCTTGCCCAGTCCTTGACTTTGAAAGTCTGGGTGAACCACCACATCCCAAATAGTGGCATTAAACGCGTGATCTGAAGTAGCACGGGCAAAACCAATGAGCCGCTTTTGGTTTCCTCTCACCTGCCACATTGAGGCGACAAGAAAACTATGCTCAATAGCTTTTTTCACTTTTCTTAGAGGGCGACGCGACCAACCAACTGCATCACAGAGTTCTTCTAGCTCATACAGGTCAATATCTCGTTCCGTACTAAAGACGATGCGAGCCTCCTTTGAAGAAGCTTCGCTAAGGCTGCTGGGGTTGGAATTGCCCGCAGCATCCGCTCTATGTTCTTCAAAGGGGTTTGTCCTACTTGTCGCTACAGATTCAGGAGTACTAAACCAAGTTTTCCAAAAACCCATGCCAACGTGGTTCGGGTAGTATAACTGAATTGGTTTCCACTCTCAGGAGTGTTGATTCACGTCTAACATAGCTACCCCAATTTACTACCCTTTACACTCAAATTTTTTCGGTTGTTTTCGGGATTTGCAATGGTAATAGCCAGTTAGGTCGTTTTTCACACCAATCATTTTCAACTTTAGCATTTTGTTGTAAAGGCTAGGAGAAATTCACCAAACGGGTAAAGATATAAATAATTCAAAATTCAAAATGGAAAAACTTAATCCTGGCAATTGCTCGTATAGAGCTTAAATGCACGTTAGCTTAGGAGTGAATTGTATACAAGAGATTGAGTATTAGGACTTACGCAGTGAAAACCTGAAACCTCGTTCGCGTAGCGTGCGCGAAGCGCACTCCCCCCTAACCCCCGATTAATTGGGGGGGATCTGAAAGAGCCAACTTGTTAAGGAGGTTGGGGGATATATTCTGCATAAATCCTAAGTATTTAAGAAAATTCTTCCCCAATCCCCAGTTTTCAACATCCAGCCCCTAGTCCCCAAGTGATGAAAGCAAGCGAGTCTTACCCTTAACAATGGCTTCTGGTTTAAAATCTTCGACACTGGAACTCTTAAAACGCTTTAACCGAGCGTTTCCCCAGTTTTATGAGCAATTCGTCAGCAGTGAGATTCAACTGCAAAATTTGCGGCTAGCCTACCGTCTCTATAAAACTAGACGCGCTGTTATTGAGCTGAAACCTGAAGGTAGCAAAAGTGCCCTGCATTTTGCTTACCGCAACCAGTCTTTTCTTCTCAGCGATATTTTTGGTGTACTAGCAGCTTATGGGTTGACTATTCACGGTCTGAGTCTATACGGTCAGATCCGTCCGCCAATGTTAGTTTTTATCAAACTGTTGGTATCTCGTGGTAGTAAAGCCTTGACCGAGAAAACCGCAGAAAATGTCTGTCGTGCTATTCGCGAGGCTTTAGGAGGTCGGTTTGAGGTAGAAGAGATGCTGGCAGTAGAATTCAATCTTGATACTGGTTTAGAGCAAGTACAAACTGAGTTCTATGTCGATCCGGTCTTTCATCTCCCTGCTCTAATGATTGAAGCCGATAATCAACCAGGATTATTCTACAAAGTGATGTACGCCATCTGGCAGGAAGACCTGCTGGTAGTCAATGCAAATTTACTGGTTTGGCGAGGACGTACACGGCTAATTCTCTACTTGTTAGGGCCGAATGAAAGCCTTATTCCTGAATATCTGGGTCACAAAATTGCTGAAGGGGTGCGACAGAGGTTGCTGGATAAATAAAAAAGTTATGAGTTATGAGTTAAATAATTCGTAATTCGTAATACTCGTTTCCGGCGAGAAGCAAGCTACGTAATTCGTAATTAAAAATTTATAACTCCTGACTTCTAATTTCTAACTCTTCGCACTCCGTATTTAGTCGCACCTGCCCTTAAGGGTACGATATAAATATGGCAACTATCGAAATCTTGGGCGTTCCACACGCATACGAGCTAACGGCTCCCACTTCCTGCCCCGATGCTTTAGTATTTATCCACGGTTGGCTCAATAGCCGTGGATATTGGCAACCTGTGATTTCCCGCCTATCAGATGATTTGCAGTGCCTTTCCTATGATTTGCGGGGTTTTGGTGAATCCCAGTCTCAGGTAAAAACCGATTTTAGTCGGGCAGAAATGTCTTTGAGCCTGACGCCCATCTCCAGTAGTGCGCTTGGCTCAACAATCGATTCTCTTTATACTCCGGCTGCGTATGCTCAGGATTTAGCAATTCTCATGAAACAGCTGAATATTAACAGTGCTTGGCTCATTGGTCACTCTTTGGGAGGCACGATCGCTCTTTGGGGAGCAGATCAAATACCTGAATGTGTTAAGGGAGTGATCTGTATCAACGCTGGCGGCGGTATTTACCTCAAAGAAGCCTTTGAGCAGTTTCGCTCGGCGGGTCAGAAATTTTTGCAAGTCCGCCCGCGCTGGCTCTCCCAAGTACCTTTGATTGATTTGCTGTTTACCAGAGCCAGTGTGGCACATCCTTTGGAGCGCTATTGGGCACGTCAACGGTTGATTGATTTCGTTGTGGCTGACCCGGAAGCAGCTCTTGGAAGTCTGTTAGACTCCACAACCGAAGAAGAAATCAATCGTTTACCTGAGCTAGTATCCCAATTGAAGCAGCCAGTTTATTTTTTGGCTGGTGCTGAAGATAAGGTTATGGAACCCAAGTATGTGCGCCATTTAGCTAGTTTTCACAGACTATTCCAATATTGTGGTGACAATGTTTTGGAAATTCCTGATTGCGGACACCTGGCTATGTTGGAACAGCCGGATGCAGTGGCTGCTCACATCCGGTCAATAGTCAATAGTTATAGGGCATAAAGCATAGGGCATTGGGCATGGGGCATTGGAGCAAACAGAAAGTTCTTCTCTCTTGACTAATGACTAATGACTAATTACTACTCAATAGGTTGATACAACTTCATCACCTGGGTAAGGGCTAACCTAGACTCAACCCCTAGTGTGAGGGGGGATGTATGACCACGAGATAGATGTTCGGCGGCGGCACAGCCGATCATGGCGGCGTTATCGGTACAGAATTTTAGAGGTGGGAATAGGACGTGTAGGTTATGTTCAACGGCGGCGGCTTGGAGGTTTTTTCTCAAGCCGCTATTAGCTGCTACACCGCCACCAATTGCAATTGTGTCTAGACCATAGTCTAGGGCACATGCGATCGCTCTTTTAGTTAGCGATCGCGCCACAGTTTCCTGAAAGCTAGCTGCTACATCTGCCACTGGTACTTGTCCACCATCTTTCTCTAACTGCTGCACTAAACGCAATACAGCCGTTTTTAATCCACTAAAACTTGCATCATAACGATGAAATCCCCCACCAGGTAAAGAAACTTTTCCTTCTGGTAGGGCAAAGGCTTGGGGATTTCCCTGTTGTGCCAACTTGTCAATTATTGGCCCACCCGGATAACCCAGCTTTAACAATCGCGCCACTTTATCAAAGGCTTCACCCGCAGCATCATCACGAGTTTGTCCTAGCGTTTCGTAGCTACCACAATCTTTGACATAAATCAAGCTTGTATGTCCGCCAGAAACTAATAAACTCAAGAAAGGGGGATTTAAACTTGGTTCGCTCAAATAAGTTGCGTAAATGTGACCTTCTAGGTGATGAACTCCCAAAAATGGTTTGTTGTGTACCATCGCTAGGGTTTTGGCAGCAGTTAACCCCACTAACAGCGCTCCTACAAGTCCAGGGGCAGAAGTGGCGGCAATTGCGTCAATTTTCTCCCAGTCTAGTTGGGCTTGCTCCAAGGCTTGAGCGATCGCAACATTTATCGTTTCCAAGTGTTCGCGAGACGCTACTTCCGGCACTACCCCGCCATACTGCTGATGGACTGGAATTTGCGAGGCTACAATACTACTGCAAACTTTACGATTGTTAACAATTGCGACTGCTGTTTCATCACAACTGGTTTCTATTGCTAAAACGGTTGCCATTGAGGGTGCTGAGTGCTGAGTTTTGAGTATTAGAGACAAAATCTTGCTTCTTTACTACCCTACAACAACAATTCTTATACTCAAGACTCGTTTTCACCACTTAGCACTCGATAAAGACTTGGTTGAGAAGCTTTAACTTTTATTTACTTAAACTTTACTCGGTTCCCACCCAAGAGTATGATGACTTCCTAGTTATGCAAATAAACAACTGTACAAGCCGCTTCGTTTTGTACAAAGAACTTTTTGTTTTGTAATAAAAGGAAACAACTCTATGCGACGATTGTTTGCTTTGATTTTAGCGATTTGTCTTTGGTTCAATTTTGCCCCCCCAGCAAAAGCTTTAGGGGCTAATTTGACACCGTGCAGGGACAATCCCGCTTTTCAACAGCTAGCAGCTAATGCCCGTAATACCACAGGTGACCCCCAATCTGGGATAAAGCGATTTGAGCGTTATTCTCAGGCGCTGTGCGGGCCTGAGGGTTACCCCCACTTGATTCCTGATGGTCGTCTAGATCATGCTGGTGACTTCCTAATTCCCGGCATTCTCTTCCTCTATATTGCTGGTTGGATTGGTTGGGTAGGTCGTGCTTACCTGCAAGCGATCAAGAAACAAGGCAGCAACGTGGAATTGAAAGAAGTAATCATTGAAGTGCCTTTGGCACTGCCAATTATGCTCTCAGGCTTTACTTGGCCTGTAGCAGCCGTAAAAGAATTTCTGTCTGGCGAATTAGTAGCTAAAGATACAGAAATTCCCATTTCGCCACGCTAACCCTTCCTACAACTTTTTATTTATTTGGGAGAATGATTCATGCAGCAAAATTTTTTCGTTAAATATCTATCCTTGGGACCAGTTTTGCTTTTTGTCAATTTGGTTTTTACAGCCATTTTGTTGATTTTATTTAACAACTGGTTTCCTGACCTACTTTTCCACCCACTACCATAAGTTGAAGACAGGATTTAAAAATTTTGTTATGTTAGTTGACAATTAACTAGTAACTACTAACTACTAACAAAATAGTTCTTTGAAACTCGTGATGCTGGGAACAGCTTACGAGTTTCATCCTTTTAAAAGCAGCTAAATTAACTTTTCTAAACTTCCCAGTCAAAAAGCATCTTTAGCCTCAATTATTATTAATATAAAAATGCCACCATTTTAAATTTAGAGGCGAACATAAAATATGGCGCAAGCAGTAGATGCATCAAAAAATCTCCCCAGCGATCCCAGAAATCGGGAAGTTGTTTTTCCCGCATTGCGCGATCCGCAGAAGGGCAACCTAGAAACTCCAGTAAATGCTTCTCCCTTAGTGAAGTGGTTCATTAATAACTTACCTGCCTATCGCCCAGGACTCTCTCCTGCCAGACGCGGTTTAGAAGTTGGCATGGCTCATGGTTACTGGATATTTGGCCCCTTTGCCAAATTAGGCCCACTGCGGGATACAGCTAATGCAAACTTAGCTGGTTTACTGGCAGCCATCGGCTTGGTTGTTGTTCTTACTGGTGCTTTATCCCTGTATGCGAATAGCAATCCTCCTAAAGCACTTCCTAGTGTTACTGTACCCAATCCTCCAGCAGATGCTTTTAACTCTAAAGAAAGCTGGAACAATTTCGCCAGTTCATTCTTAATTGGTGGGATTGGTGGTGCAGTAGTTGCTTACTTTTTGACTGGCAATCTGGGAGTAATTCAAGGTTTATTTGGTTAATTTAGAAATTAGAACTTAGGAGTTAAAAGTTAGGAATTTGAACTCCTAACTTCTAACTCTTAACTTATTTAAACAAAACAGCTTCAATGTCATTTAAAGCAGTTTCAAAATCGTCATTAACGATTTGAATATCAAATTCATCTGCGGCTTGAATTTCTTCTTGGGCGCGGAGTAGACGATGAGCGATCGCTTCTTCAGAATCTTGGGCGCGAGAGCGTATGCGTTTCTCCAATTCATCAAAAGAAGGCGGTAAAATAAAAATGCTGAAGGCACTGGGGAAGGAAGCACGAATTTGTCTTGCCCCTTCTAGCTCAATTTCTAGCACCACCAACTTTCCAAAATGAATTTGGTTAAGTACAGCTTCACGGGGAGTGCCATAATAGTTCCCAGCAAATTCTGCCCATTCCAAAAATTCACCTTCAGCAAGTAATTGTTCAAACTTACTACGGCTGATAAAGTAATAATCTTTACCATCAATTTCTCCTGGACGGGGAGAACGAGTCGTCACGGATACGGAATAATATAATTCCGGATGACGGTTTAGGAGCGATCGCATTAAAGTGCCTTTACCGACCCCGCTGGGGCCAGTTAAGACAATCAACCTGCCTAAATGTAAGCGTTCTTCGGTAGTAGCAATACTCTGGATGGGTAAAACTGGCATCATCCCCTCAATCTGTGAATCAATCAATAGATATTATTTATTAATCTTGTGTTCCTGGCCAAGTCCATTAGTACCATAAGGCAGACATCAAAAGTCACGCATTCACGCCTGCTTTAATTTTGACCTTTCTGGCTGTAATGAAATGGTAGGTTTATTTCCGCCGACCTGTACTAGTGACTAAAGAATTTGTAGCAAGGGTGACAGAAAACATGTCTAATTCACATAGTACTGCTGATGTGGTGCAAATAGAAGTGAGATTGTTAATCTACTTCTAATCAATTATCTACAGTTTGATGCTCGCGGGAAATTACAAAGCGATTCGCTACCGTTTCCGGCTGAATCGCCGACAGAATTACGTGGCTGGAATCGGTAATAATTACAGCCCTAGTCCGCCGACCGTAAGTTGCATCAACCAGTTGACCCCTGTCCCGTGCATCGGTAATAATCCGCTTAATCGGGGCAGACTCTGGACTGACAATGGCAACTACTCGATTGGCAGACACGATGTTACCAAAACCGATATTGATTAACTGAATCTCCATAAAAAAATGACGCCAAACGCGGTTTGAGAAGCTTGAAGTAAACTTATTTACATGTTATCGCCAAAAAACGGGAGTCACAACGATTAAATTCAAGCCAGCCTTCGTTTTTAAATAATGTCTGCTTTTTTTCCCTATTTATCAGCTATTTTTCCTCAAAATCTTCCCATAGATACAGGCGTAATTACACTGATACAAGCTAGTTGGGTGATGTATAGCAATCCGATTTGATTCGGTGAATTACTCGTAGAGACTCAATACTTGGGACTGGGGACTGGGAAGAAGAAATAAAGGTGTACTGAGTTTTTTCACGCAATCAAATATGAGTTTTATATCTTATCAATAAATAAATGGTGGTAAATAATCCACATCTAAAATTTGCTGAATGCTATAAGGGCAAGTTTGCGGAAAACAATTCAATCCACTTTTCTTTTTTGCTTGTCGTAGCGCATCAATGTAGACTTCTTCAAGCACCGTGAGCAGATAGTTGTAGAGGTTTTTGGATTTGGTTAATTTCCTGAGTTCCACCCGAAAATTATCAATTTTCACTTCCCAATGATTTTTACATTCAGGAAGACTCCAATGTTGATACAAAAGCAGATGTTTGAGAAGTTGCAGTAGATAACTTTCGAGCTTGTGTTTCTGTTCATTACCCAATCTTTCAATCTCTTCAATCAAATGATCCCAATCAAGATGCTCTAAATCTTGTTTTTGCAATTGTTTCAACGTAGTTTCTAACCACAAGTGATAATCCTGTTCATAAATAATTTGAGTGAGTATTTTAGACATTATTTAATATTCTCCTAATTTACGAAGATTTGGAATTAGGTTTTATTGACGTACACTTCCAGCTTGACAATCGCGTAACCAAGTTTTAACTCCTTGGGCAACAGTGCCCTTACTACTATCGCGTGGCGGAGATACTGGCTGCTGTCCTGAATAAGAACCAATTTGAGAAAACATCATTACTAAACGCCAACCAATTTTAGTTTTAGTCAACAGTAGCCAGTGGAATTCCTGCAATTCTACCGCTTTCTTTCCTATGTACTGCCGCTCTAAGGTAGTAAAGAAAACTTGCTCAACTCCTGATGCAGAACTTTTAGAAACGTCTGCACTATATTCTTCAAGGTTAAGGGGCAGAGGAGTAAACTCAGGTCTTCCTGCCACTAGCATATAACTGTAAACATCACTGCTTCTACTGAGGCGGCGAGCGCGTTGACTAGCGCGATTAGTATAACTAGGTAAATCTCGCAGTAGCTGTATAGTTAATGTTTCTAAATTTTGCTCAGAACACAAAGACTTTACCCCACCGTTGACATTTTCCTTTTCTGCTAACGCAGAGGGTTTAGGGGTGAGGTTTATCGAGAATGCTGGGTAAGCAAGGGTATTTGATACTAAAATCCAGAAGCCACAAGCTAAAAGCCAACTAGAATTTTTCTTTTTGAGCGAAGAGGTAAGATTGTTCTCCCCTACACCCTGCACCCTATGCCCCGGCTTATTACTGACTTTTAGCTTCATGCCACCGTGGTTAACTCCTCAGAAATCCTCTTCCAGGCTAACTCCGGCTCAGTAGCAGTAGTAATGGGACGCCCAATCACGAGATAATCTGCACCAGCAATAATTGCTTGTGCTGGGGTGAGCGATCGCTTTTGATCGCCAATATCAGCCCAAGTTGGTCTAACCCCCGGACAAACAAGCAAAAAGTCATCTCCACAAGTTTGTCGTAACTGTGCCGCCTCTTGGGGCGAACAAACTGCCCCATCCAATCCCGCCTCTTGAGCTAGCAGTGCCATTTCTAGGGCGTATTCTGGTAACTCTAGGGGAATCTTTAAATCAAACGCCAGTTGTCTAGCAGAAATACTCGTTAATAAAGTAATGGCAATTAACTTAGGCGGTTTTACACCCGCTTGGGCTGCCCCTTCTTGTGCCGCTTCTCTTGCAGCTTTCAGAGCCTCTTTACCACATGTAGCATGAATTGTCAACAAATCTACCCCGTAACCAGCTGCACTACGACTTGCACCAGCGACTGTGTTCGGGATATCGTGAAACTTTAAATCTAAGAAAATGCGCTTTTCTTTGGACTTTAGCACTTGGAGAATTTTCGGCCCAGTGCTGGTAAACAACTCTAAGCCAACTTTCCACCAAACCACTTGCGGGAGTTGATCTATAAGAGCGATCGCACTTTGTTCATCCGCCACATCCAAAGGCACTATAATTCGTTGTGCCTGTTCACTATTCCCCATTCCCTACTCCCCACTCCCCATTTAAGGCACTAATCGCACAAACTTATTTTTCCCAACTTGTAAAACCTTACCTTGTAACTGGGCGGGTTCAGCAAAAGTAGTATCAACATCAGTAATGCGCTCGCCATCTAAGCGCACTCCACCTTCTTGAATTTTTCGCTTTCCTTCCCCCGTACTTTTGCATAAGCCAGTGACATTGAGAATATACGCTAACTTAACGGGATGCGATACCTCAGCTAGAGAGAATTCTGGAACTGCACCGAACATTCCACCACTTTGCGCTGCTTCTTTCGCCTCTTGGGCTGCTTGTTCGCCGTGGTACTGTTTGACAACTTCCCATGCTAAAAGTGTCTGGCGATCGCGGGGATTTTCTGGCAGATTATCCAGAGGTAAATCTGTCAAAAGTTCAAAATACTCCTTTAGCAGATTATCGGGAACTCCTTGTAATTTCTGATATTTTTGCCCAGGATGTTCCGACAACCCAATATAATTACCTAAAGACTTGGACATTTTTTGCACTCCATCCGTGCCAATCAAAATCGGCAGCAGCATCCCAAACTGTGGCTTTTGACCAAAATGGCGTTGCAAATCTCTGCCCACAGCAATGTTAAATTTCTGATCAGTCCCTCCCAATTCCACATCTGCCTCAACGGCAACGGAATCGAAACCTTGCATTAACGGGTATAGGAACTCATGGATAAAAATTGGATTCTCTTTTTTATAGCGATCGGCAAATCCTTCCTTAGCCAACATCTGCCCCACCGTCATTGTCGAGAGTAACTCCAAAATTTTCTCTAAGTTTAGCCCAGAGAGCCATTCGGAGTTATAGCGCACCTCTAACCTTCCTGGTGTGTCAAAATCCAAGATAGGACGTACTTGATCGAGATAAGTCTGAGCATTTTGCGCTACATCTGCTTCTGTAAGCTGACGACGCACTTCAGATTTACCTGTCGGATCGCCAATGCGTGCTGTAAAATCGCCAATAATCAGAACTGCTATATGTCCTGCATCTTGAAACGCTCGCAGTTTCCGTACTGGTATGCTATGACCAAGATGAATATCAGTACCTGTAGGGTCAATGCCCAATTTGATCCTCAAAGGTTGGTTTGTAGTTACCAAGCGCTTTTCTAGACTTTCACTGTTAACATCAGTTGGTTGTGGGAAAACTTCTACTACACCACGACGCAGCCAAGCCAAATCTTGCGTCATACTAGAAAATCCACTGTTAGCTATGTTTTGCACACTAGAAGTTAAGTTGGTTATATTCACTGGCAATTTATCCGCTTTCTCATCTGCCAAACTACTATAATTGCAAAAAACTAACCGCCTTGCTTCACCCAATCAATTACAGTTAAATTTACAAGTGAGGAAGTGAAATCGCCGTGTCGTCTTCTAGGACTTTTGAAGATAAACAGCCACAACGTCGGGCTTCATCAGGTTTTGAGTTTTTGAAAGGAGTTGGTCAGGTAACTGGCGGTACTCTCCTCTCAATGACCATGCTGGCAAGTTCCATTGTAGCCGGAGGACTGGTTGGTTTAGCCATTAGTTTCCGCAATTTGCCAGATGTGAGACAGCTACGTAACTTCTTTCCCTCAGAAACAACTTACATCTATGACGTTAAGGGTAAACTTTTAACGAGTATCCACGGGGAAGCCAACCGGGAAGTCGTGCCCCTGGATAGAATTTCCCCAAATTTAAAACGGGCAGTATTAGCAAGTGAAGATAGCCACTTCTACGATCACCACGGTATCAACCCTACTGGTGTTGGCCGTGCTGTAGTAGTTAACGCTGTAGCAGGTGGAGTCAAAGAGGGTGGCTCTACTGTTACTATGCAATTGGTAAAAAATCTATTTTTGTCTCGCAAGCGTGCCTTTACCCGTAAGTTAGCAGAGGCTGTGCTAGCAATCCGGTTAGAACAAATTCTCACTAAAGACCAAATTTTAGAAATGTACCTCAATCAAGTTTATTGGGGTCATAACAATTATGGAGTACAAACGGCAGCCCGCAGTTACTTTAATAAGTCAGCAGAATATTTAAGTTTGGGTGAGTCAGCAATGATGGCGGGTTTGATCCAAGCACCAGAAGAATTCAGCCCGTTTGTGAGCATGAAGCTGGCAAAACAGAAACAAAAAGAAGTGCTAGGACGGATGCTGGAATTGAACTGGATCAACCAGTCAGAGTACGACAATGCCCTCAAACAAGAAATCAAACTTGGTAGAATCAAATCCTTTCAAGGTAGTGCCCTACCTTATGTAACCAATACCGTAGCGCAGGAGTTGGCTAAAAAGTTTGGGCGTGAGACACTGCTCAAAGGCGGGATGCGGGTGCAAACTACGGTTGACGCCAACTTCCAAATGATGGCAGAGGAAACCGTCACTAAGTGGCATAAAACACTTCTGGGGCAAGGATTATCTAAGAATCAAATGGCCCTGGTAGCAGTTGATCCACGCACACATTTTATCAAAGCATTGGTTGGTGGTATAGATCCTAAGACCAGTGAATTCAATCGTGCAACTCAATCTCAGCGCCAGCCCGGATCTTCTTTTAAACCGTTTGTATACTATACTGCTTTTGCTAGTGGTAAATATACACCAGACTCAACGGTGGTAGATGCTCCAGTTAGCTATCGAGATGGTAACGGTTGGTACTTTCCTAGAAATTATGATGGTGGTTTTAGCGGAGCTATGTCAATCCGCAGAGCTTTAGCCCAATCGCGCAACATTCCCGTGATCAAGGTTGGTAAGGCTGTGGGAATGAATAGAGTCATAGAAACCTGCCGTACCTTGGGGATTATGAGTCCAATGGAACCTGTGTCTTCCTTGCCACTTGGTGCAATTGGTGTCACACCTTTGGAAATGGCTAGTGCCTATGCTACCTTTGCTAATTATGGCTGGCAGTCGCCACCAACTGTAATTGCCCGTGTCACCGATAGTAGTGGTAACGTGTTGCTAGACAATACCCCTAAACCACAGCTAGTTCTTGATCCTTGGGCCTCAGCAACAATTATCGATGTGATGCGATCGGTAATTTCTGAAGGTACTGGTAAAGGAGCTGCTATCGGTCGCCCAGCCGCAGGGAAGACGGGAACAACATCATCAGAAAAAGATATTTGGTTTGTTGGCACTGTGCCACAACTAACAACTGCTGTTTGGGTGGGGAGAGACGACAACAGACAATTAGCTGACCATGCAACAGGTGGTGTTATGGTTGCTCCCATCTGGAAAGATTTTATGGAGAAGGCACTTAAGAACACACCAGCAGAAAACTTTAAGTCACCTTCCCAGTTTTCTCGGCCCAAGTCACAATAATTTTGGATTTTGAATTTTGAATTTTGGATTTTGGATTGGCAATTAATCCAAAATCTAAAATCTAAAATTTAAAATTGACTAAGCCTGTTTTTCTAGCTCGGCTTTCATCCGTTCTAAAGTGAGGTGCATTTGGTCAAACATTTGTTGCGGGGTGACACCGAACTGACCTAATTGTGTTTTCAGTTGTTCTACTGTCATTTGCGCCATGAAATCTTCTGATAGCTCGAAGCGCTTCATAAAGATGCGATACCGATCCATCATGGCTTCCATTTGCTCAATAAATAGCTTTTTGCCATCGCGGTCAAATTTGCCGTAGTCATTACCAAGCTTAATTAGTGCTTGATAATCCTCAAAGAGCTGTTTTGCTTCTTGCTGAATTATCTCAGAATCGAAGAATCCCATATTGCTTATATTAAACTGAGTGTTCAGACTCAGCAGTTTAATAGTTTTACTTCTATTATTATTTTAGTCTAGGAGAGTAATCTAGTAACGAAGCTTCGGTTTTAGTACGGTTTTTTACCGAAATTTCAACACTTGACTCGAGAACCTTTCCTTTGAGTAAACCTACTTAATAAAGCCGCAATACTCATAGCTGTAGCCATTGATTTAGGATTGGTGTTTTCACAAGATTGAATTTTCAGTCCGGGAGCGTATTTTAAAGCTAGGGCATTTTGCGGGTTCAGTTTTAATGCTTGACGGATGTAAACCCTAGCCATCCCGATAAATTCCTGTTTGAGATGTACCAAACCTAATAAGGCATAATATTCGCTGTTATTTGGCTCTAATTTGATGGCATCGCGCAATTCTTGCACGGCTAGGGGCCATTTGGCTAGCCTGACATACTCCATTGCTCGCTGGTAGTGACGTTGAGCGTAGTTTGTCACAACTGGTTTGACATCAGTTTTTTCATTGAATGTCAATTCAACTGGCTTAACTTCTACCTCAGAGAGAATGCTAACAGCTTTTTGCGTTGCTCCTAGGTCTGGTTTATGTAACCGTAAGTATACTAAATTCAGTGTACTAATTTGTTGCGTCACCTGATAAAACTGATCTAATGATTTGTATTGATCTTCTGCATAGCAGGCGATCGCTTCTTCGTAAAACAATTCTGCTTGAGGTGTAGACATTTCCATAATTTTCTCAGCTATGGCACTTTGAGAAGACAAAGGCTTCTGCTCCAAATCTCTCGCTTGTGATCGCAGTATAGCGATCGCCATCAAGCGCTTCTGTTGATGTTTCAGTTGTTCATAAGCTGGATTGATTAAATGGCTAAATATTGCCGTTGCTAATTCTTGGTCTGGATTGCAGCTTTTGGCATAGCGATCGGGATGTAGCAGCTTCGCTAAAGCGTGATAGCGTTTAAAAATCTGACGCTCATCAGCAATTACAGAAATTCCTAGCACAGCGTAAGGATCACAAAGCTGTTCAAGCCATTTTGGCGGTAGGAAGGTCTGTGACATAGTAGTAATAAAGCTGTTAAAAACTTAAAATTAGCATCAAAGCTCAATGCACAGTCATGTGAAACTTACTCAAATTTCTTCAAATACTAATAGGACTTACGCAAAAGTACACGCGCTCTGGGGCAATACCCTGCCTTAAGCCCTCCGGGTTCGGGGGTGACGCTCGTTCGCTCTAAGCGTTCGCGTAGCGTCTCTAAGAGTTGCTATGCCGAAGGCTTTACGCTGCGCTATCGCAAGACGCTCCTGCGTCGCTCTAAGCGTTCGCGTAGCGTCTCTAAGAGTTGCTATGCCGTAAACTTTACGCAACGCTTTCGACGGGAACCGCCATCGCGCAGCGTCTCGTAGAGAAGACTGCGACCCCCTCACCGATGCAGCGTCTAGATGAATTGCCCTAAAAAGAAAATAAGTGTTCGGCTATTGTTTGCGTAAGTCCTGACTAAATTATGTGTGGGATTTCCCATCTAAAAGTCTGAAGGGCGAGGCAGGATAGTTGACTATCTGATTGCAGGAACTGTGGTATTGGTATATTTATTAGAAATATGTTGACTAAGCGCAAAAGTCGAAGTGTTGCTGCTGTTTTAGCTTTTTCTGGCACGCTGACAATTTCAGGATTACATAAATTCTATCTGGGACAGCCGTTGTGGGGTATTTTGTATGTGTTGCTTTCCTGGACACCGATCCCCAAGGTAGCTAGTGCCATTGAGGGAGTTTGGTATTTAGCCCAAGATGAAGAAGCTTTTGATCGTAATTTTAATCTAGGCAAGTCAGCAACAAGAAACTCACAACGGGTGAGTAATCAGGTAGGAGCGATCGCTGAAGCAATGCGTGAATTGGATGCTTTGCGCCAGGATGGGCTAATTTCAGAGTATGAATTTGAGCAAAAGCGCCGCCAATTGCTAGACCAGATTTCTTGAGGTAAGCGACAACATGAATAACTGGCTACCTTTGAACCCCAGGCTGCAAAAACTCCGGGCCAAGCTCCTCAACGATCCTTACTATCGCCTACAATCTGGGGAAGAAATTCAGCTAGCGGCTAAATTAGGTATTCGCATTGATGCTAATCAAGCGACTGTAGATGATTGGTTACGCTTACCAGGTTTGTCAATTCACCAAGCGCGATCACTTGTAGAACTTTCGCATTCGGGTGTTAAATTTTACTGTATTGAAGATATAGCTGCGGCTTTGGCTATACCAGCGCCGCGCCTGGAACCATTAAAGCCTCTGCTGAATTTTATTTACTATGATCGCGAATCTTTAGAGAGTCCGAACCATTTAGTCAACCCAAATACAGCAACAGTTGAAAATTTAGCCCAAATTCCATTTATAAATTTGTCTCTAGCGCAAGCAGTGGTTCAAAATCGGCAATCAGCCGGGCCTTACCGTAACTTGGCTGATTTCCAACGGCGGTTAGAGTTAACTGGTGATGCGATCGCTCAACTGATGTATTATTTGAGGTTTTAAGTTAGAAGTTTTAAAATAACTCCTAACTCTGCCAATTTTAGATTTTGAGTCGCACCTTTGGTGCGCTTACAGTGCAACGCCGGATTTTCAATTGAAGAAAAAATCTAAAATCTAAAATCCAAAATTGATTAAATGAACCCAATACGATCAAGAGGCCAAAAGCGAAACGCTGCTCGACCAATGACATTTTCTCTGGGTAAAAAGCCCCAATAACGAGAGTCATTACTATCGTTGCGGTTATCTCCCATGACAAAAAACTCATCTTCTGGGACTTTCACTGGTCGATATGGTTGATTTGGGGGTTCAGCGATGTAGTCTTCTGCCAAGGGTTGACCGTTGAGATAGACTTTGCCAGAAGCAACACTAATTACCTCACCAGGCTGGCCAATAACCCGCTTGATGAAGGCTTGGTCTTTGGGATATCCTCGACGTTGTAGTTCTGCGGGTGGCTGAAAAACAATAATATCCCCAGTTATGGGAGGGTGAAAATGGTAGGATATTTTTTCAACTACCAAGCGATCGCCTGTATGTAAGGTAGGCAGCATCGAATCAGAAGGTATATAGCGGGGTTCGGCGATAAAAGTCCTGATCAGAAATGCCAAACACAATGCGATCGCAATTAAAATCAGATTTTCTTGCCAACTACGCCATACTTTTAACGACGCACGCTCTTCTTTTGCATCACTTTCGTGAGGAATCATAAAAGTTTATAGCCAGTTTAAGAAGTGGAACAAATACCTTGATTATTTTGACTCAAAAGGTATACTAATAAACAAGCTGGATTCTGCATCAATCCATACTAGATATTAAATAATACAATTATCGCATCTACCAAAGATAAGCAAAACTACTGTAAATAAACTATGACCTGTCTAAGGCAATATAAGCTGATAATTAGGATTTTTAGATAGATAATTAAAAATCTTAATTCTAATTGCTGCAATTATAAGGCAAGTTATGAGATGATTTTCAATTTTGCTTCTTACTGCTAAAAAAGCAGTTACCGATTGTTAGAGCGATACAGCCAGTCGGTTTTTTCTTTGAGCAGAAAATTGGTCGTTGAATGGCAAAACAGTTTAGGGACTTCCAACAAATAAATTACCCAATCTTATGGGGTGGGCGACACGAGCGCCCGTAGCCCAAGGCGGGCTTTTCGTTCGACCCCACAACAAATAGTCGAGTATTTTTTGATTTGGAAGTCCCTTAGCGAATGCTTTAAATTAGAGTAATCAATCCGATTTGATTGCGTGAAAAAATCTAAGTATATGTAGTGGCGTGGCACAGCTAAATTAGTGCAATAAATTTTGTAGGTTGGGTCGTTCGCGTCAGCGTCGCGCAGCGAAGCATGAGATCCAACACCCCGATGAATGTTGGGTTTCACGTTGCATCATTTTATCTGTATCACGCGACTACGTGTATTTCAAAAATCTTGCATATTCTGAATTGTACGTCAACTGATTCTACTGAATTTCATTACTAGTATATATATATACCAATTAAATCCTATTTTAACAGTTTGGCTGTAAAGATGTGAATAAATTGCGTAATTTTACTGTGACAGTATATACTATATTGTACTATTAATAATATATAAATCTACCTTACGATCAAGAAGAAAATTAACAGACAAAAAGCTACTAGTAATTTAGGCTTAAGTATCAGCATCAAAAACCGAGTTAGGCTGTTAATAAAATCATTTTTGCTGAATGATTTAAAAGTATCTAGATTAACGAATAAATGCCCCTTGGCAATGAGAAACTATATTTAATCAATTTTCGTCTGTCTATTTCATAGAAAGTTCAAGGCAACATTCTGGAAGTTAAAAATTTAACTTTTTCTTAAAAAGGAAGCAATGGCAGCAGGCAGTAAGATATATCTTATCAAGAATAGAGCTAATAGTTTATTAGAGTCTTTTCTGAAAGATACCCCGCCCCTTGTAAGTAGTTTTGTATGTTAATTAAATAATTTACTTAGCTACAAATTATACAGCTTTCCTGTCAGAAAGTCTTGCTATAAAAACTTCAGCCCACAAAAAATGCAAATTGTAGGCGTGACAGTTGGGCTACATCTTATTTGCAAAGTTATAAAACTTAAAAGGATAATGCTGCCTTAGAGATTGTTTGAAAAGTGGTTGGCTGTATCTTTGTACTTATTGATCCCCCCTAACCCCTCTTAAAAAGGAGGAAGAATCAAAGTCCCCCAATTTATCGGGGGATTTTGGGGGATCTAGAACATTTTGCTATCGTGAAGAGGACTTTTCAAACATCCTCTTAGCGGTGAAGTGAAAGACAGAAACTAATTCAGAACTCCAATAAAGAGGATTTTGGGGTGTCATTAATTATTCGATTGCGCTCCTTCTTAGAGCTAGTGGTAAGAATGTGAAAGTTCAGACCTCGCCTTTTATAAATGGATTGACATTAAATAGTATCAACTATTGTATAAGCGATCGCCCAAATCTATAGCATCTAGATTTCAGTTAAAGCTATATAGTCTGTCTTCTCGATTTTGAATTTTCGTTATTCCCGATTCCAATTTTCAGGATTACCAGAAAGCAGCTGGTATGTAAAATATCTAAAAAAATGTGCTATAACGTACCGTCATAACGTGGTTGATGGTTGGATCTTTGAAGGAGCTATCAGGTGGAAAACAATAAGTCGTTTCTGTGGCCAGAAGGAATATTAATTGCACTGCTTGCCTTATGTGGTGTTTTTAGCCTTGCTTTCATGATGCTTTTAAGGCCAAATCCTTCGGAGGCTCAGAGTAAACAGAGTATAAATGTCAAGGATGTAACTGCAAACGCAGGAACTCAGCAGCGAATTGAGAAATTAAAGGCGGCGATGCTTACAAGTTGGCAGCAAGAAGCACAAATAAAAGGGTTATCCTACGCTATACCATCACGTTTTCAAGGGGCAATAGTTAAAGCGGCAAAACTCACTCAAGGGGAGAAAGTAATTGCTCTCACCTTTGATGATGGCCCTTGGCCTCAGACTACAGAGCAAGTACTAGATATTCTGAAATCAAATAATATCAAAGGGACGTTTTTTGTCATCGGGCAGAACCTAAAAAATTATCCAGAATTAGGAAAGCAAATTGTAGCTCAAGGTCACGTCATTGCCAACCATACTTGGCATCACTGGTATCACTTCATGAATCCACAAGCAGCTGCTTTTGAAATTGATCGCACAGAAGACCTAATTTATCAAGTTACAGGAGCTAAAACAAATCTCTTCCGACCGCCTGGTGGCATCCTGCATAATGGATTAGCTGCTTACGCTAAAGGCCAAAAATATACTGTGGTGATGTGGTCAGCTGACTCTACAGACTACAATAAGCCAGTTGTACCAAAGTTGATCAATAACGTGATGAAAGATTCAAAACCTGGTGGTATTGTGCTAATGCATGATGGTGGTGGTAACCGTTCCAGAACTGTACAAGCTTTACCAAAAATTATTAACAACTTTAGAAAGCAAGGCTATCGCTTTGTGACTATTCCAGAGCTTTTAGAAATGGAAGATGCAGACCTAAAGTTGCTTGCTAACAAAAAGTAATAATTATTAATTATGTGTAAGTAAGTCGGCGGGGAAATTTAGAAGTATGTAACGAAAAATTAATCAGAGCAATTGGAGTTAAATTTAACACGTCTAGGACTTACGCATTCACAAGAAATATCAAATATGGATAAATTTAACAACCACATCTTTCGTAAGGGCACAGCAATGCTGTGCCCCTACAGCATGGTCTATTTACGAGCGCAGGATAATTAAAAAAAGCCTGAAACAACCTACTTTTGTTAATGCATATCACGATGCATTTGTACAGTGCGTAAGTCCTAACGTCGTGTACTTCAATCAAATTAGATAGATTTAAGGACAGTGCTGATATCGACTTTACTACCTAGACTTTCATAGGATTTGATTGCTCAGTCACTTTTGTTGCCTTAGTCTAAAGTCCAGTTGTGAATTATTTAGTGATATTCCCCCTAAAAAAGGGGGAATATATTTTTTCTCTACAGTCTTTTTAAGGGGTAAATTCAGGTAACTGCTTTAGGTATCCAAAGGGGTTTTCGCAAAGTACCTGTTTGTGCTGCTTCTTTGACGGGAGAATGGTTACAGTTACTAATGACTGCTGACTAAACTGAACTCAGTTGTGTTTTTTTGCGGATCAGCTTCGGGACTATCAGCTTCAGAAGGTGGTACCAACTGCCAGAATTTCGGCAAAAATTCTTCCCAGTTTTGCAGAATTTTATTCGCCTTTGGTGAACCAGTGCGTTCCGCATGAGTTTTGATTAACTCTTGCAATTGCTTTGCACCTGCTTCTGTAATCACCCGTTGGATTTTGACAATTTCTGGGTTGACTAACTCTCGAAATGAGTCGTTTTCATCTAAGAAGTACGCCAGTCCACCAGTCATTCCGGCTGCTACGTTACGTCCTACTTTGCCAAGGACGACAATCACACCACCAGTCATGTATTCACAGCAGTGATCCCCAGCGCCTTCAATCACTGCGATGGCTTTGGAGTTTCTTACAGCAAAGCGCTCTCCTGCTAAACCGTTGGCAAATAACATGCCACCAGTAGCACCATAGAGGCACGTATTGCCAATTATCACGTTTTGTGATGCGTTATAGATAGCATCAGTTGGAGGTTTGATGATGATTTCACCACCATGCATCCCTTTACCTACGTAGTCGTTCGCCTCTCCTTGCAGGGTGAGAATGATACCAGGGAGGTTGAACGCACCAAAGCTTTGCCCAACACTACCTGTGAAGTTGAGATTAATTTGTCCTTCAAAGTCGCTGTCACCGTATTGAGAAGCGATCGCTCCCGCTAATCTTGTGCCTACTGTTCTGTCAGTATTGACAATAGGGTAAGTCTTGGTAACAGTGGACTGATCCCTAATGGCAGTCTGAATGTCGGGATCGGCAAGCATCTTGTCATCCAAAACCACGCCGTTACTGTGGACTTCTTCATGCAGCAACCAACTACGATTGTCTCTGGTATCTGGTAGCTTAAGTAAACAGTCCAGGTTCAGCGATCGCGTTTTGGTGAGTTTTGCTTCTGGACGCAGTTTCAACAAATCTGCACGTCCAATTATTTCTGATAAAGAACGGTAACCTAGTCTTGCTAACAAACTACGCACTTCTTCAGCGATGAAGTAGAAGAAGTTGACAACCTGTTCCGGCATTCCCGTAAACCGCTTACGGAGTTCTTCTTTTTGAGTAGCAACACCCACAGGGCAGGTGTTCATGTGGCAAACTCGCGCCATGACACAGCCTTCAGCAATCATGGCGATGGAGCCGAAACCGAATTCTTCACCGCCCATCAATGCACCTATTACCACATCCCAGCCACTCTTGAGTCCGCCATCTACGCGCAAAATCACGCGATCGCGCAGGCTATTTTCCATCAAGACGCGATGCACTTCACTTAAACCGAGTTCCCACGGTGAGCCAGCATGTTTAATCGAACTTAGTGGCGATGCACCTGTACCACCATCATGACCAGAAATCTGGATAATATCAGCGTTTGCCTTGGCTACACCAGCAGCGATCGTGCCAATCCCAACTTCTGCAACTAGCTTCACCGACACCTTTGCTTTGGGATTAATTTGGTGCAGATCAAAAATCAGTTGTGCTAAGTCTTCAATTGAATAGATATCGTGGTGCGGTGGCGGCGAAATCAGCGTTACACCTGGCTTCGATCGCCTTAACATCGCAATGTATTGGCTCACTTTTGGCCCTGGTAGCTGTCCACCTTCCCCAGGTTTAGCACCTTGGGCAATTTTGATTTCAATTTGTTTGGCGTTGACTAAGTACCCTGGCGTCACACCAAAGCGTCCCGATGCAACTTGCTTGATGGCACTATAGGCTTTATCACCATTCCGCAATCCTTTTAAATGAGGTAGGGTTGAGGAATGACCAGACTCGTCTACATCATCTAAAACTGTATAGCGCACTGGGTCTTCGCCGCCTTCTCCAGAGTTAGATTTACCGCCAATGCGGTTCATGGCGATCGCTAAAGTTTCATGGGCTTCTCTTGACAAAGCACCTAAAGACATGCCACCGGTGCAAAAGCGCTTGACAATTTCAGTTACCGACTCTACTTCTTCTATGGGAATTGGGGTGCGCTCGCCTTGGAAGTCCAACAAGTCACGCAAGGCTGTTACTGGTCTACCTTGGAGGTGCTTTTTATAAACTTCGTAGTGGTCGTAGTTTTTGCCATCTAGAGCCTTATGCAACGCTTTAACCATTTCTGGACTATTCATGTGGTACTCGCCGCCAGGACGGTACTGCACAAAGCCCAGGTTTTGTAACTTCTTGGCTGTCACTTCTGGGAAAGCTTTGCTGTGGAAGGAAAGCACTTCATCAGCGAGTTCGCTAACACTCAAACCACCGATGCGGGAAGTCGTACCACAAAATCCTAGTTCAATTAAATCTCCACCAATCCCAATAGCTTCAAAGATTTGGGCTGCTTGATAGCTGGAGAGCAGAGAAATTCCCATCTTGGAGAGAATTTTTAGCAAACCTGACTCTACTGCTTTGCGATAGTTTCCTAAAGCTTGTTCTAGGGTGAGGGTTGAAATTTTTTGCACGCCCATTAACTTTTGAGTTTTGGGATCAGACCACCAATCACGCACCGTATCCAAAGCCATATACGGGCAGACTGCACCAGCACCGTAGCCAATGAGACAACCAAAGTGATGAGTACTCCAGCATTGGGCAGTATTGACAATCAGGGATGTTTTCATTCGCAACCCTTCCCGAATCAGGTGATGATGTACAGCACCCACTGCTAACAGGGGAGGAATGTATGTATTTTCTGGGCTGATACCGTCATTTCCCTTATCGCTTAAGATTAAAATCTTTGCACCTGCGCGGACTGATTCAGCTGCTTGTGCTTGTAAAGATTGGACTGCGGCTTTTAATCCTTCAGGCCCACTGGCGATCGCAAATAGGGTTGACAACTCAGCCATAGCAAATCCCGACAGCTTAATCGCCTCTAATTCAGCATCCGTTAACACTGGCGATTCGAGTTTTAATCTTTGAGCATATTCTGGCTTGGGTTCTAATAAGTTACCTCGTTCACCCAGTTCGACTTTCAGAGACATCACTAGCTTTTCCCGCAGGGGATCAATCGCCGGGTTCGTCACCTGAGCAAAGCGTTGTTTGAAATAGTCATAAAGCAGATGGGGCTTTTGTGACAGCACTGCTAAAGGAATATCATCCCCCATGCAGAAAGTCGGCTCTGAACCTGCGATCGCCATTGGATGAATCACCATTTCCACATCTTCTGTGGTGTAGCCAAAGGCAGTTTGCAGCTGAAGCAATGTTTGCTTGTCAATTGTCACTTGTCCTTTGCCATTTGCTAATGACGGATCACCAATGACCAATGACTTTAATTCTTGACGGTACTGTTGTAGCCATTCACCATAAGGGTGCTGCTTGGCAATGCGCTGCTTAATCTCCCAATTCTTTAGGACTTCATGATTTACTAAATCCACAGCAATCATTTGCCCTGGCCCGAGTCTACCTTTCTCGACAATATCGGCTTCTGGAAAGTCCACTACACCAGCTTCCGAAGCTACAACAATGTAGTCATCTTTGGTAATCACATAGCGAGCTGGTCTTAAACCATTACGATCTAGTGTTGCACCAACTTTTTTGCCATCGCTGAATACTAAAAGTGCTGGCCCGTCCCATGCTTCTTGCAGACCACTGTAATATTCGTAGAAATCAACAATTTCTGGAGAGTCACATAAAGAAGGCTGATTTTGGTAAGCCTCTGGAACCATAATCATTAAAGCTTCCAAGGGGCTGCGTCCAGAACACACCAGCAATTCCAGTACGTTGTCTAGGGTAGCTGAGTCGCTGTTATCAATATGAACTAATGGCTTGAGTTCCTTGATGCGATCGCCCCATACAGGATGATTCAGGCTAGCTTCTCGTGCCATCATCCAGTTAATGTTACCCAATAAAGTATTGATTTCGCCGTTGTGACCCAAAAGCCGCATTGGTTGGGCTAGGGGCCACTTGGGCATTGTGTTGGTACTAAAGCGGCGGTGATAGACAGCAAAGGCACTTTTATAAGCTGGATTCTTTAAATCGTCATAAAAGCTGCCCAATACGGCAGAACGCACCATGCCTTTGTAGACAATTGTGCGGCTTGACAACGAGCAGATATAAAATTCTTCTGAGATATTGGTTGCAATTTTACTAATTCGGCGGCGGGTAATATACAAGTGTCGTTCTAATTCATCGCCACTCTTGTCAACAGAAGCTAACAAAACTTGTTCAATCTGGGGTTGATTTTCTCTTGCTTGTACCCCAAGTAAATCAGGTTGCACTGGCACAACTCGCCAACCAAGTATAATGAATTTTTCTTCAGCAGCTACTTGCTCAACTGCCGCCCTAGCTTTTTGTGCTGCTTCCTGGTCTTGTGGTAGAAATATCATCCCCACAGCTATATTATTGGTGGATGAAAATTCCTTCTGTCTTTGGGCAAAGTCTTGTTGGAACAACTCCCAAGGGATAGCTGTCAATACTCCAGCACCATCACCAGAATCTTGATCGGCGCTACAACCTCCCCGGTGTTCTAAGCAGGTTAAAGCAGCTAAGGCTTTTTCGACAATTTCGTGGCTGGTATGATTTTGACGATGAGCAATAAAACCTACACCACAGGCATCTCGTTCCTCTACTAACCACTTTTGCCCTTGATAGGTATCTCTGGAGTTTATATCCGCTGTGATTTGTTGGTCTTGATTCATCGGTTTATTATTCATACCCTGTTCCTGAAGTATTGAGTTACCAATTTTGCCACTACGTTATGGGAAAAAATTTCTAAATTCAGCGATGGAAAAATATACAAGCACCGAAATTTAGGGAAAAAAAATTTTAACTTCGGTTTTACTTTGTTAGTTCACCCGTGTTAAAATTCTTGCGTATTTTTTATGTATTTATGCGGTGTTAGACAAGTTACCTCCGCCAAGACATCATTTTTGTCCTGACAGTTTCTTTTTTATATTGTGAAGCTAAGTATTTTCTCAATTCCCTTTTTCCAGATGCACGCTAGCTACTCATAGAGCCTATTTCGGCTCACCTGAAACAAAACTAAAACTGAACGCTGTACTATTTTTTCAAGCCAAAGTCAAAATAATTCGTAATTGATCGTGACGATCGAGGACTCAGTAACGCTACGCTACCTTAATTCGTAGTTGCAATCAGTGGGGGGTTGTACCCTCCATTGTCTTGTTAATCATTGAATTAAAAATTTAGTGTGAGCTAGAATACCTTTTTAATTACGAATTACAAATTACGAATTAGTAATTATTTGGTTATCCTGATCCAGCAATAAAATCAGCGTATTACAAAATATACCCATTTGACAATTTCCAAATATTTTTGTTCTTGTCTAGAGTTTTGCCGCTTACCACTTGGCACATGTATTACTATTAACTAAACCTTACTGAAGTAACCACACTAGCAACGTTCAGTCAGGATTGAATATCTTAATCCAGTTTTGATAATCAAGACTACCGTGTATAGTGTGGTTAGAATTAGTGCCAGTTAAAACACTTGATTGCAGTGGCTTTAGCGTCTAAATAAATTGGTTAATCTATAAAAGAGATGACTAGCCAATATATAGAATACCATGTTTTTTACCAAACAAACTCATGTTATTTTTATATTTACAAATAATTAGTTTATACCTTGGGTGATAGTTTTCGATAATACTAAGTAAATTATGGTAAAAATGCCGAATTGTTGTCAATCAAGGATTAGCGATGGCTTTGCCATCGCCAAAGGCGAACGCAGATTTTTCTGGGCTACTGTGTCACCAATATTTTTAATAACACTATACTTAACTACTACCTGTGCTGCCAACGCCCAGGAGTCCCCAAAAAACGCCCAATCAATACCCAGGCTCATCTCCCAGTCACCTGCACCTGCTTTAACAGGCGTAGTATCCTCTGGTAATCAAATTTCCCTCAATGGTCGTACTTTACCAGGAACTTGGTTCCAGCGACCTGGAAAAGCTGGTCGGATTACAACTCATCTGAGTGATGGGGCATTTAGGCAATTAATTGGAGTAAATTTCTTAAACAGTAGTAACTCAGCAAGGCAACCAATACAGTGGTTTTCATCGGTGACAAAGCCACTGGTTTTATCCACCAAGCTACTAGGAGCATATCGCTATCTGGATATTAGCAATTTTGCTCAAACATCTGGATGGGAAATCCGAACCAATGGCAACATTTTGATGATTGCTACCCCAAAAGCACAAATTACAAATATTGTTCAGAGCCAGCAACCTTCAGAGGCAAGTGCCCCTTTGCAACAGGCTTGGATTCTTATCGATTTAGATCGTCCAACTCCCTGGCAAGTTGCACAAGGGTCAGCGATCGCAAAACCCCAAACTCCATCCTCTGATCCAGACACACCAACCCCAAAATCCACTACACCGCCAAATCGAAAGTGGACAATTACCCTGGATGGAATAGCCGATCCCGTTTTGATAGAACGCTATACCCCTCAGCCACCAGCAGCGCCAGCAGTAGCACCAACATTGCTGCCAAACTTGCTTAAACAATTATTACCAGTTACACCAACACAACCAATACCACCAGCACCAGCCCCAGCCCCTGAACCACTGATTCAACAAGTGGAAATAGTGAAAAACCAAACCATTATTAGTCTGAGCGTTCCCTTTGGTCTATCGCCTCAAGTTAGTACTGTAGATAACCCCAATCGCCTGATTATCGATATTCGACCCGATCCTCTAGAAGAAAGAGATATTACTTGGGCCCCAGGATTGCGCTGGCGACAGCATTATGTCAACTTAGGCACAGAACGCTTCCCGGTGGTTTGGTTAGAAGTTAATCCTCGTAAATTTTGGCTAAGGCTGAAACCTATGTGGGCTAGTCCTGATGGGCTTGCGGGTACTGCTCCCTTAATTCAAACAGCACAACGTTACTTAGCAGTAGCTGGAATTAACGGTGGTTATTTTAACCGCAATAACAGATTGCCATTGGGTGCAATTCGTCGAGATGGTCAGTGGTTATCAGGCCCCATTCTCAACCGGGGTGCGATCGCTTGGAATGATTCTGGCCAATTTTACTTCGGTCGTCTCACTTTAGAAGAAACTTTAATTACAGCAAATGACCAGCGCCTACCAATTCTGTTCCTCAATAGCGGCTACGTTCAGAGTGGCATTGCCCGTTACACCCCAGCTTGGGGATCAACTTATACGCCCTTGACAGATAATGAAATTATTCTAGTCGTACAGAAAGACCAAATTACTCAACAGTTACCAGGCGGCAAAGTTGGTGAGACGGCCGTTCCCATTCCCCAGGATGGCTACCTACTAAGCTTACGTGCCAATGCTGCTAGTGCTGCCTCACAGCTACCTATTGGAACCACAGTAAGTATTTCCAGCGCCACTGTTCCCACAGATTTTAGTCGTTATCCCCACATTATCGGAGCCGGGCCGCTATTAGTCCAAAATCGTCAAATTGTCCTTGATGCCAAAGCCGAAAAATTCAGCAATGCCTTTATTGCCGAAAAGGCTATTCGTAGCGGTATTTGCACAACGGCAACAGGCACACTGATGATTACTGCTGTCCATAATCGTCCAGGCGGTTATGGCCCTAATTTGGCAGAACATGCCCAATTGCTGCAACAAATGGGCTGTGTGGATGCCCTAAATTTAGATGGTGGTAGTTCTACCAGCCTTTACTTAGGAGGACAACTACTCGACCGATCGCCTAGTACAGCTGCTCGTATTCATAATGGAATTGGTCTTTTCTTGCAACCAGGAAAATGAAGGAATAGGGAAAAACTCAATCCCCAATCCCCAATCC